>JAFWDS010000020.1 GCA_017516075.1 Candidatus Saccharimonadota bacterium
CGCTACTATTCCTACTGGTTTTTTCTCTATAACCAGCATTTTCATAGCTAACCCTCTTGATTTTTCTATGTTTTTACCTGTACAATATGACATAGGTAGGTCCTTTCTTATTTAAGTGATGTTAATTTAAGTATAGAGCCTACCTTTTTTGACGGCAAGAGCCATCTTTTATGTTGCAAAGGTTGTGAGATAATACGGCACAATTGACATGAGATAAATTATATTATATAATACAAATATGAATAATGTAGCTATTACTTTGGATGAAAAGAAAACTCTAAGACTGAAAGCGCTCAGGTTTTTGACGAAATATGGCAACAATATAGAAAACAAACTTATAAACATCTGTAGCAAAACCGGTCGGCATTCCGTACCTGAGGATTTGTGGCAAAACAGAACCCCTAGGAAAAACCGATGCCTCATATCCTGGAAAGCCGTAAAGGACAATAATATGACTTTTGAGCAGCTGGATTCTTTTGAAGGTGGAATAGTCGTAGAGTTTATTAATAATGATTTTTTCAATAAAGAGAATTATAGTGATCCGCTTTTTGTGAAGCTAAAGGCGAGGTTGGGGAGCAATGAAAACGTTTCGGCGATTATCTCAATCAAAACTGAAGATGGGAGTTCTTCGTCCTCGGTGCCGCGAGAGGCGTTTAAGAAGCTGACAAACAATACAGAAGTAGAATACAATGGTCAAAAAGTAATAATCAGTAAGAGCAATTACAAAGATTATGCCCTCAAGCAAAATATCACTAGAAAAGGGCAAGGCAATGAGACTTGGAGCGGGTTTTTATATGTTTCGATTCGCGGTGGTCAGCAAGATACGATTCAGACCCACGCTCATAATAACCTGACTTTATTTAATCCAGCTTGCGATTATGCTTCGAGCGACGTGATCGAAGATATTTATCTTGTGATGATTTATTATGTACTGGTTAGCATTAATGGGAACGAGTTAAAAAATCAGTCTCATGAGGAATGGAAAAAATACGTAGATTTAATGAAAAAATATAAAGAAGCGCTAAAAAAGATTGAATATGATTTCAAAAATTATCGTGGCAATCTTTTTGATTTTGTAAAAAACCACTATTCAGTTTCTTTTCTGCCTGGCCGGTTGCTAGATCCAATTCAAATGAAAGAGATTAGTATCGATGAATTTGACAAAAAAACGCGGGAAGGTGACAGTATTGATGTGACGCATTCTGAGGCAGTAGTACACGAAAGGTACTATTGGGATAAAAAGAAAAAATGCATTCTTTCGCCAGGCAGACCGACCAATATTTTTTGGTCGTATCATTATTCTAATATGCTACAACAAGATTACGATTTGGATGAATTTTTCGAAAAGGAAAAAATCCGTTACGAGAAACGTCAAAAAATGCTAAAAAATCAAAATAAGTTTTTCTTGCACAATTCATAATAGGTTTCGTTGAGTTCGGTGCCGACGCCTTTAAAACCGTTGATTTTGCACCATTTTAATGTGGTGCCACTGCCGAGAAATGGATCTAAGACATACAAATCTTGGTTGAGATATGGGCGAATTAACTCGACTAAATCTAGTGGATAAGGCGCAGTGTGCTTATAAGTATTTTCGCCTTTGCTATTGATTTTGATGACTGGCGTGATGCATTCTACGGAATTGCTGAGTTTCGCAAATGGACCTTTTCTGAAGACTAGAATGTGTTCATAACAATTGACACATTTGACGTAGCCGGAAACAAGATTGATGGTGGAATTTCTTTTGGATTGGACTTCGCCTTTGTCCCAAATAATATTGCCAGTTAAAGTAAAGCCGGCAATTTCGAAAACCATGGCGGATAAAAATCCGAGCTGGGCGCGGCGTTTTGACATGTTGGAGACTACATAAATATTATCTTCGGAAACAATATCGCCGATATTATACAAATAGTAGGAATTTGGAGCAAGCGCGTTGTAGACGGCGCGTGAGTTAATCAGCATGTCGACATAGTACATAATTAGCGTGCTCCAACTGGAGTATTCACGCGCATTATAATATGGTGGCGAAGTAATAGCGGTACCGATTTGGCCGGGAGCAAGCGATTGCAAATATTCAGACGAATCTGCATTGATGACTTCTAGGTCGCTTTTTATTTTTTGCTTACCGGTTTTGAAAGATTTATTTTTGAGAACTTCGCGGTAGAATTTAACAATTGGAAGGTCGTCGTAACCTGCGACCGCATTATTTGGCGCGGTCATTTTTTTAAGTTTGGGACTAACGATTTTGCGATGATAGAGTTTTTTGGCCGTGCAATTGTACAAGAAGATGTTTTCTTTGGAGAAAGTGTATTCTTTGATGAGAAACCCCATCCATTCATTTTTGGCAGAGAAAATATCACGATGAAAATTTTGGTAGAGCGTGGGGCTGACGAGATTGTTTTCGTTTTTTTCGACTAGTTTGAAATAGCGATACGTGCCGTATTCGTCGAAACGTTTACCGCGACCAGACTTACTGCGGTCGGGGCAGGATGGATTTTTGCATTCCCAGCTTCTTAAAAACATTTCGGGATAGGAATTACCGCTTTGGATGATGGTATTACAAGATGGGCAAGGGATATGCGATTGGTCGAGCTGGATTTTTTTGTAAATGAGGATTTTGGTGTACTGATTATCACTAATGTAGCAATCTTCGTATTTGAAGCCGGTAGAAATCGAATCATAGAAGTTTGCAGCGAGCGAGGCGGAGTTTTTAACCTTTCTAGATTTTAAAAACTCGGTGAGGTTTTTTATTTGCTGGTCTTTGTGGAAGGGGCCAAACTTATCTTTGAACTGAATGAAGTTTTCGGCAAAGATGCCGGCTTTGTATAATAGCTCCCAAGTGATGCAATGCTTTTGTTGGTCATATATTTCACCTTCAACTACAATGGCGAGATGGCGATAGTTTTCGAGTGCATCGTAGATTTTGACAATAAAGTCAGTGAGAATTGATTGATTATATCTGGAGGATTTGAATAATTCCTGGTCTAGTTTGATGACGGTCATAGAATAAAGCTTATTGGCTCTACGTTTATCGTATTGTTTTAACCATTCAGCCATATGGCTATCGGATGCTTGACTGTTTTTTAAGTCTTCGATGCGCTTTTGCATGGAAGAGATGATTTTGTCAGGGTCGTAGGTTTTTAGACGATGATAGAAATCCGCAAAAGCTTCTTCGATTTCGGGCTCTTTATAAGAGTAGGTTGGGATGTTATATGGAGTCTCTGACAAATAAAAAGAGCCATAATAGAATTTTTTGCGGAGAAGCTTTCTAGTAGGCGTGTCAATCACGACATTGTACTTTTTTTGAAGCTTTTTGATTTCGGCGGTGAAGCTTTTGTCAGCAAAGCGCGACATTTCAAAAACTAGAGCAATCAAAAAATCATCAGGGATATCTAGCTGAACAAATTCTTTTACCTGCTTGATAATCGACAATTTAAAACCTCCACTTTCTTTGAATAATTATATCATGTTATAATAATACCAAAGGAGGTTTATGGAATACGTCAGGCTAAAGTATGCCAACAACAAACTAATCAATGCCGACATCAAAGAACATCGCGACGTGATTGATGAGTATGTCAACAAAAAGGGTTATACATATGTCGGTTTTATCCCGGTGTTGTTTGGGCCAAGTGGCAAAACTTTGGAAATTGATTTGATTTTCAAAAAACCAGAAAACACGAAAGAGAATAAGCCAAAAGACACGCCAGAACTAGCTAAAAAATAATAATTATGTGCTATAATCATTAGCAGAATGGGTAAAATTGCCAAATATTTGAATCAGTTAACGGTTGGAAATGTTTTTGATAACCCAGAAATTCTAGAAGAGTATTCTACGGATCGCTCGGCACTAAAAGTTAAGCCGAAGTTCGTGGCTTTTCCAGAATCTACGAGCGATATTCGCAAATTGCTGAGTTTTTTTAATCAGCTAGCAACTAAAGAGATTGAGGTTGCAGTGACAGCGAGAGGCTCCGGGTTAGATGAAGGCGGTGCGGCGATTTCTAATGGTATTATTATTTCGACCAAGAAACTCAACAAGATGTTAGAAATTGATTCGCGCGAAAGGTTGGTGCGAGTACAGGCTGGTATAACCCTGCGTGAGTTAAACACGGCTCTTTCGGTATCCGGATTAATGATACCAATTGATGGCCACGAGGACGAGACAATTGGCGGTTTGATTTCTAATAGTCCTGTAGACGAATGTTATGGTAAATACGGCGGCATATATAATTTCGTAGAAAGAATTGAAGTGGTCCTAGCAAATGGCGAGTGTCTTCAGACGGAGCGGCTCAAAAAATATGCCGTCGCAAAGAAGGCTGTAGAGAAATCATTTGAAGGTGAATTGTATCGTAAAGTTTCCAAGATTCTGAAAGAAAACGAAAAACTCATTTCTGAACTCGGACGCGATGATTATAGCCGCGTTGGATATCCTGGTGTGAGTAAACTCGCCAAAAAGGAAACTCTAGATTTGATGCCATTGTTCTTTGGGGCACAAGGAACCCTTGGAATTATTTCGGAAGTAATCCTAAAAGCAATGCCGCTGCGCAATCCTAATACTCGAATAGTCGCAACTTTCAAAGATATTGGCACAGCGGTAAAATACATGGAAATCGTGAAAGAGTTTAAGCCGCGTAAGCTAAATCTTTACGATATTAATATTATTATGGATGCAAAGGAAACCGGCAAGAATCTGGATGGAATTATTCGTAAACTTGATGATGGCTTTGCGGTGTTTTGTAGTTTTGACGAAAGAGGAAATTACTATGCCAAAAAAATCGCTGAAATTCGCAATACACTACCCAGGACCGCGAAATTCATTTTTGAAACCCCAAACAATAAAAACATTTTGAATGAATTCGAAAACTCTCTAACGAACTATCTAAACTATGTCAAAAATGGCGAACGTGTGCCGATTTTGACAGATTTTTATTTGCCGAGTTGGAATGTAGCGAGCTTTCTAGGCGATTTAAGAATTTTGCAAGAAAAACTAGATTTAGACTTGGAGCTATATGGGTCGTTTGGGGCTTCTAATTATAGTTTGAGACCGAAATTTGATTTGGAAGGTGAAGATTATCGCAAAAAAGCCACGACTTTCTTGAAGGCTGGAGCATATATTATAGATAGGCAGGCTGGGATGCTAGCGGGTGGCACACCAGAGGGCAGATTAAAAGCTGTAGTAACGAATGCCGACATGCCAGAGCCAGAGCGTCTTTTATACGAAAAGATTAAAAATCTGTTTGATCAAAATGGAATACTAAACCCAGATATCAAGCTAGGTGCGACTTCCAAGTTTACATTGACACATTTTCGTGATACCAGTCTACCTAGAATTATGGTATAATATGTACAAATAGGAGTTTATAATGAAAGCAAAGTCAAAAAAGATTTCTGACTCTCGGATTGAGTTGACCGTGACACTCGATGCGAAAGATCTAAAAACCGCCAAAACCAAGGCCTTGGAGAAGTTGGCTAAGGATGTCAAGGTGGAAGGGTTTCGTAAGGGCAAGGTACCAGCTGAGGTCGCCAAAAAATTTATTCCTGATAATGACCTGAACGCCGAAACGGCCGATATTGCTGTACGCACAACTGTAATAAACGCTTTTAAAGAAGTCGAGAAGTCACCATTAGTGCTTCCCACTGTTAATGTTACAAAATATGTACCGGATGAGACTCTGGAATATACTGCGACGGCAGATATCGTACCAGAAGTTAAGCTGGGCGATTACAAAAATTTAGGCGTCAAAAAGCCTGAAGCCAAGGTCGCGGCTAAGGATATCGATGAGATTCTTAACAATATCGCTACATCTTATGCCGAAAAGAAAGTTACACGACACCCCGCCAAGCTAACCGATGAAGTGATTATCGATTTTGTTGGCAAGAAAGATAGCAAAGCATTCGATGGCGGTGCGGCCAAAGATTACCATTTAACACTTGGATCCAATACTTTTATTCCTGGATTCGAAGAGGGAATTGTAGGACACGAGCCTGGTGATAAGTTTGACCTCGAGCTGACTTTTCCAAAAGATTATGGCGCAAAAGAATTGGCTGGTGCTAAGACCGTGTTTGAAGTATTACTAAAGCAAATCAATGAAGTAACTAAGGCTCCAATTGATGATGAACTAGCTAAAAAATGCGGACCATTCAAGACTATTGACGAGCTCAAGGCCGACATTAAGAAAAACTTGGAAGCTCAGAACGAACATAAATTGTCAGAACAATTCAAGGATAAATTAGTAGAAGCTTTAGTGAAAAAGTCCAAAGTCCCTGCGCCAGAAATTTTGATTGATGACCAAATGCGCATGATTCGTGACGATATGACTAGAAATGCCACTCAGCAAGGGATGAGTTTTGATGACTTCTTGAAAGCAAATAATGAAACCGAAGAGAGTTGGGAAAAGGAAGCCCGCAAAGCCGCAGAGGTGCGCGTAAAAGCTTCTTTGGCTTTGCAAACTCTGGCGGTGGAGCAAAAAATTGCAGTTTCCGATGAACTTGTAGCTGCAAAAATCGCCGAATTACGTGACGTCTACAAAAAATCTCCGGAGGCTTTGAAATCACTCAAAGATCCTAATGTAAAAATGGATATCAAAAACCGAATGATTATCGAAGCAACGTTGGATTATCTAGTTAAAGTGAATAGTTAATAATTGATTTTTGCAACTAGTTTTTATGGTTGCTTGCAATTATAATGGTTGTGTTATAATGGTGGTATGAGAATAATTTATAGGCGATTATTGTTGGTTGTTTCTTTGTTTTTGATTTCGATGGTGGGGGTGGGGAGAGTGTTCGCTCTCACCTACTCCGCCGATGTCGGAGTACAATTCACCTTTAATCCAGCTTTGCAGATTGATTTGTCTTCTGCAGATATCTTAATTCCTAGTCTCTCTCCCGGTACTACAGCTGACTCAAATGTGATAGATGTAATAGTAAAGACTAATAATATCACCGGCTATACTTTGAATGCTACAGTGGGCAATGATACTACATATGATACCCGTGATTTAGTACATGAAGTATCTGGCTCCGAGGCTAATTTTGCTAGTATTAATTATGGTGCTAGTCTAGCTAGTCTTACTACTGACAATACTTGGGGTTATTCTTATTCTACTGATGGTAGAACTAATTGGGAAGCTTATGATGGACTTCCGTTATATAGCGACGTTACCAATATTGCCACATTAAAAGATTCTGCTACTCCTCCTGCTACTAGTACTGGAGATACAATTAATTTTAAAATTGCAGCCAAAGCTAGCGCTTCGCAAGCTTCTGGTGATTATAATAACGTGATTAATTTTATTGCTACGGCAAATCCTATACCCACTTTAGGTCCAGTAGCCTGCGAGAGTGGTAAAATTTGTTACAATGCTAACGTATTAGATCCAGCCGAAGTAGAAGGGACGATGGGGAAACCTACTACAAATGCAAATACTGCCACCACGCTTCTCGCATCTAACTTCAGTAGAGATGGTTATGGTTTTGCTGGCTGGAGCGACACTTATGATTATAGTGGCAACCTCTACGGCCCACAAGAAACAATCACTACTCCGGCTGATATGAGCTCTGGACTCCCACTTTATGCTATTTGGGTTCAATCTGCTGGTAGTATGCAGACAAGTGATGCAACTAGTGCATGTAATAGTCTTACTCCTGCTTCTCCAGGCTCTAAATCTCTTGCTAGTGTCACCGCACTTACTGACGAACGCGATGGCGATACTTACGCCGTAGCTAAGCTGGCTGATGGGAAATGTTGGATGATTGAAAATCTGCGACTCGATGACACTGCCGAACATAACTCTGATGGCTCTCTAGCGCAAGGTTATGGTGCATCCGCCACTTATGGCAACTTCGGAGGACTAGCCAGCACGGAGAATGCGAACTTCTCGGATTCCACTGCCGCCAATAGCCTCTACTACAGCGGCACCCAAGAAGGAACCGCTAGTGTCAATATCGGCACCACTTCATATCCAGAGTATCGTATGCCAAGATACAATAATACTAATACTTCTGTCCGTGCAAGTAGCCCAACCGGCAATAATGCCTCAATGTATTCCTACGGCAACTATTACACCTGGGCGGCTGCTATAGCAGATAGTGCAGCTCGCACAAATGGAGACTATGGTGTTACTTCTATTTGTCCTACCGGATGGAAATTGCCACAAGGTCATACTTTTTCTGCGGGGTATGGTAAACTTGATGTAGATATGGGTGGCACGGGGGGGAGTCAGAATACCGCCGAAGCATCAAATAGGTGGCGTAGATTCCCTAATAATACTGTATATTCAGGCTATTTCGGCGGTGATCACTCCATGGATAGAGGTACTCGAGGTCAATATTGGTCATCCACTGCGCACATGATAGATCAGTATTCATATTTATTTGAACTATTTAATTCCGGTGTGGAACCAGGATCTGCATATGGCTATAAATCATACGGCTCCACTATTAGATGCGTACTCACTTATTAATAACGACTCTTTTGAAATATACTATTTAGAAGTAGACATCTATTCTATTTATATCTAAAAAGTTAACAATAACAGAGCGTTTGTGCTCGGTTTTGTGGACTTTTGAGGATAAGTGTGATATAATGTCGTTAAGAGTTTCAGCTGGTTTGTGATTGCTGTAAGCAAACTGGCAAAAGTGAGACCACTAGATATGGTGTTTTGGGGGTGTTTTTAGGTACTAAAACGCTATATATAGCGTGTCAAAAGTCACTATATATTATATGTTAATCTAAAGAAGGAATTTTAATGCCAACTATTAATCAGTTGATTAGGAAGCCTCGAAAAAAGGCTGCCAAAAAATCCAAATCTCCGGCGCTCGGCTCCATTGTGAATACTTTGAAGACCAAACGCTACGAGAAAGCTGCGCCGCTTAAACGTGGTGTGTGTATCAAGGTAACTACCAAGACCCCAAAGAAACCAAACTCCGCTATGCGTAAGGTTGCTCGTGTGCGCCTCACTAATGGCCAGGAAGTATGGGCGTACATTGGTGGCGAAGGCCACAATTTACAGGAACACGCCGTCGTATTAGTACGTGGTGGTCGTGTACCAGATCTTCCTGGTGTGCGTTACCACATCGTACGTGGTACTTTGGATCTCCAAGGTGTGCAAGGTCGTAAGCAGGGTCGTTCTAAATACGGCGCCAAGAAGGAGGGTAAGTAATTATGCCACGCAAAACTACTAAATCATTGCAAAGAAAAGTCAACCCTGACCGCAAATATCAATCCATCCTGGTGCAAAGACTCATCAATAAGTCCATGCTAGATGGCAAAAAACAAGTTGCCGAACGCGCAGTTTATTCTGCTATTGAAGGCGCTGCCAAGAAATTGAAGTCTGAAAATCCAGTAGAAGTATTAGAAAAAGCTATCGCCAACGTCAGTCCAGATTTTGAAGTAAAATCTCGCCGTGTGGGTGGTGCGAACTATCAGATTCCATTCCCAATTGCCGGACATAGACAGCTCCATTTTGCCTTTTCATGGCTAGTGCAATCAGCCCGTGCACGCAAGGGTATGCCATACGCCAAGAGGCTCGAAGCTGAAATCGTGGATGCCTATAACGAAACTGGTGCTGCCTTCAAAAAGAAGGAAGATTGCCACCGCATGGCAGAAGCCAACCGCGCATTTGCGCATTTTGCTCGTTAAAAAAATAGATTATCGTTTTTCTCGACGTTGAAATCTCGCCGTATAAAAATTACAACAGATTAGGCGGACTCGCCCTGATATTTCAGTATCAGATTCTCGTCCGTAACTGTTGTGATTTTTATCGGGCGATTTCAAAATGTCTCGAAAAATCGATAATCTATTTTTTGTCTGCAAAATAAGCAAATGTGTGCTACAATAGACATAAGTACAATTAGGAGGAAAAATGGTAAAAGTAGCGATTAACGGCTTCGGCAGAATTGGCCGGAACGCACTAAAGATTTTATTAGACAGGCGCGACGTGCAGGTCGTGGCGATTAATGATATTACGGATGCCAAGACATTGGCACACCTCCTAAAACACGATTCATCTTATGGAACTTATGACAAAAAAGTCGTTGCTGGGGATAATTCGATTATAATCAATACTCGAGAAATTCCGGTTTTTGCTGAAAAAGATCCAGCCAACTTGCCGTGGAAAAAACTCGGTGTGGATGTAGTGATAGAATCCACTGGATTCTTCACCAAACCGGAAGACGCAAAAGCTCATATCAAAGCTGGTGCGAAGCGTGTAGTGATTTCGGCGCCAGCCAAGGGCGAGGGTGCTAAGACCGTGGTGCTGGGCGTAAACGAAGAAATAGTTAGCGCTGACGACGAGATTCTATCCAACGCTTCTTGCACTACCAACTGCATTGCTCCTATCATGAAAGTATTAGAAGATACGTTTGGTATCGAAAAAGCCATGATGACCACGGTGCACTCATATACTGGTTCACAGAGAATTCTCGATGCTCCGGCCAAAGATTTGCGCGAGGCTAGGAGTGCAGCCGAAAACATTGTACCAACCTCTACCGGGGCTTCAAAAGCCGCAGCACTCGCCATTCCGAGTCTGAAAGAAAAATTCAATGGCCTATCTGTACGCGTACCAACTCCAGTAGTTTCGCTCTCAGATATCACCGCACTACTGAAGAGAAATACTACCAAAGAAGAATTAATTAGTGTATTTAAAAAAGCCGCTAAAGAGCCGTTTTATGAGGGCATCATCGGGGTGACTGAGGAAGAATTGGTTTCCTCCGATTTTATTGGCGACCCTCATTCTTGCATTGTAGATTTACCGCTCGTAGATGTAGTGGACGGCAATATGGTGAAAGTGGTAGCGTGGTATGACAACGAATGGGGCTATTCCAATCGCCTAGTGGAGCTCGCGGTAGATTTTGGAAAGGAAATTAAATGACGGTCTACGTCGGAGCTGATTATCGCGGATTTGAGAAAAAGCAAAGGATGCTAGATTTTCTGGCCGAACAAGGTAAAGAAGTGGTGGACGAAGGCGCCTTTGAATATAATGAAGGCGATGATTTTAACGACCCGGCGATTGCCGTAGCGAAAGAAGTACGCGAGAATCCAGGAGCTTTTGGAATCTTGATTTGCGACTCGGCACATGGCGTAACTATGCAGGCAAATCGATTCAAGGGTGTTAGAGCGGCACATTGTGATAATTCAGAATCGGCCAAGCTTGCACGCGAACATGATGATGCTAATATTCTGTGTCTTTCAGCGCATTTTATGGACGAAGATAAAATGAAAGAAATTATTTCGACATTTCTTGAAACTAATTTTCAAGGTTTGGAACGCCGAGTAAGGCGAATTAATCGTTTAGACGAAAGGGAAGATTATGATTAGAACCGTATCAATCGTGCCGGCGATTCTAACCGATAACAAACAAGACTATCGGGAACAGGTCGAACGCGTTAATATTTTCACGAGGAGAGTACAGATTGATGTGTCCGATGGGCAGTTTGCGCCAGCTCAAACTCTGGACGTAACAAATGTCTGGTGGCCAAAAAACTGGGAGGCGGATTTGCATATGATGGTGATGAAGCCGTCCGAACACCTGGACACTATTTTGAAGCTTAGCCCGTCTTTATGTATTTTTCATGCCGAAGCCGGCGAAGATTTGCTGCCGTCTTTTCAGGTTTTGAAAGATGCCGGTATAAAAGTAGGAGTAGCATTACTCCCATCAACTTTTCCTGGCAATGTCAAGCATTACATTGATGCCGCGGATCACGTTTTGATTTTCGCTGGACAGATTGGTGTGCAAGGTGCACCAGCCGACATGATGCAAATGGAAAAAATTCCGCTGGTTCGCAATATGAAGCCTGAGGTAGAAATTGGTTGGGATGGTGGCGCCAATATTACGAATATTCGGGCTCTCGCACATGCAGATCTCGACGTGATTAATGTCGGTGCGGCAATATCTAGATCTAGTAATCCGGCACAGGCTTTTCAAGATTTGGTAGCGGAAATCGACAAAAACGGAGTCGTGCTATAATGGCGAGAATTGTTTCGCTTGGTAGTGCTCTACAAGACATCTATCTCATAGATCACGATGATTTGGTGCCTACGCAGATTGGTGGCGAAGCAATTCTGGGCAAAGTTTTGGTTGGTTCCAAGGTCGACATTGATAAAATTTCATACGAAGTAGGGGGCGGGGGGATTAATTCTGCCATATCTTTCGCTAGGCATGGTCATGAAGCGATATTTATGGGGAACATTGGCACTGATGCCGGAGGAAATGCTATTATCAAAGTCTTAGATAATGAAGATATTGATAGCAGCTATGTAAATGTATTGGAGCGTAAAACTACGGGGACTTCGGTGATTTTGCTGGATTCGAAGACCGGTGAGCGAACGATTTTGACCTGTCGAGGTGCCAGTGAACAATTTGGTAACTTTACGGAGACGGATTTGGATTTAATTCAGCCGGATTGGCTGTACGTCACGACTTTGCGTGGTGATATGGAGACGATTCGGAGGTTTTTTAGAAAAGCGCACGAGATGGGCGTGAAAATTATGTTCAATCCTGGCAGAATGGAACTTCAAAATAAAGACGAATTAATCGTTTTACTATCATTTGTCAATATTCTAAATGTCAATAAAACCGAGGCTGCACAAATCGTGCCTGGCGTAACTCTAGAGGAGCTGCTATACCATTTGCAGAATTATGCCGATATTGTAATAATTACAAATGGGGCGATGGGAGGAATTGCAGGATATGGCGATGACAAATATCGTTTTGGAATCTATGAAGACCAAAAAGTTAAAGATTCGACTGGAGCAGGCGATGCGTTTGGGTCTGGGTTTTTGGCACACTTCGCATCTGGGCACTCGTTTAGGAACTCTTTAATCTTTGCTTCTTATAATTCCACGTCGGTAGTTTCAAGAATTGGGGCTAATCGCGGAATTTTAAGAGGTAATGAAGGGATGCATCCGATGCCGATTCAAAAAATATAAAGGAGTGTTATGCTAAAAGCAGAAGAAGAATTATTGAAAAAGATTTCAATTGCCGATCTCGAGCGAGCGAATGCTTATGCCAAGGATTTAACAAGAGGGCTACAGATTGTGCGTTCGTTCCCACAGGGCGTGACGATTTTTGGTTCGGCAAGGTTACCGCAAGAGAGCAAATACTGCAAAATGGCTTTTCAGCTGGGGCAGATGCTAGCAAAAAATGGTCATGCAGTGATTACTGGTGGTGGGCCTGGAATTATGGAGGCCGCTTCGCACGGGGCATACGAAATTGGTGGGCGCGTGATTGGGCTAAATATCACTCTCGCGCACGAGCAGTTTCCGAACCCATATCTCACGGATTGTCTAACATTTGAATATTTCTTTGCCAGGAAGGTAGCTCTCGCGATGAGTGCGAAGGTTTTTGTGTTTTTCCCGGGGGGATTTGGCACGATGGATGAGCTTTCGGAGGTTTTGTGCTTGATGCAAGAAGCCAAGATGCCAAAAATGCCAGTCTTTTTAATTGGCAAAGAATATTGGAAGGGATTTGACAAGATTATCGGAAAAATGATTGGACTCAAACTAATCAATCCTAAAGACACCGAAATATTTCATATCACCAATGCTATTAGCGACGTGGTAAAGGCGGCTAATAGAATCGGGCATCCAAAAGTCTCCGAAAACTTCTATGATGGTTTTCGTGAGGCTAGTGCTTTTAGTGTTCATAAACCTAATTAAACGGATGGGCAAGACCAAGGCGGGAATTGGTCTCGGCGATTCTGATTAGCTCGTTGTATTTGGCGATACGTTCAGAACGAGAAAGGGAGCCGGTCTTGATTTGGTCGGTGCCAAGCCCGACGGCGAGGTGAGCAATAGAGACATCTTCGGTTTCGCCAGAGCGGTGTGACATTATAGTATTGAAACCGGCTTTTTTGGCGGTTAAGACGGCGTCGATAGTCTCGGTGAGAGTACCAATTTGGTTGGGTTTAATAAGAATTGCATTGGCAGATTTGGTTTCGATGCCTTTTTTCAATAGTTCTGTATTAGTAACAAATAGATCGTCGCCGACGAGTTGGATGCGACCGCCGAGGCGCTCGGTAAGGATTTGCCAATTAACCCAATCATTTTCAGCTAAACCATCTTCGATAGAAACTACCGGGAAATTATCGACAATCCAAGTGTACCAATTGATGAGGTCGTCGGAAGATTTCCAGTCACCATTAGTTTTGAGTTCGTAGTGATCGCCATTATAAAATTCGCTGGCCGCAATATCCATGGCGATGGCAATATCTTGGCCAAATAGATAATCGGTTTTCTCGACCGCGGCTTTGATACATTCGAGGGGTTCGTTGTTGCCTTCACGCACCTTTGGAGCGTAACCGCCTTCGTCGCCGACCGTAGTAGGATAGTCGCGTTCTTTTAAAACATCTTTTAGAGCATGAAATACTTCTGCACCCATGCGCACGGCATCGGCAATATTGCCAGCGGAACGTGGAATAATCATGTATTCTTGAAAATCGGTAGACCATGAAGCATGTGCGCCGCCGTTCATGACGTTCATCATCGGCATCGGAATGGACATTTTTCTAGTGGTACCGGCGAGTTCGGCGATGTATTGATAGAACGGCTGACGTTTGGCTTTGGCATTTGCTTTAGCGTTGGCGAGAGAAACCGCCAGAATGGCATTGGCGCCAAGATTTGATTTATTGTTGGTGCCATCGAGCTCTAGCATCATTTGGTCGACAATCTTGGGGTCGGAAGTGTTATTCGTGAGGACGTCACGGATTTTAGAGTTGACGTTCCAGACAGCTTTTAAAACCCCTTTGCCATTGAAGCGAGTTTTGTCACCATCGCGAAGCTCCAAGGCTTCACCAGAACCAGTAGAAGCACCGGAGGGCACAATGGCACGACCAAAACCGCCGTTTTCGAGATAAACCTCGGCTTCGACCGTGGGATTACCTCTTGAATCTAATACTTGTCTTGCTTTAATATCCGAAATTATAAAATTATCCATAAACATTATTATAACATGCTATAATAGATGTAAGGTAAAATAAAATTAAGGAGTTATTTTATGAATGACAATCCAGCAGAGCCGGCTGCGCCAACAATGGAGACGGTGGCGCCAACACCTGAACCATCTGGCAAACCGGCGGAAAACCCGGATCCGATGGCGCGACCAATGGAAAAGGTTGAACCGCCAGCGGTGGAGGCACCCAAGAAGAAAAAGATTGGACTTATTATCGGTCTAATTATTGGTCTAGTGGTTTTGATTGGTGGTGGCGTGGCTATCGCTTTGGTTCTCGCCAATTCTCAAAAAACTGATGCGGTTTCGAGCGCTATTGCAAAAATTATGGAAGGCAAAGCTTCAGACAAAATGATGGTGAATGGGACGTTTGATGTGGCTATCAAAAACAAGGAAATTCCATTTGAAAATATCAAGATTGATTTGAAATCTCAGGGGATTATGAGCTCACTCATTAATAGCTCATCGGCAGTTTTGACGGCGACTCTTAGAGATGGTGATGATATTAAGATTAATTTCGACGAGGTGTATGCGACTGATAGTAATCTATATTTTAAGATTGATGGGATTGAATCCACTATTAAGGATTTGATGACGGTAAATGGTATTTTGAATACCGACGAAGATGATACCACGCTAGGAACTATAGCTGGCGCACTCAAGAGTGTCAAGGCGCTAGACGGGCAATGGCTAAAGATTTCGGTAGACGAGATAAATGCGATGACTAAGAACAATGCAGAACAGAGTCAACTGAGCTGTCTAACTGATTTGGTTGGGAATGTTGGGGGTAGTACAAATACTTTGGCGGAAACGTATCGCAAGAACCAATTCATTGGGTCCACTAATAAAGATTTAGCTATCGCGAGCAAAAATGACCCAGTTTATCTAGTAGTTTTCGATGAAGAGAATCTAAGAGGGTTCCTCAATGAGACTAAAGATTCGGCAATGGTGGAACAGATGTTGAACTGCATGGGCACAAGTGATGCACAAATCGATGTTGATTCCGTCGTAAAAGCAGTCAAACAGATTCCGGATTTGTATGTAGAAGTAGATGGTGACAGCAACTTCACGAGAGTGTATTTTGTGACTGAGGTGAATAATGGCGAGATAAAGATTACGACGGACCTCTCGTTCTCGTATCCAACCAATGTCAATGTACCGGAGCCATTAGAGTATAAGAACTTTTCGGAAGTGATCACTGAGCTCATTAAGACGATGTATGTTACCGAGAATTAAACAGAGGCGAATTGAGTTAGGCTACAGATGTCGCTATTGACAAAAAGCCAAAAGCGTGATATAATGGTATTATGAATGAGGCTTTAAGACAAAAACTAAATAAACTCCCGGCACAGCCTGGGGTTTATTTTCATAAAAACGCCGAGGGTGAAATCATTTATGTAGGGAAGGCGGCAGTTTTAAAGAACCGCGTGAGACAGTATTTTCATAAAACCAAGAAGGATGTCAAAACTGAGGCTCTGGTGGCTGAAATTGCTGATACGGATTGGATAGTGGTAGACACAGAGATGGACGCGTTGTTTTTGGAATCTGAGATGATTAAACGATACATGCCTAAATGGAATATATTGCTTCGCGACGACAAGACGGTTTCGTATGTGCGGATTGATATGAAATCTGAGGTGCCGTATGTGAGTTTTACTAGAAATCCAGTAGATGACGGGGCGACATATGTCGGGCCATTTTACGGCAAATCGGCAGTAGAGAAGGCCGTGCGGATGCTAAGAAGAGTATTTCCTTATTACGTAAAGCCATATACTGGACACAAAACTTTGGATACGGATTTGGGGTTAACGCCGGGGATTGAAATTAATAAAACTACGGCGCGTGATTATAAAAGAAACTTGCGTAAACTCATTCGCTATCTAGAGGGTGGCAGAGACAAACTGATTGTCGAGCTAGAAAAAACCATGAAGGCGGAGGCGGATAAAGGAAATTACGAACTAGCAGCTGAAGCGCGCGACCAGCTTCAAGGGTTGAAGGCTTTACGGCAGAAAATTGTGTTTTCGGACAAGGAGTTTTTGGATATTTCGTCGGACCAAGCCCTTTTGGATTTACAAAAACTACTAGAACTAGATGCACCACCCAGAAGGATTGAAGGCTATGATATTTCGCATCAATCTGGTACAAATACAGTGGGGAGTATGGTGGTGTTTATTAATGGGGCTTCGGCGAGAGACGAATATCGTAAATTTAAAATTCGCACTTCGACGAATGATGACCTCAAAAGTATGAAAGAAATGATTTCTAGAAGATTAAAACATAAGGAATGGGATTTTCCGGATTTAATAATTCTAGATGGCGGGATTACTCAAGTCAACGCAGTTTTACCTTTGGTTGAACCATACGGAATTAAGGTGATTGGCCGCGACAAGTCGGGCGATCATTCGCGCAATGCAAAAGTTAAGCTAATAATTCCAGAATATTTCGAACAAGGGGGATTCAAAATGGCATTCTCTCGGGACGGGTCGCTCGCGCCCGTCGTTACGGGGCTCGCGCCCTCATCCTCGGTCGTAACCTCCGGAAGCCCTCGAGTAATGCCATTTCTGAATCCCTCGGATTTGAATAGTTTGGAATTATCACCATCATCTCACATTGCGCGTTTGATTGCCCGAATTGACGAGGAGGCCCATCGATTTGCGATTACTTATCATTCTTTACTCAAAAGAAAAAGTATGCTAAAATAATTTTACAAAGGAGTTATTTTATGCAGATAGGTAGTTTCCTGGAAGTAGTAATATTTATAACAGCATTTCTTACAATCATTTTGATTCTCTTACAGCAGCGTGGCGCTTCGCTCGGTGCGGGTTTTGGTAGTTCTGGTGAGCTTTATACTACCAGGCGTGGACTCGAAAAATCATTATTTATTACCACGATTGTGACTTCGGTGATTTTTGTGGTTTCAATTTTAGGATTATTATTAATACCGGCATAATATGGCAAATTCTCTAAAAAAGCGTGGGCAAAAAATTGTTAAAAAGTTTTCGAGGGCTTCCCTTAAAGCTAGTAGCGAAAGCAAGGAGCATATCAAAGAAAACTTTATTAGTAGATTGTCGCACATCGAAAACATTAGACTATTAGTATTAGAATGGTCTCTTCTTGTAGTGGCGCTAATAATGCTAGCTATTACTCAAGCTTTTTGGTTTGGGAATTCGTATGCAGAAGACGCTTTTACTTCAGGCGGGACTTACACCGAAGCTACTCTTGGTGATGTTGATTCGATGAATCCACTTTTTGCGGCTACGGATAGTGAGAAAATACTTAGTAAATTGATGTTTGCTACGCTTACTACCGTGGATCATTCTGGGCATATCGGGCTTGGTCTTACAAAATCAATCAAAGCAGATGAAAATGGCAAGACCTGGAAAATTAAGCTCCGCGATAACCTGAAATGGTCCGACGGCGTCCAATTACGAACGATGACGTACTTTTTACAGCAGATTTGATTAAAAATCCGGCAGTTGGTTCAATTTATAGCGCCAATCTATCCAATGTCAAAGTTTCCGTCAACGAAGAGGGCGAAATTGTATTTGATTTGCCGGCAGCTTATGCGGATTTTGATTCGGCGCTGAATTTTCCGATTGTACCAAAACACGTTTTGGATGGCACGGATCCAAAAACTTTAATTGAAAATAGTTTTTCGAATGCACCAGTAACATCTGGGGCTTTCCTGTATAACGCAAAACAGGAAACTACCACTTCTGACGACGAACAGGTGATTTATTTGTCTTCGAATCCCAATTTTTATCGCGGTAAAACACTTTTGAATAGTTTTGCGGTGCATGTTTATAATGACAGAGAGAGCGTGATTAAAGCGATAAATGCTGGTGCGGTGACGGCCACTGCGGAGCTTTCTGGGTCGGATAGTGATGATATAAATTCCGGCAGCATAATTCAGAAAAATTCTAGTTTGAACTCTGGAGCCTTTATCTTCTTTAACACTACAAATGAACGTATTAAAGATGTGGCTCTTCGGACCGCTATCAGGCAGGGTATTGATCTAGCGAAGCTGCGGGAGAAGGCACCAGAAACTATGGCGCTAGATTATCCTTTGCTCCAATCTCAAATTCAGCTCACTAAATACCCAGAAATGCCGGCGAGGGACTATGAAGCCGCAAAAGCGAAAATCGCCGAAATAGCCGGAGACGAGCCGATTCATCTGGAAGTGGCGACGGTGAATTCTGGTTATTTGCCGCAAGTAGCATCGGCTCTCGAAGATGAGTTGAAGTCGCTTGGCATTGCTGTTAACGTTTCGGTTTATGACGAGAATCAGGAGTTCATCACAAATATCGTTTCAAAACGTAATTACGATATTTTGGTCTATGAAGTTGAGCTAGGGGCGGATCCGGATTTGTTGCCTTACTACCATTCGTCTCAAGTTTCTAGTGCAGGGCTAAATCTATCAAATTATCGCAACACTTTGGTTGACGATTTACTGCTGAGCGCACGGGATACTTTGGACGAAGAACTCCGTGTCAAGAAATATGAGAAGTTTCTAGAGTATTGGGTGACAGGCGTGCCGGCGATTGGACTATATCAGCCGAATCTGACTTATTATTATAATAAGAATGTGCGGACTTTTAGTAATGACGTGAGGCTAGTGACAGCGATTGATAGATTTTCGGATGTGACAGATTGGGCGGTAGTGCAAACTACGAAAAACAAGACTCCGTAGTAAAAGTATGATATAATAATGTTATGCGCCTGTGGTGGAATTGGTAGACACGCTACCTTGAGGTGGTAGTGGCCATATTCACGGCTGTGCTAGTTCGAGTCTAGTCAGGCGCACCATTAATTCAAGTTAAAAGCCGACATCTCGGCCTTTTTTCTTGTTCGCTCTATGTATAATAGCACTTCACAAGAAGAAAAGACCAATCTGCCGGCTTTTAATCTTGAATTAATCCGTGTTACTAACTAGTCGCGAACGTTAGTTCGCACGCTGTAGGAACCGAAGAATAATCCGAAATTTATTTCGGATTATCTGAGGTGACGCCCAGCGTTGTGTTTTGCGAAGCAAAACACAGTCTAGTCAGGCGCACCATTAATTCTTTACGCCTCCAGTGAGGCTTTTTTAGTTGGGACTCGGACCTAAAGGTGCGACTTTACGACGCTGCTAGAACCTATTTCAGCGCAGAGCCTCGAAAAAAAATATGGGCGCGCCATCTGCCCGCTGAAAGCGGGTGAAGCCCAGAATACTCTATATTGTATAGTAACGCGATATTGGTGAATGGTATTCTGGACTTCACTGCTGGGGCTGCCCGCGCCCCAGCCCCAGCAGTTGATGGCGCACCTGATTTATTAACGCGCTGCCGGCGAAGCCGGCCAAAATCTATCTTGTAACCATATCGTCGTTATCGGTTATGTATATTACTGAAAGTTTATATAGTATAATGTTATTATGGAGAAATTACATAGCGACGGATATGGAGAAGATGATTCGTTCGGCTGGGCTAAGTTTCAAGATGAAATTAACCAACAAGAGAAAAGTTCCGAAATTGATTCGCGTTGTAAATGTATCGCGGAAATGTTGAATGACGCATTTGATTATAACGCATATAAGAATTTATTGAAGGATTGCGATAAAAAACAGACGAGTGAGCTTGTGGGTTATACGATGACTTACGCACAGATACTATGGGGAGATTCTGCAATACTTAGCTATCCTGAAGACTACCGTGATAGTTTAATCTATGAAATGATAAAACTTGTTGAAAAACTTAAAGAGGAAAAAGATGACAATGAAAAGAAAAAGCTCTTTTGTAAGGGTATTATAACAGGAATTAGAGAACACGACCCAAATTCTAGTAAACTGCTTGACTCCATAACAGAGGCTAGACGATACAATTCAGATTCTGATGAATTACTTGATTTCTATGATGTTCGTTACAATCTGGCTGACGATCCAGTTTTTGGAGATGACGCTATAATATATGATAAAGTCGCATCTTCTTTAGTAAGAAATGGGTTTGTTTTTCATGGCTTTAATAGTGGGATTGAATCATCTATTAGAGAAAAGGGTCTTTCTGTTGATGAGCTTTCGACAACAAAGGATGAAATCGAAAGGATTGATAGTATAGTTGCCAAGTATAATCCAGAACGACACTTGGCTTTTGGATATTTGAGTAATGCATCTCGTAAATGGGGCGATTATTCGGGGAATGCTGTTTTCTACACTGCTAATCCAGCGATAGCCTATGAATATGCTACGGAAGGGCCCGAATGGTTGACGTATTCTGTCGATGGACATCGCAAGGTAAAAGAGGAAGAAGGTCCTTACGTTTTGAGAAACTATGAAGATTCACGCAGGGTGATTGAAAACTGGTGTGATAACATGATGAGGCTAAACATTAAAGAAAATACCCCGCCAAGAGCTACTTGGATGAATCACCAAGAACGTAGTGAAGTCATGAGCTTTTTTGAAAAACAGTGGAGTGTTTTTGGTAATGGTGAGCCAAGAGTCGCGCTGTTTTCACGTAAATCAATCGGGATGGATGATATACCGGAATACCTTTCGTATGAAAAAATGAGCAATAAGTCCCTATCAGAGAAAATTGCATCGTTAATTGATTTTGTGAATATGGGTGTCGATTACAAAACGACTAGTAGTATCCCACCTGAAGCAATCCAAATAGTAGATTTGCCAATCTATCAAAAGACAGAGTTGTATAAAAAGAAGTCAGAATACCAAAGAATTTTGGATGAAGACGGATTATATTGTCGTAATGGCGAAAGCTCTGCAAAAGAAAGAACTATTGAATTAGCAGAGACCAATGCACTGTTTCGTAGTTTGCTTAATTCAGGAGAACGAAGATATTTTTCGAAAAGTAGGGAGGACCGAAAAAAGATTGCAGAAAACTATGATGAAGGCTACGACTGGAATATGACACGAACCGGAATAAATAATTCGGGAGATAAACCCGATACGTTTCGGGAGTTTATAGATAGATATTATGATTACCTTGACAAGTTAGATGACATTGAGACACATGCTGATGGCGAGAAGCTGAAGAGCGCTTTAGCCACTTCTCTAGTTTACTCCGACTATCCACAGAAAAGAATTAAACAACTTCTTACGATACTATCTAGAAAGGATATTCCGGTTGTTGCTAAGGAATTTGTGTCTTTCGAAACAATTAGTCCAATCGAGGCGACTCGTGGCAGTAACGGTCGTGATTATGGTTCGGTTTACTTCAATGCAAAGAGTCCAGTTCTATGCAGTGCGATTTACGAATCAGATTGCTCCGTCAAGGAAAGTGCATATACTCCGAACGCCGAACATCGACAAATCATTTTTTCAGATTTACTGAAGTGTGCGCTTAAATCGGATGGAAGTGAAATGAAGCAATTTATTCTTGGATTAAAAGCTGAAGAGAAGTTAATAAATGACGTAGTAGAATCCAATGGTGACTTATCGAAGTTTGATGATGAACAAATCGAATCCGTAGCGCGTCTAATTTCACAATGTGATGCGCTTTATCATCAGATGCAGATTGGCCAAGATAGTCCGTGGGATCTTTCGGATAATTTGTATCAAGCTGCACGTCAAACTATTGAACGTTTTAAGCCTACTAAGCGATATAGCCTAGCTGACCGTATAGTACGTTGTTTTTGTTATCCGCTTGGAATTAAAAACGCTGATGACGCACTATCATATATAGAGAATAACCAAAAATGGGCAAATATGGTTAACGGCAGCGCTTCGATATGGGGCGAATATAAGAATGGTGAGCGTGTTTTTGATTTGCATAAAGGTGACTTGGTCAAGAGCATCAATAATACTACGGAAGCCCTTGCCGGAATACTAAAGAATGGGGTTCTAGCCTATAATTATGTTGGTGACGGTTCAGGGTTATTGCACCGAGATTTTTCACAAATGGATACTGATTTTGCTATGATTTCCGACCAACAAGGTACCTTTTTTGAAAAAGTAAAGCAGTCTTCTGCTGGAGATTTTTTAAATGAGCCGGGCTCGGAGATAGTTTTGATGATTCACCCACATGAGAGTATGTTTCAACGAACAGAGGCTATAAAACGTGTGCAACAACGAGATCAATACGGCAGCTCTTTTTACGAGTTTGCAAATTATGCAGACATTAAGGCTGACCCAAAGAAATATGAGCTTTATAAAGTCGGCGCAATGACAGAATATGATGATGATGATTATGGGATACGCACCGGTCTCCCTTCTTCAGAAATAAGCTGTATTATGGTCGGAGAAGATGTTGCCGAAGAGGTAATTAGGCTTGTTCGAAATAACTCTTTTTATATTCCGGTAGTCGACAAGGCGGGCAAATTATTATTGACATTTGAAGATTACAATAAAGCTATGTGATAGACAATTACTTGTTTACTGTTTTTAGCTTCTTGACAGATTTGTGTGCCAGAAGTGAACGTAATTGCTCTATGGCAATTTTATTTAGTTTTTCCAACCTATCGCCTTGGTTTAATCCATCACGAATTAAGAGCGCGTTAATGCTCTCTAAATTAGATAGTACAACTAATTGTGCCAAAGTGGCTTCATCGCGAATATTTCCTTTAATATTTGGATTTTCTGCGCGAAACTCAGCGGCGGTTTTACCAAATAAAGCCACATTTAATAAATCTGCTTCGTTGGCATAAGTGATAGATTTTTGTTTATCACTCACAATGTTTGGAATAAGGTGTTCCTTTATAGCGTCGGTATGAATATGATAGTTAATTTTCGCGAGAGTTCTCTGCAAGTTCCAGCCGGATGATAATCTTTTTTGTTCTTCTGCCTTTAAGCGCTTAAACTCTGATATGAGATATAATTCAAACTCAGCAGAAATCCAGGCAGCAAATTTGAAAGCGATATCAGAGTGGGCGAAAGTTCCACCATAACGACCAGATTTAGAAATTATACCAACAGCATTAGTTTCCTTAATCCATTTCTGCGGCGACATCCAGAAGCTCGGTCTAGCAGATTGAATTTTAAACCCCTCATATATGTGGGGTTTAAAATTAGGATTATGTAAGGTTTCCCATAAACCAAGATATTCAATGGTAGAAAAAGTGCGAAGCCAAAGGCTAATAACTTCGGTAGGATTTTCTTTATTCCGATATTTTGCGATATCTGTTAGAGAAATAAAATCTTCGTCGCTTTTCTGACATAGGACTATATCAGTATCTTTGACCTTGATGGTTTTACCTCTATTCATAAGATATATTGTAGCATAGTGGCGGTAGGAATAAAACTACATATGCTTTGTTTTAACTATGGCGAATTCGCCATAGTTAAAGGTTAAACCCCACATTTATGAGGGGTTTAACCTTTTAGCCGGCTTCGCCGGCAGCGCGTTAATAATCAGGCGCACCGTTAATTCAAGTTAAAAGCCGACATCTCGGCCTTTTTAGTTCGCTCGGACGACATAATAAATGATTATGATTATTCAATAATTATGGTGCTTGTGCTATACTATATATTATGAGAGTGCGGAGATGTGTGGAGTTTTTATTTCTTTTGCTCTCTTTAACACTGGCTGGTTGTACTGGCTGTGCTGTTTTTGCTGACGATGTGGTAAGTATTTCGATTTCTGACAATTCGGTGGTAATGGGGCTTTTGCCCGGGCAATTTGATGAAGGAACTCAGACGATTACGGCCTCAACCAATAGTGTCTCCGGATATACGATTGGGATTCGTACAACTGGACAGAGTAGCGCACTAGTTAATACTAGCAACAATAATTACACCATTCCGACTTTTACTCTTCCGAGTGGCTCTGATAGTATTCCGGTTGGTCAACTTGGTTATGGATATGGTTATAGTATCGATAGCGGGGCAAATTATCTGCCTGTACCGGACCCTTCTGCCGCGCAGCCGACAACTTTGTTTAAAACGGCAAGCGCCGGCACACACACGCATGGCCTTACCTTTGGTATAAAAGCACCAATCGATGCGATGGCTGGAACCTACACAAATACTTTTTCGATTGAGATTGTAGCAAATATAGAGTCATGTGCAGCGGAAAGCATTTGCTACTATGGCAATGGAGACGACGAGACCGGCACAATGGCGGATCAAACTTCCGTCGCTTCCGGTAGTAGCGTGACGCTAATACCGAGTAATTATTCGCGAGCTGGGTATGGATTTGTGGGGTGGAATACGGCGATTGACGGCTCAGGAACGAATTATGGACCGAGCCAGACGATTACGGTGGGAGATTTAACGACAGAGGGCTTACAATTATATGCTAAATGGGTACCTTCGGCAGGTGATTTGCAGAATTGGAAAGGTTGCGATGCGATGAGCGCAGGAGATGTCACGGCTCTCACGGACACGCGAGATGGTAGTACTTATGCCGTAGGAAAATATGCAGATGGAAAATGTTGGATGATGGAAAACCTAAGGCTGGATTTGTCGGATACGAACGTGACGATTAGTACGCAGAATACTAATAAACCCGAAAGTAGTTTTATGACTTTGGCAAACGCACATCCAGCTTCATCGAATAGTTTCTGTACTGGTACTGGCAGTAGCTGCATAAACAGAGTGCTTCATAACACGAATAATATTAATCGTAATTTGACGCCAGCTTATGACACAAACGATTCAAGCAGTTCATGGTATTCTTATGGAGTATATTATAATTATTACACTGCGACAGCAGGGAATGGTGGATATAGTTTGACTACTAAAGGAGCTCGAGTAAATGGTGATATTTGTCCGGCGGGGTGGAGACTACCTACAGGATATAGCAAGAACGATGATTTAGGAACGCTAGATATGAGTTATGGTGGGACTGGCTTAATTCAAAATGAGGAACCGGCAGGGACAATTGCATCGGAAAGGTGGCGAACTTATCCACTTAATTATACGTATAGTGGTGAGCAAAATGGAGCGAGTGGTTATAATAGATGGGTTTCGGCTGGGATGAATTCAGGCAGTAATTATAGTGCAACTTCAGGATATAATCTTTGGCTTAGGACTATGGCCGCAAGCATGACTGCGAATACCACATCTAAATCGCGTGGTCAGACCGTGCGCTGTGTAGCTAGAGATGTCCATGACGTAACTGGAGATATTCACTATAATAGCAATGGCGGTACTGGCACGATGGCAGACGCAACAAATGTTAATTTCGCGACGGCTCTTGCTGGTAACAACTTGTTTACAAGAACAAACTATAGATTCACTGGTTGGAATACGAGCGCGACCGGTAATGGTATAGCGGTATCTGAGGGTGGTGCGTTAGATAGTGTAGCGGAACAATTAGGGCTTCAAGATGGTGACACATTAACTCTTTATGCGATGTGGCAGCCAGTATATAGTGTAGTGTACGACGGCAATGGGGCAGATTCCGGTTCGATGGCGAGCGCAACGCAAACTAATATAACGAGTAGCTTTAATCTGGTGGCTTCGAATTACGCCAAGACTGGATATGGATTTGCAGGATGGAGTGCAGATGCGAATGCTGGGGCTAAACTATTGAATCATGACACTGTAACGGTATACGGGCCAAATCAATTGATTACGCTTGATAATGCGTTTACTAGCAATGCGGATGCTAATAATCAGATTACACTTTATGCGGTATGGCTTGCGGCGGACACTACCGATACATTGCAAAGCTTTAGTAGTACTCGTTGCAGCGCAATGAGTGTAGGTGATTACCTGGCACTTCGCGATGTGCGTGATGGTGATGTTTATGCGGTATCGAAGTTGGCAGACGGACATTGCTGGATGACGGAGAATTTGAGGCTGGATCCTTCAACGACTGCTTTTAGTGCCACTAATACAAATGATCCGACTGCGAATTTCGTCAGTGAGGCAACTTTGTCGCAGGATAGTACTACGCTTTGTAATGCCGATTCGAGTGCATGCATTGACCAAGTTTTGTTTAATGCAAATAACGTTAACAGAAGTTTGACCGCTACGCCAAATACTAATAATAATTCAAGCTCTTGGTATAGCTACGGAATTATGTATGGCTGGTATACGGCGACGGCGGGGAATGGTGATTATGCGAAGTCGAGCGGGAATGTGGCTGGGGATATTTGCCCAGCTGGATGGAGACTACCGACTGGCGGATCGAGTGGAGAGTTCGTGAGTTTGACGAATGCCGTAGGTGGAGCCACTGCTTCAGCGAAGAATAATAATCTTCTAGCATTCCCGAATAACTTTATCTATTCTGGTGATTACAACTATAATATAAGTGGTGGGCGAGGCACTTATGGGAGATACTGGAGTGCGACACCGACTAATAATGTGAAGGCATACCGTCTAGGCGTGGCGTTGTCGAATGGGGCAACACCTGATGGCTCTTGGAACAAATGGGATGCGTTCGCAGTAAGATGTATTTCGAAATAAGCAATGTCTAGTCAGGCGATAAATTACATGCTATAATGGTACAAAGCATAAAGGAGGTAAATGAAAAAACAGGTTGTCAAAGGTCTTTTACTAACAGCTAGTCTCGTACTTGGATTGGGTTTGGTTTTGTCGAATACCACATATGCAGAGGAAGAGGAGACTCAAGCCGAGCAAAAAACTGGTGGTACCAGTATCAGTATCACTCCAGTTAGTAATGTACTATCTATTTCATCTAGCAAGGAATACGATGCAAAATTCACCGTGAATAATGATGGGTCAGAAGAGATGAGGATCGAAGTATATGCCGCACCATACTCATACATCCATTCAGAAGAAGACGATTCTTACAAACTTGGTTTTAATAATGAAAACAATTTCACTCAGATTTCGCGCTGGATTACATTTCGCGACAACGAGGGGAACTACGTAAAAAGAGCAAACTATGAGATTGAGCCAGAAAAGTCAATTGAAATCAATTATAAGATTACCACTCCGGATAACATCCCGGCCGGCGGGCAATATGCGGTGATTTTTGCTCATACTTTGACAAGCTCTGTTTCGGCGAGTGGTATTCGCACCGAAGCGAGCCCAGGACTCGTTGTTTATGGTCGTTCTACGGAGGGCAAGGTAGATACGACGGCCGAGATATCTGATTTGAAAATTGAGCAGAGCGTCTCGGATGGTACAAACACTAGAAACAATTTTTATGCTAGTGCAAAAGTCAAGAATTCTGGGAATGTGGATTTTAACGCTATAGGCAAGATGAAGGTTGATAGCATCATTGGGTTTAGTAGCTATGAGACACCAGAAAGTCGAGGGAAAATTTCAGTAATTCCGGAGGCTGAGTTAGTAGTATCGGACGAGTGGGAAGAATCGCCGAGTTTTGGTATATATAAGGTGACTTGGACGGTAAAGGCGGGTGAGGAAACGGAAGTAATAGAGAAGGTGGTCTTCTTAATTCCACCTCTAGTGATTGTTTTAAGCATAATAGTCTTGACATTTATTGTAATATGGATTATAATGCTAATTAGGAAGCGTAAAGAACGTCGTTCTAGATTGGCTGTCTAGGGCGGTCGCCTAAGCGAGTAGGCATCTTTACAAAACCAAAACAAATATTAAAAATAAAAAAAGAGAGTGTAGAGTATGAGAAAAACACACAAAAGAATACTAGGTCTCTCTGGATTGGTCATTGTTTTTGCAATGACAATCTTTGCGGCGTGGTTGCCGGGACCGGACGCAATGGCAGCGGGCTCCGTTACCGATACTATTACTGTGAGAGTAGTTTCGGCCGGGCCTAATATTGATGTCACTGCGCCAGAGAGTGGTTTTACTACCACGGATTCAATAAAGGAAATAACGTATAATTACGAGAACGTAAACACGGTGACAGTGACGGTGACAGTAACAGGGATAGATGGTAGCACGAACGTATATATATTAGAAACATTTACGCCTGGTGATTCAGTGGGTACACGTACGGTGAGTTTGGATATGAAGGATCCTAGGTTTGGATTTGGTGAATATGTGGTAACCGTGACGGGCGCAAATACCGATACGGGTGGAGAAGATGGAGATTCGATTTCATTTACACATATTCCAGTAACGACTGAGATTAAGGAAGATGAGAAGACAGGTGAGATTAGTGCGGTTTTGGATTATGACGAGACAGACCCGTCTATCAAGAAGGTTGAGATTAACATTTATGACAAAGATGGTAATTTGATTGAGGGTATCTCGCCAATTATTGTAGATTCTCCTACTAAGATTGTAACTTTGCCACTAGCTGAATATGGATTAGAAGCAGGGGATTATATTGTAACGACAACGGCGCTAGGTGATGATGGTGAACCATTGTATAAAGATTATGAGGTGGATTTGAACTATAAAGTAATTGATGTGCCAACTACGGACGATGTGGACGTGCCAGATACCGGTGGATTGTTTGCGGGACTAAATATATCGAGAGGTGATTATTTGATTACGGGGTTGGTTGCATTCTTCTTGGTTGGTATTACTGGATTATTCTTTATAGCGAGGAAGAGGGATAATAAAAAGTAATCAGCGGTAAACTGCTTTGAAAAAAATCGGTCGCCTAATTAACTGCGAGGGCGACCGATTTTTAAGGTTTTTTTGGGGGGGTTCGTTTCGAAAAGAGAAATCCCAACGAAGAAAACCAGTATAAAAAAACGAGTTGGAAGTAAACTCCAACTCGTTTTTTATTTTTATTCAGTAACACCCAATTCGATGCGCTTGAATTGTCGGATAGTGATATTTTCACCAGTTTTAGCGATGGCTTCTTTGATGAATTGCTCGACGGTCTTGGTATCATCCAAGATATAAGGCTGATTCATGAGAACTTTATCGGAGAAAGCTTTCTTCATTTGGCCTTCGAGGATTTTGTCCTTCATATTGGCTGGGCCTTTGAAGTTTTCTTCGAGTTCTTTGACTTTGGCCTTCTTGACATCTTCTGGAATATCTTCCTCAGAAACGTAAAGTGGATTCATGGAAGCAATCTGCATGGCGATTTGGTGAGCCAAGGTCTTGAACTCATCGGTCTTAGCAACAAAGCTAGTCTCGCAGTTAACCTCAACGATAGCGCCGAGACGACCATCGTGGATGTAGGCTTCGATGAGACCTTCACGAGTTTCGCGATCGCCACGCTTTTCGGCTTTGGTGAGACCTTTTTTGCGCATTGCCTCAAGAGCCTTGTCAAAGTCACCTTTAGCTTCAACGAGAGCTTTTTTGGCATCGGTGAGACCAGCACCAGAAAGCTCTTTAAGTTTTTTGATTGATTCGATTGATATTTCTGATTTTGCCATTTTGCCTCCTAAATTATTTTTTACCTTCTTTAATAGCCTCGACAAAGAGGTCGAGGGCAAGCTTGGTAGCCTTGATTGAATCGTCGTTCATAGGAATGACGTAGTCGATATTGGTTGGGTCGACGTTAGAATCTGTCAGTGCAAATACCGGGATATTTAAGCCATTGGCTTCCTTGATAGCATTCTTGTCTTCGATAGCGTCAATGATAATAATAGCTGATGGTTGCTCGGTCATATCTTTGATGCCGCCATAGCGCTCATTCAAAGTATCGATTTCTTCTTGGATTCTCTGAACCTCTAGCTTGGAATAGCGATTCTCAAGTTCACCAGAGGTCATGCGGCGCTCTAGGTCTTTAAGTTTTTTGATTTGGCGATTAACCGTGGTGACGTTCGTAAGAGTACCGCCAACCCAACGCACTACAACGTAAGGCATCTCGACAGACTCTGCCGCTTCCTTCACGATACCTTTCATCTGTTTCTTGGTGCCAACAAAGAGGATTTTTTTGCCACCTTTGGCGATATCGGTGAGTTTTGGCAAAGCCTTCTCGAAACCTTCAATGGTTTTTTCTAGGTTGATAATGTGAGCTTCTCCACGTTTGCTGTGGATGTATGGGGCCATCTTAGGATGCCAACGGCTCGTTTTGTGACCAAAATGAGCACCGGCCTCTAAGAGAGCTTTCATATCGACATTGACTGCCATATGATTTCCTTTCTCTTCATTTTTGGGCTTTTTTAGAGTGCGCCTTGCACCCAGGAAACCTCCCAAAAATTGTTTCATTAAATAATATATGTTTTAATTATAGCACATATGCTTGATAAATGCAAGAATCTAGAGTAAAATAACGCCAATCAATAAGTGATGCACATTAATAAAAAAGGAGGTGTGGTGATGTCTCAGAGTATTCCGAGTTTTGAAGGGAAGACCATTTTAAACATAGGAGCCGATTTGCATGAATTTTCCAGGGTCAACGAGGTGAAAGAAAGGAGGCTGTATCTTTACGGATCCATCGAATCGATAGACGAGGATGAAGCAGGGCTACACTACGATGCATCTATGACGGCGAAGCTGATTGAATATATTTTCGAATACAACCGGCGCGACAAGGGGATTCCGGTTGAAAATCGTACGCCGATTCGTCTCTATATCAACTCGCCTGGTGGCGATATGACTGAGGGCTTTGCTTTGATTTCAGCGATTCAGCTTAGCAAAACGCCCGTTTACACCATTAACGTGGGGCAGTGGTCATCTATGGCGTTTTTGATTGGGATCTGTGGACACAGGCGGTTTTCGTTGCCATATACAATGTTTTTGATGCATGATGGCGCAACGGTGACGTATGGCTCGGTGAATAAGGTACAGGACAGGATTGATTTCGAGAAGCGTTTTGAGCGCGAAGTAATCAAAAAACATGTTCTTAGGCATAGCAAAATGGACGAATTAGACTATGACGCCCTGGCGCGAGTGGAGCTCTATTTGCTGCCGCAAGATGCCCTGAAGAGAGGGTTTATTGACGAGATAATTACGGACATTGATACCATACTTTAACTTGATGCGGGGTGAGCCGAAAGGCCCACCCCTTTTTCTTTACAATTTTTACAATCTCTGGTATAATGGTGAATAGTTATGAGTAAAAAAGAATTACATCCCAAGGATTACCGCTTTGTTGTGTTCTCTGACGAGGCAGCTGGTTTTTCATTTTTGACAAAATCTACTGCTAAAAGCGAGGAAACCATCAAGTGGGAAGACGGCAAGGAATATCCATTGGTCAAGGTACAGATTTCTTCAGCTTCACATCCGTTCTTTACGGGCGAAGAGAAGATTATCGATACTGAAGGTCGCGTGGATAGATTTAAAGCCCGTGCCGAAAAGGCCGCAAAGCTCAAGGCCGCTTTAGGTAATAAGGCCAAAAAAGCTAGCAAAGAGGCAGAGAAAAAGGCCAAAAAAGACGATAAGATTGTCGCCTCTGCAGAATAGAAAGCCTAAGAAAAACTAGCTCCCGGAGGAGCTAGTTTTTTGGTTGATACATATTTTTAAAACTTGATGTGGTTCTTTTGACGACGGTGAGCATAAGCCGCGAGATATACGACTAGTGCGATACCGCTGATAGCGAGAAGGGAAATACCAATGATTTTAGCATTATTCTCGCCAGTCATGGCGCCAGTATCTGGAGTTTTGACGCCGCTTTTACTGCCAGCTGAGGTGTCTGGAACTGGGACTTCTTCTTCGTCGGCTTTTGCGACGCAGGATTCAAGTTTGTCGTATTCGGTATAGACAGAGTCTGGAAGGAAGATATAATACACTCTATCAACAGAACCCTCTGTCCCAGTCTGAATCGTCCTAAAATAACCACTGTTAATTAAGTTTTTAACCGGTTTTTTCTTAAAGGTTAGTGTCGAGTTGCTACTATTGTATGTATAGTAACTATTATTAGAAACCGTCATATAGGAACTTATGATTGGGATTTTAGCCGTAACTTTGCATTCGTCAGTTGTTTTAACTTCGACATATGGCGTTACGAAGGCTTGATTCTCTGGATCTATAGTTAAAGTGCGGAGTTTTTGGTTCTTGGTAAGATCTAATTCTTTTATTTTACGATTGCCATCATTTAAGAGAAGATTAACGAGCTTTTGGTTCTTTGACACGTCTATGCTCTCTAGTTCACAACCTTGAAGGTTTGCGCTACCGAGTTCCGTAAGAGTCGGCTCGTAAAATGAAGTGATTGGCTCATGGATTCCGAGATGATTGATTTTAACATTCTTTGATAAATCAACTTCTGTTAGCCCGTTTTGACCTAAGCCTAACTCGGTTAGATTGACGTTTTTAGATAAATCAATTGAGGTTAAATCATGGCCTTGAAGATATAAAGACTTTAATCCGGTAAGCTTCTCTAAACCAGCAACACTGGTTGCTTTGGGGCCATTCAATTCGTAATACGATGGCAGATTTCCATATAATGACCAGACTTGCGATGGATTTATGCGTTCACAGTTTAGAAACTCCATCTTAGCTAATTGAGCGTTGGTAAGGACAGTATCGGCTGGGTTGGTAGCGATAGTAACTTCATTTGGATATAATGCGTTAAATTGTCTGACCACGCAGGCGTAGAAATTTTCATCGGTAAAAGCAGCATTACCGATAGCGAACGTGTTGTTTTGGAGGAGTCCGCCTGCAAGCAAACATCCAGCGCCTACCAAGAGTGTTGATAATAGTTTGTATTTTTGTTTTTTCATAGTTTTTGCCCTTTGTTTAAAAAATGTATAACCTTTTATGCTTAAAATAATACTCTACTCGTGATTTTTTGTCAAGACTTTGATATAATGAATACATAAACAGGAGTTATTTATGTTTGACACAAAAGAAGACCGCAAAAAAATGGAAAGCGTGGTCGAACGTTTTGACAACGAAATGAAGAAGGTGCGTACGGGCCGAGCCCATCCAGATATGCTAGCTGGCATCAAGGTGGAGGCTTATGGGCAGTTCATGCCACTGAATCAGGTGGCGAATGTCACTGCATCTGATGCCACACTTCTGATGGTGACTCCTTTTGATCCGACTAATATCAAGTCAATTTCCGAGGCAATTCGCGGAGATCAATCGCTCGGACTTAATCCAGCAGATGATGGACGCATTATTCGCGTACCGATTCCATCACTTACCGAAGAGCGTCGCAAAGAGATAGTCAAGAATACTGCGGCGAAAGTAGAAGAGGCTAAGGTAGCGATTCGTAACGTCCGCGAGGATGCTAGGAAGGCTATCAAGATTGCTGCTGAAATGGGCGAAGATGTGAAAAAGCGCGCCGAGAAGGAAATTGACGAGTTGACTAAGGAATTTAACGATAAAATAGATAAAGCATTCAAAGATAAATCAGACGAAATAATGAAAATATAACGTCGACGGGTGACGGATTTTCAGGGGGACCCCCAACCCAACTGGAGTTGGGGGAAAGAAAATCCGGCAGGACCCGTCGAGAAAGGTTTTTATGTTACAACATTTAGGTATTATTGCTGACGGGAATCGGCGATGGGCAAAAGAACATGGTTTACCATCAATAGAGGGGCACAAGAAGGGGCTTGATGCTATCAAGGCGCTAGTGGACGGCGCCATGGAACAAGGCATTAAATATATTACATTTTACGTATTTAGCACCGAAAACTGGGGCAGAAGCGAAGCGGAAGTTTCATATATTATGAAACTAGCAGAAACTCGTATTCTGAAATACGCCGAAAAAATGAAGGCTAAAAATGGTCGAATGGTAATACTTGGCTCCAAAAAGAGGGTTTCTCCAAAACTAATCAGCATTATCGAACAAGCCGAAAAGCTAACAGAAGATTGTGATGGTATTACCGTGGGATTTTGCTTCAATTACGGAGGCGAGGTTGAGATTGCCGATGCGGCGAATATTGCTATGGAAGCAGAGGGCGAGATTACACCAGAGACTATTCGCAAACACTTATATCATCCGGAAATCCCAGATATCGATATGGTAGTGAGAACATCGGGCGAAGAAAGAATCTCCGGTTTTATGCTGTGGCGTTCGTCATACGCCGAATTTATGTTTATCAAAAAATATTTCCCGGAAATGAGCGAGGATGATATCTCCGAAATAGTTAAAGAATACGAAAAGCGTAATCGAAGATTTGGAAAGTAATAGTTCTAGCTTTGATTCTAAAAAGCTCATATCAAAATTTGATTGGAAGAAATTTTTGATTCATTTTTGTTTATAATTAAGCGTTTATGTTATAATTTGTTGTATGGATATATTGGTTGGAATAATTGTAGGTTTATTAGTGCTGATGGTCCTCGTGACTGCGCACGAATTTGGTCATTTTTTGGCGGCCAGAAAAAACGGCGTAAACGTCTTGGAATTCGGAATCGGATTTCCACCTAGAGCATGCGCTTGGAGAAAAGACGGCAAAACTGGTAAATGGAAGAGATTACCACGCAAAGAATGGAAGAAAGAAAAGACATCTAAAGTAGTTTATTCTGACGGCAAAGACGAACATCTGGCGCAAAAGGGAATGATTTTTAGCCTGAACTGGTTACCGATTGGTGGTTTCTGTCAGATGGATGGAGAGTCAGCCGTAGATAGCAGGGCTGGTACTTTTGGCAAGGCTGGTTTTTGGGCTAAAACCAAAATTTTGTTCGCTGGTGTGGCGATGAATTGGCTTGTTGCGTTTATTATTTTTACAATTTTGGCGTGGACTGGTATGCCAGAGTTTCTGGAAGGTCAATTCACAATTCCGGCCGACACAATAAGAGAAAGCACGCCGGTGCAGATTAAATCCGTCGCCGAGGATTCGCCGGCCGAAAGAGCTGGCATTCAAGCAGATGATTTAATTATTGCAGTGGATGGCAATGAATTTATGCATGGTAGCGAAATTACAGAGTACAACGAAACAAAAGCTGGCGAAGAAGTGATTTATAAGATTAAAAGAAAAGGTCAGGTTTGCATCAATCAACCAGATTGTTACGTGGAGCCGTGCCCTTGTCTTGAGGAAGGTGATGGCGATATAGTGGTAGAATTGCCAGTGGTCTTGAATCCATCAGGTTCGGAATACTTACTGGGTGTCACGATGGCGACCACGCAGGCTTTGTCATATTCCACATGGTCGGCGCCAATTGTAGGGGCAGGACTCACCGTGCAATTAACTGGCGAAACATTCAAGGGCGTAGGTATTATGATTGGAAATTTGATTTCTGGCACAGCGCGATTATTTAGTCCGAACGAAGAGGTACGCGAGCAAGGTCAAGAGGCTCTTTCGGAAGTGCGGGATTCGGTTTCTGGGCCGGTGGGGATTATTGGTATTTTGTTCCCGGCGTTCACTTCTGCCGGACCGACAAATTTGGCTTTTCTAGCGGCGCTGATTTCCGTTTCGCTTGCTTGTATGAACGTTTTGCCAATTCCGGCGCTAGATGGTGGTAGATGGCTTCTTATCGCAATCTATAAGATGCGTGGCAAAACTCTAACTAAAGAAACTGAAGAGAAAATTGTTTCGCGGGCGTTCATTATCTTGCTTGCTATTATCTTTATTGTAACTATCCTTGATATCGTGAGGATAGCGAGCTGATGAAGAAAGGATGGAAAATCGCTCTTAGCGCCATCTTGATGATGATTTGGGTGGGAGCGTCGATTATTGCCTCGCAACTAGTCGTAGGATATACAATGCTCGGCATACTTGGGAGCAAAACTTTGGCGCAGCCGCTGCCTAACGCTGTTTATTCGGCTTTGTCATATATAATTGCAATGGTTTTAATCATTATTGTGCCACCGAAGCTTTTTGCGATATATGGAAAGAAGCGTGGCAAAAAAATAGTCTCGAAAAATACCCGTAAAAGCCTGGGGCTGACAGAGTGGCCAACTTGGACGGATATTGGGTTGGCGCCAACTGGGTTTTTGGTATATTTATTGCTGGCTGCAGGTTTGACGGCTGTTTTCTCGCTGTTTCCATGGTTTAATGCGAGCGAAGCGCAAGATGTGGGATTTAGCGTGTATATATCCGGTATCGATAGAGCGATTGCGTTTTTGGTCTTGGTGGTAGTGGCGCCGATTGCAGAGGAAATCATCTTCCGTGGATGGCTGTATGATAAACTGAGAGGAAAGTTTTTGGAGCAGTGTTCGAATACGACGTCTATGATTGTGTCGATGCTTTTGGTTTCTTTACTGTTTGGGTTGATTCACATGCAGTGGAATGTGGGCGTGAATGTGTTCGCGATGTCGATTGTACTATGTTGTCTGCGCGAAATTACTGGCACGATTTATGCCGGGATTTTGATGCATATGCTTAAGAATGGGGTAGCATTTTATCTACTTTATGTAGTAGGTATATCATAACTGTTTTAGCCTCATAATTCATCGCATCTCGGGAGCTTCGCGATGTGATAGATTAATCATATCACATCGCTCCGCCCCTTCGGCGGCAAGAATCTGCCTACGGCAGATTTTGCCTTAACGTCCCTCGATTGCGATGAATTATAGAGCAAAGACGGCTTATGACTCTGTAGTGTGATATAATTAAGACATGAGACTATCTAAAACTTTTATCAAGACATTAAGAGAGGCGCCAAAGGATGAAGTGGCCAAGAATGGTGCTTTGTTGACGCGAGCTGGTTATATCCATAAAGAAATGGCTGGGGTATACGACTATCTGCCTTTGGGGCTACGCGTAATTGAAAATATCAAGAAGATTATCCGTGAGGAATTAAATAGTATTGGTTGCGAGGAAATCTCGATGACTGCTCTTCAGAACCCAGAGCCGTGGGAAAAGACTGGGCGGTTTTCTGACCAAGAAGTAGATATTTGGTTTAAGACCGAGCTAGCTTCTGGTGGAGAACTAGGGCTGGCACCGACCCATGAGGAGCCAATTACAGAGATGTTGAAATCTTATGTATCTAGCTATAAGGATTTGCCTTTGTATGTTTATCAATTCCAGACGAAGTTTCGCAACGAGCTTCGCGCTAAGTCTGGGATTTTGCGCGGACGTGAATTCTTGATGAAGGATCTTTATAGTTTTCATGCAACCGAAGAAGATTTGGATAGGTTTTATGCTGAAGTAGAAGAAGCATATAGGCGAATTTTTGATAGGTTAGGAATTGGCGATTGTACTCACGAAACGTTTGCAAGTGGCGGAATCTTTTCGAAATACTCGCACGAATTCCAGACGGTTTTACCAGTGGGAGAGGACACGATTTATCATAATGCGGATTATTCGATAGTTTTGAATAAAGAAGTGTTTAATGATGAAGTATTAACCGATCTCGGTGCGAAGGACGAAAAGTTTGAAGAGACGGCTGGAGCTGAGGTGGGGAATATCTTTAAGTTGAAATATAAGTACTCTGAACCTTTGGGATTAAAGTTTATCGACGAAGATAATACTCAGAAGATCGTCTATATGGGTTGCTATGGAATTGGCGTGTCAAGGCTCATGGGTGTAATTGCAGAGAAATTCGCAGATAACAAAGGCCTAGTCTGGCCAGAGTCGGTGGCGCCGTTTAAATACTATTTGGTGGGAATTGGTGATGAGGGAGTGAAAAAGTGTGAGGAGTTTTATAGCGGTCGCGAGGATACTGTATTGTTTGACGATAGAGATAAAAGGCCGGGCGAAAAATTTGCCGATAGCGAGTTGATAGGTTTGCCGACTAGGATTGTGATTTCAGATAAGACTTTGGCAGACGGCGTAGCTGAGATTACGGATAGAAAAACCGGCGAGCAGCGGATGATGTCAATTGCTGAATTGTTTGAAAAATTCTAATTATTAGTCCTAGGAAAGTCCTGCAGCTAGCCTAAAAAAACTAGTAATTAGTCTTGACAGTCGGGGGGTTTTCGTATAAACTAGTCTTGTCCTATAAAATGGAGTGAAAATGATTAAGAAAACTATCAGCCTGACGGCTGAAGGAAAAAAGGAATTAGAGGCAGAACTTGATGAGTTAATCAAGAGCCGTCCGGCGATTGCTGAAAGGATTGCAACAGCAAGATCTTTTGGCGATTTGTCGGAGAACGAGGAATACAGCTCGGCGCGCAACGAACAGAAGATTGCTGAGAGTAGAATTTTGGAGATTCAAGAAATTTTGAAAAATGCAAAGCTGATTCGCGGAGGGAAGAGGAGTAAGGTTGATCTCGGTGCTCTCGTTTCTCTAGATATGGGTGGAAAGAAAGTTGAATATACTGTAGTTGGTGCGACGGAGGCGAATCCGCTCGAAGGAAAGATTTCTAACGAATCGCCTATCGGTAAAGCATTACTTGGCCGTAAGGCTGGGGAGGCTTTTGAGTTTAATGGTAAGAAAGTAAAGATAATAAGCATAAATTAGTGGGTCCTGATCAGATATATTCTTTCGGTAGTGCGACTTGAAATTTTAAGCACGTCATACGCTGGTAAGCCGGGAAAGGTCGCCATGAAGGGCGACTTTCTCGGTTACGTCAGGAATATACGTGTTAAAATTTCAAATCATTTTATACTACCGAAAGAATACATCTGACCACCCACTAATTTATGTTATAATATATATTATATGTTACTTGAGGATTATAGAAACGAGAGACTCCGCAAACTCGAAGAGATACGCACTAAAGGAATTGAGCCGTATCCATCAAAAACGGAGCGAAACACCAAAATAGCTGAAATAGTTAATCATTTCGATGAAAAAAAGGGGCAAGAAGTTTGCATTGCTGGGCGAATTGTTGCAATTCGCTCATTTGGTAAGCTAGTGTTTTTGAAAGTACGAGATTACTCTGGTGAGGTGCAGATATTCATGCGCGGCGTTAAAGAAGGTGTACCTCAGGATTCTTTCGGAGTGTCTGATATTCGCCTACTCGATGTTGGTGATTTCATAGAAGCAAAAGGTGTAGTCGACAAGTCACAAACTGGTGAAATCTCAGTGTTTTCGGATTATGTGAGACTACTCGCCAAGTCCTTGCGGCCTCTGCCAGAAAAGTTTACAAATAAAGAGGAGCGGTACCGCCGACGTTATGTTGATATGAATGTAAATGCAGAGGTGCGCGAGAGATTGGTGAGACGCTCGAAATTCTGGCAGGCGACGCGTGATTTTATGAACAAGCATGGGTTTATCGAGATTAATATACCGGTTTTGGAACATACGACGGGAGGGGCCGATGCACAGCCATTTGTAACACATATGAATGCATTGGACGAGGATTTTTATCTTCGCATTTCACACGAGCTACCTTTGAAAAGGCTACTAGGTGGTGGATTCGAGAAGGTTTATGACATTGGACCGAGATTTAGAAATGAGGGCGTAGACGATGAGCATTTACCAGAACACATCGCTTTTGAAGCCTATGCGGCGTACGAAAACTACGAAGACGGCATGAAGTTTTACGAAGAAATGATAAAATACGTCTGCAAAGAAACTTGGGGTACTTTAAAGTTCAACGTGAGCGGATTCGAGATTGATTTAGATTGCGAATGGCCGAGGTATAAATATGCGGATTTGCTGAAAGAGAAATATGGCGTGAATGTGTTTAATCCGGACAGAGAGCGGTTGATTAAGATTCTCTTAGAAAATTGGGGCGCGGATGATTTGAAGCGCGAAGACTTCGTGAAGAAACTAGAGAATACCACGACACCGCATTTGATTGATGATGTATGGAAACTAATTCGCAAAACTTCGGCTGGGCCATATTGGGTAGTTGAGGAGCCTTTGAGCCTCTCGCCGCTAGCTAAGAAGTCAGCTGAGAATCCTTTGGTGACGGAGAGATTCCATCCGGTGATTGCTGGGACGGAAATGGGGAATGGGTTCTCGGAATTAAACGACCCGTTAGATCAGTTGGCTAGATTTGAAGAACAGCAAGCTGCGCGCGATGCCGGAGACAAAGAAGCGCAGATGCTAGACAAAGATTTTGTTGAAATGCTGGAATACGGCATGCCACCAGCATGCGGTTGGGGTAACTCGGAGCGGAATTTTTGGCTACTAGAAGGTGTATCTGGTCGCGAAGCCGTCCCGTTCCCATTAATCAAGAGTAGGGAAGATTAGAGATTAGAGTTGGTTTGTTTCCTGAAAACATTTGTGGTATTTGGCTTATAATTCGCCAGCTCCTAATTTTCACAACTGGACTCATTTTGTTGATGGTTTTCGCAAAACCCGTCAGATGCTCGAGAATTTCGTATGCTATTCTCGTGATGAGCCTGGGCTGAACCCAAATTATGTCTGGATTTTGCACGATGGAGATGTGTCGGGACAAAAACACTGCCGCTACTACCGGGCGAGGCAACGAACGGAATAACCATAGCCACGGTAAATGATTTGATTTGGGGCGACGGTACTTCTTTCCCCATCAATACTACTGTAAAACGCACCGCTCGAGCTATTGATGACCGACGACCAGAAGTAGCCATTGATGCTAACATTATTCGAAAGGCCAGCCCATTCGCCAGAAAGTGGGAGTTTAATGGCGGCATCCCAGATGTTCGGATTAGTCATTTGATAGGAACTGCTATCCCAGCCATATTGAACAAATAAGTATTGGAAGGAGCCATTGGATGTATTGTTACCACTCTTAGGAAGAGTCCAACCAGCCGGACAGACGGATTGATTTACATCAGTATTGTTGGCAGTATAGCTACTACTATCATTCATAGCTACTGCAGTAGTCCAGTTATAGTAGTTACCTAGATGGTAGTGAGAATTGCCAGTTGGAGATGTTAGAATTGCATTATTGCAACTGTAAATCCATCCATCATATTCCCATACACCATCCGCTGCCTCACAACTTGTTTGATCAGAGGGATATTGTTCCCCATTCCAGTAAAGCTCTCCTGGGTCGTAGGATTCGGGAGTAGTGGAAGAACTAGTAGACCAAGTAGTATCACTCGTGGCTTTTGTAGCAGAAGCTGGAGTCCAGTTGGCTGTGCTATAACTTGTACCATTCCAACCAAGATCAGTAGTAGTATTATCGTATGTCACTGAGCCATCTGTGACTATGTCGTGGTCTAGGTTTTGAGTCATCCAGAGATTACCATCTTTTAGTTTGGCTACACAGTAGGTTTTACCATCGCGTTTATCAGCTAGGTAATATTCGGCATCTTCTGTCATGTTAGACAGAATAGTAGATTTGTTGGAGCTAGTGATATCTTGCATATAAGTTAAACCTGAGACTTGAGTAGGACAGGAAGTAGGTGGAGTAACAATGGATGGTTTAGCAGACGATGGATGGACTAATGTATAGATAACTTGCCCAGAATAAGTATCCGCAGCTTGAGTCTTGGAAATATAAGCTGCATAAGTAGTAGTAAGCTTAACTCCACCAGTAGTATCTGTCATATCGGTGGCTGAGTTCTTGTGAGCAACTTTGGTGTATTCATTTGGGACTACATGGTATTGTGAGAATGATGCTTGAGTTGCAGATTGTTCTGCTTGGCTTGGAAGGTCTACATTAGGGGCAAAATCAATAGTAAAGGCATTAGTACCTGCTACGTCACCAGAATCTTGTGTAATTGCTAATTTCATCGCCCAATTAGATACATCAGGATTACCAGCAGATGTAGCTAGACCTGATTCTATTACTGCATTTCCACTAGCACTTGTTCCGACTAGTTTATTACTATTTGTTCCTCCTATTTCATCTCCAGTATATCCAGCAGCATAGATAGCAAAGCCTTCGTTATCATTACAAAAAGCATGCAAAGTAGTAGTACCAATATCTGCAGTATATATACCATTAGCTATATTAGCATTATGAGTATTCATACCAGTACCAGAAATAGAACAAGAGACCGGGACAGTGATATTGATTTCATCTACAACAGAATCATTATCAGCAGAAACTAAAGTAGAGGCTAGAATAGTACCAGAAAGAAGTGTGGTTGTGATTAGTATATTAGTGATGAATGTCGCATATGATTTCATTGTATAATCTTATTTATTATATACCCATCATAACACAAGCATTAACTGAACGCAATATCGTAAAAGTGTCCCATATAGTCATAAAGTGCAGTATTATAATTCAATAATTTTAGTATGAGATTTGTGGCCGCGGACGATTTTGATGGAGGTTTTTGAGGTCTTGAAATGCTTGGCGAGGAATTTGATGAGGGCTTCGTTGGCTTCGCCGTCGTGAGCTTTGGCTCGAAGATAAATAGTCAGCTCGCCCGGAGTCTTTTCGATAATCTTTTCCTGGGATGTGCCGGGCTTTACCGTAACTACAAACTTTGGCATTTTATACTCCTGAGGTATTATCCGGACGCAACGCATCAATCATCGCGAAACCATCGTAATATTTTTGCATCCTGGCTGGGTCGGTATGGTAAGAGTTGTCACCAAAAAAGTAGTCACAGAATTCATCGCGCGCTTTTAAGATTTCTGTGAGGCGGGCGTGATTTTTGGTATTGGCTTCGATTGTGAAATCAAAGAGTTCGATAGCGCGGTCGATGGCTTTATCGGCGCGCGACATATTGCCGCAAGCGGTCCATTTCAACGAACGAGAAACTTCGCTACCGATGTTGCTCATTTGAAAAGTAATCGGGCGAGTTAGCCAATCTTGGTGAGCTTCTTCACTGTGGATTTGGTTTAAATTATCCATTTTGAAACCACTGTTTTAATCTGGGCCTGCGTTTCTAGATTCTCGACCGAGCGAGAACGATTATTCTGGGCTGGACGAATATTAATCATCGAGTCAAATTCAACCATGTCGTCAATACTATCTTCGTCTAGATAGAGATTAATACCCCAAATGTCTGTTTGATTAGAGCCGTTTTCGAGTAAAAGTTGCTCACAATCGTAGTGCATAGGTGCGTCAACCGCAATGATTTGGCGCTCAATATCGACAGCGGCTTTGATGGTGTTTTCATCGATAAAATTGGTCGATGAGTTGATTAGATCTTGTTTTCTGATGGGGTTTTTTAGAATTCTCATATTGTTATTGTAGCATGTTTTAAGTAGATACAGCGTGATATAATAATAGATATGGCTAAATTCAAATTGGTATCAAAATATCAGCCGACCGGCGACCAACCTACCGCGATTAAGCAGCTCGTGGATGGACTAAATTCTGGTGTACACGAGCAGACTTTGCTAGGCGTGACGGGCTCCGGTAAGACTTTTACGATGGCCAATATTATCGAGCAGACTCAGCGACCGACTCTAGTTTTGGCGCACAATAAAACTCTGGCGGCGCAGCTGTATTCCGAATTTCGGGAGTTCTTCCCAGAAAACGAAGTGCATTATTTTGTAAGTTATTTTGATTACTATCAGCCGGAAGCATATATCGCCTCGACTGATACGTATATTGAGAAGGATTCGGCGATAAACGACGAAATTGATAGGCTCCGACATGGTGCAACAGAAGCATTGCTGACGCGACGAGATGTAATTGTGGTGGCGTCGGTGTCTTGTATTTATGGTATTGGTTCGCCGGCGAATTATACCGAGATGTCGCTGCCGATGTGGCGAACTGAAAACGGATGGTTAGTAGGCGCACCAGAAGATTCTTCTAGTACATCAGTTAGTCAGCTAGATTTTATTCGCCGCCTAGTCGGTATGCAATATCATCGAAATGATTTGGCATTTGAGCGGGGCAATTTTAGAGTAATGGGCGATACGATTGATTTGTACCCAGCGAACGGGGAATATGCGTATCGATTCGAATTTGGGTTTGATACTTTAGAAGATATTAAAATTGTGGATCCGCTGACTTTTGAAGTACGAGAAAAGCCAGACCATATACATATTTTTCCAAATACACACTATGCGACGCCGATGGACCAGCTAGAGAAGGCCTTGGTGACGATACGAGCGGAGTACGAAGATAGATTGAAGTATTTTGAAAGGCACCAGAAATATTTGGAAGCTCAGAGGTTGTCGCAGCGCACTAAATATGACCTCGAGATGTTAAAAGAAACTGGGTTTGTGAAGGGAATTGAGAACTATTCTCGGCATCTGGAGGGACGCGCGCCAGGAGAGCCGCCGTCGACTTTGCTGGACTTTTTCCCGAAGGATTTTTTGTTGATTGTAGATGAGTCGCATATGACTTTGCCGCAAGTGCGCGGAATGTACAATGGGGATCATGCTAGGAAGTTGGCGTTGGTGGAATATGGGTTTCGTTTGCCGTCAGCACTGGATAACCGGCCACTGACTTATGGCGAGTTTCAGAAGCATATAAATCAAGCGATTTATGTTTCGGCGACGCCAGGAGAATATGAGCTGGAGGTTTCGCCGGAACCAGCGGAGCAGGTGATTCGTCCGACTGGACTTTTGGACCCGGAAATTGAAGTGAGGAGTCCAGAAGGGCAGATTGATGACTTGATGGAAGAAATCGACCGGAGAATTGCCAAGGGACAGAGGACTTTGATTACGACTTTAACTAAACGCATGGCAGAAGACTTAACTGACCATTTGAAAGAGCGCGGCGTGAAGACGGCATACATCCATTCGGATGTGGATACTTTGGAGCGTGGAGATATTCTCCGAGATTTGCGCGAAGGGGTGTATGATGTGCTGGTAGGGATTAATCTTTTGCGTGAGGGTTTGGATTTGCCAGAGGTGTCTTTGGTGGCAATTTTGGATGCAGACAAAGAAGGGTTTTTGCGCTCAGAATCGGCTCTGATTCAGACGATTGGACGTGCGGCACGGCATGAAGAAGGTAAGGTGATCATGTACGCAAATTATATTACTGAAAGTATGGAGAAAGCAATTTCCGAAACAAATCGCCGGCGCGAGATACAGAAAGAATATAATGCTAAACATGGAATAACGCCACATTCGGTAGTAAAAGAGATTTCGAAGGGACTACGTGCGATTATTCCTGAGAAAGAGAAAGAGAACAAGCTGGATATTAAGCGTATACCGAAGGATGAACTACCGGCCCTGATTAAGCAATTATCCTCCGAAATGCAACTTGCTGCCGCTAACTTAGAGTTTGAAAAGGCGGCAATGCTTCGCGATGAGATTGAAAGGATTAAAGAGTTCATGGAGGGGGCCCGAAAAGCTTAAGTCTGTTCGGTATTTGTTCGGTTGTACGCTATATATAGCGTTTTGTGGTAGTTTTAGACGCTAGATATGGCGTATGCGGACCACCATATATTATATGTGGTGGTAGAAAAGATGTTTTTTAGGAACTAGTTGGTTTCGGTGGCGAAAAGAACAGGAATGTGAGATAAAGCACTACCCGCATTGTGCTAGCTTGGCTTTTTATTAGAGACCCTCTATGGTATTGGAAACGGGACGAGCGATGCAGCGAACGGATTTTCCTATTTCCAGAGCTCCTCCGTCCACGCTATCTAAATCTCCTGGATAAACAATTCCACTCTGTCCATTATCGTCTTGAACAATGGCAAGATTGTAGGAAATGCCCGAGGCTGTTCCAAGTTCGTAGAGATGTGGTGCCCAGTAATCACCATAACTCCCAATGCCATCTAGCTCAAGACTTCTAGCGGTAGCAACTTCACTAGAGAGACTAAAATATAGCGGACTACTCCAAATACTATTATTGTCTTGGGTTACACTGCTTGTAAAGCCATATTGGTCTAGAAGATTATAGAAACTATCTTCTCCCGTCCCTGCGCGCGGTAAAGTCCATCCAGTAGGGCAGATAGATTGGTCCATCAAAGTGTCATCATCTAGGTAGCTGGGGTCATTGGTGGCCATTGCAGCGTTCCAGTTATAATAGTTGCCAAGATGATAATGCGAATTGCCGACACTAGATGTTTTATTCTCATCATAGTCGCCAAATTCTCCATTCCAGTATAATTCGCCTGGATCATAAGACGCTATAGAGAAGCCACTACAGCTACTTGGACGGTATGGTGCAGCTTCATCGCACCAGTATGTATCGGAGGACGTATTTGTTGCATATTCTGCCGTCCAAGAAGCCGTATCATAACTACCCGTAGAGCTATTGTAGCCAATGTCGGTATTCTGATTAGTGTAATAGTTGGTGGTAGTAACGATGTCGTGGTCGAGGTTTTGAGTCATCCAACAGTTACCATCTTGGAGTTTAGCTACGTAATAAGTTTTATTATCACGAATATCTATAAGCTGAGTTTGGGATGCTTCGTCATAAAGAGTCACGATACTGCATATAGAGTCAGACATTTCCTGCATCTTATAATAGCCATTGAACTTCTGTTTACCGCTTTTAGCATATGCTTTCTCGATCGAGATTGGACCTCCCGGGGCGGAGCCGTCATTTGGATGGACGATAGTGTATTTGACCTGGCCGGTGTAGGTGCCGGCGGGTTGGGTGGGGCTGATGTAAGCTTGGTAGGTGGTCTTGATGGTGGCACCTTCGGCGGATTGGCCGATGTCGGTGCCGGACACACGTTTAGCAACTAAGGCGTAATCGTCTGGGACTTCTTGGAAGAAGGAGTAGTCTGGGTCTCCTTGTTCTTTGTCTGTGTCTGCTGTGCTTCCTGCTATGATGATAGGATAAGTTGGAACTGGATCTGTAATGGTAGATAGTTTCATAGCCCAGTTTGATGTATTACCTGAAGTAGCAGTGCCAGTGACTATATCATGCTCAGAACCTAGTGTAGAGCTAGTTAGGACATTATTACCATCAGTATCATCAGTATAGCCTATAGCATAGATAGCAAAACCATTATTATCATTACAAAAAGCTTTGATAGTAGTTTCACCAATAGTAGAATTATATTGTCCATTATTAATAGTAGCATTATGACTATTCATACCAACACCAGAAAGGGAACAGGAGACCGGGACAATGATGTTGATCTCATCTATTACGTCATCGGCGGAGACAAAGGTAGAAGTTAGGATAGCGCCAGATAATGCCGTAGTGGTGGTTAGTATACCAGCGATAAGTGTCGTAGTTCGTTTCATGTATAATCCTTGTTTATATTTTTATCATACCACAAGCTTTTTGAAAAAGCTAGACTGGAATGAGTAGGAATATATGATATACTATAAACATGAGCGCGGTGGGAATTACCGAAATTGAAAGGATTAATAAGCGCATTAGATTTTGTGATTATTTGAGTGTGGCGCAGATTTTTTTGCAGGATAATTTTTTGCTAGAAAGAGAACTTGCACATGAAGATATCAAACCGCGGCTTTTGGGACACTGGGGGACTTGCCATGGAGTTAACGTAGCATACGCGAATTTGAAAGAATATTTTAAAAACGACCCGGATTTTGGTTTTGTTTTGGGGCCTGGGCATGGGTTTCCGGCCCTCAATGCAAATCTTTGGCTAGATGGGGAACTGGCTAAGATAGACCGAGCAGCAACAGTTGATATAAGCGGGCTATATTATATCTGCAAGTATTTTAGCTGGCCCGACGGGTTTCCGAGTCATGCCAGCCCGATAACGCCTGGAGTGATTACTGAAGGAGGGGAACTAGGATATGCTACTGCGAATGCCTACGGAGCGTGCTTGGGACATCCGGAGAAAACTATTGCTGTATTGATTGGTGACGGGGAATTAGAAACCGCTACGGCGATTGATTCTTTGAATTTACATAGTCTGTTTACTGGGTCTAATAATGGTAAGGTCTTGCCAATTTTACATTTGAATGGTTACAAGATTTCGGCACCGTCGATTTATGCGCGCAAGGCAGAGAGAGAACTAAACGAAATGGTGCGCGGATTTGGATTTACGCCGAGATGGATTGATGGCGATAATACGGAAGATTTCCAGAAAGCCTTGGACGAAAAAATTGATGCACCATTTTATATTATGAAGACCGAAAAGGGTGAGGGTGGGCCAAATCGCCATCAAGAAGCACACCAGGTGCCGCTGAAAAATCCGAAAACCGATGAGATAGAATTAAAGACCCTAGAAGAGTGGCTAAAATCTTATCGATTCGATGAGTTGTTTGATAAAGAAAGAGGGGTATTACTATGATAGAGCGCGTAGAAAACCCGGGAGCTGAGAGATTTTCGCCTGCTAGAAGAATCGGGGAGCTACTGGCCGAAGAGTTTGAGAAAGACCCGCATTTTTATTTCTTTTCTCCAGATGAGACTACTTCTAATAAATTTGACCAAATTTTTGAAGTCGAAAAAAGGGCATGGGGGGAGCTAAAACAAGAACCATGGGATTTACCGGAGTCAGAGAATGGCAGAATAGTCGAAATGCTGTCGGAGAACGTGCTGTTTTCCGTGATGACTGGACATCTAATGAATGGTGAAAAGGCGATGATGGGGAGCTATGAGGCGTTTTATCCAATTATCACAGCACAAATACTGCAACAAATGAAATTCTTTAAGCAGTCGAAACGCGTGAATCGGCGACAGAAGATACCGGCAGTGAATTTACTCTCTACTTCAACTTGCTGGAGGCAAGACCATAATGGTTTTACGCATCAGTCGCCGGCTTTAATATCTACGCTTTTGTCGGTGCCATCGAATCTGGCGAATTGTCTTTTCCCGATTGACGACGTAGCAGCAGAAGAAGCTTACAATTTTATGATTGATTCGACGAATGTTGTAAATCTTACAACATTTGATAAAAATGAGCGGCCGAGATATATCGATTCGCATCACGCGAAGTTTCAATATGATAATGGTGGGGCGTCGGTGTTTGAGTTTATTTCTGATAAAGAGCCAGATTTTGTGTTGACAGCCTGTGGTGATATCGTGTCGCACGAGACGATTGAAGCTATTAAGATTCTGAAAAAGGATATGCCGGAAATAAAAATACGTTTTGTAGGGATAAATGCGTTGTCTTATCGTTCGATTGGCACAACCAATAATAAACTAACTCAAGAGAAGTTCAATGAGCTGTTTACTATCAACAGACCAATCCTCGCGAACTTCCACGGCTATCCGGAAACACTCGAAAACATCCTGGAGAATTATACATTGAAACGAAGACTTCGAGTGCATGGGTTTTATGAAGAGGGTTCGACTACAACGCCATTTGAAATGCTGCGCAAAAACGCCGCTTCGCGCTATGACCTAGCAATTGATATTGCTAGAATTAAGGGCAGAGAAGATTTGGTACGCAAATACGAAGCGATTCTAGCCCAGAATCATCTGCATGCGATAAAATATGGCACTGATATAGTTTGATTCTGGATGGGTTCTGCCGACTTTTTATTCCCCCAAATCCGCAGGTTCCATGGTCCCCCTGAAAAGTCGTCACCCATCCATAATATGCTATAATTATTATTATGGATTATATAATATTAATCGTGACACTTACCATCTTGACAGAGACTACTTATGTATTGATTCGCAAATTTAAACCTTATCGTGCAAATACTCGGAAGATTTATGTAGATACATCGGTTTTGATTGATGGCAGGATTGTAAATATCGCAAAGACTGGATTTCTAAGCGGTGATCTTCTGATACCTAAAGGTGTACTAGTAGAGTTGCAACTATTGGCAGACGGAAAAGATAACGAAAAACGTACGCGCGCTAGAGCTGGACTCGAAAACATTGCCGAGCTCGAGCGGATACCAGGTGTCTATACGGACATCGTCAAAGGCAATAAGAATAATAAAGTCGATGAGGAATTACTCTGGCTCGCCAAAGAGAATAAAGGCGTGATTTTGACGGTTGACTATAATCTGATAAAGGTGGCAGAGGCTAGTAAAATTGAGGTTTTGAATATTAACGATTTGTCACTAGCGGTCCGAACTGAATTCTTGCCTGGCGAGAAAGCAACCATCAAAATCACTAATAAGGGATCTAGTGATAAACAAGGCGTAGGTCACCTAGAAGACGACACAATGGTAATAGTAGAAAATGCTTCTAGTAAGGTTGGTAAGGAAGTGGCCGTTGAATTTGTGCGATTCTACGAGACGTCTTCTGGTATGATGATCTTTGCCAAGCTGGCCTAAGCTATAGCTACGAAGCTATGGGGTCTCTGGCTTGGTGGTTTCTTTGGATGGTGCGGTAGGAGTCAAAGTCGTTTCGCTCGAAGCCATGTAGCCAGCAGAGTCCGAGATAGTAAGCTTAACACTCTTCTCTGTACCATTGAGGGTGTAGCCGCTGATGACGCCGTTGCCGCCTAGGGAGATACCGGTTTTTTCTACGCCATCGATATAGAGGGTGTACCCAGTGATGTCGTTGGTGCCTTTTGCGATGCTAGCAACGATATTGTTGCCACTAATCGACAAGGATAGCTGAGGTGGACGATAATCACAAGTATCATTGACTTCGCGATTGTATGGCTCTGGGACATTGTAGACGTCGTTGCCGGTCATTGGATCAGTGACTTTAGTGACTTCGATGTCAATTTTGTATTCCTCTGGGGTACAGGCAGCTGCTAGCAAATGATTGTAGCGGTTGAAGGTGAGTTTTTCTTTGGCAATACCGGAGTTTTTGGAAGCGTTGAACCAGCTCGGCCAGATATCTGTCTTGCCGTTGACGGTGAGGGTCTGAATGCCGGCTGGACGAGCAGGCTGATCGCCTGAATGCCATCTGCCATCTGGCTCGTAGACTTCGCCGTGGACTCGACCCATGTATTCGGCTATAGTATAGCGGGCAATATCGTGTGTGTTGGAAGTGAGACCACTACCATCGTGATTGCCGTTCCAAACTAGAGTTGATACGGCGGTGGAGTAGCTTTCCATCAAGGAGTCCTTGGTGACAGCGGCGTTTGCAGTAGTGGTGGTACCAGTCTTGGTAGCAGTCCAGACGCCAGGAATGACGTAGCCAGCACTCTGCGAACCACCTGGCGCATAAATACCGAAGCGAGCGCTACCGTCGGCTAGGATGTTTGAGATCATGTAGGCAACTTGCTCGTCGACTACGCGGGTAGCTTCGGAGTCGGTCCAGGATTCGATAACTTCACCGGAAGAATTCTTGACTTCTAGAACGTAGGCGAGATCTTTATACGAGCCACCACGTGCAATAGAAGCGTAGGCATTGGCGTGCTCAACCATTTTGACGCCACAACCGGAGCCAATAGCGATGGACAGACCGTAGCTTTCGCGATCTTCGCAATAAGTCTTGTCGCCGAGAGCGTGTGCGATTTCGAGAGAATTATCGATACCATTAATGTACAAAGCTTTCACTGCGGCGATGTTGAGCGAGTGACCAAGCGAGAAACGAATCGTAACATTGCCATAGAAGGAGCCGGTAGCATTGGTAAGTGCACAGCTACCAGAATAGCCCGCACAATAGAGTTTGTTGATGTTTTCGTCTTTCAAGATAGAGCCTGGGCCGTAGTTGATACCATCGCGCTGCATGAATAGCGGTGAGTAGTCAAGAATCGGCTTGATAGAAGAACCCGGCTCGATGAGAGAATCGGTAGTAGCATTGAGCTCGCCATAGGTAGTATTAAAGAAGTCGATGGAGCCAACCATGGCGACGACTTGAGAAGTCTCGACATCAACAGAAACTAGAGCGATATCGTCACTGTGGTTCTTGTAGGTATGAGAGGCACCAACTCGGACAGCATCTTCGGCGATTTTCTGAGCGCGAAGATCTACGGTGGTTTTGATGGTCCAGCCACCTGCGCGCATAGTAGAAATGCCGTATTTTTCTTCGAGCTGTTTTTTGACTTCGAGGACAAAGTGCGGAGCTAACATATCGGCGTATTGACTCGACTCTGGCTTGATGGTATCAAGAATGGCGACCTCTTTAGCAGCGTCGGCTTCTTCCTGGGTGATATATTCCATGGAGACCATGTCGTCGAGGACTTTGTGCTGGCGCTCGATAAGCATTTCGTTGCCATAGGTGTTGTAAGGGTTGAGTACGCCTGGATTGTTAGGGATAGCGGCAAGAAGGGCCGATTCGGCAAGAGTGAGCTCTTTGGCGTGTTTGCCAAAGTAAGTCTGGGCGGCAGATTCGACACCATTACGACGACCACCATATGGAGATTGGTTGAGATACATGGTGAGAATCTGGTCTTTGGAGTACATACGTTCTAGCTCTATAGAGAGAATGAGCTCTTTGATTTTACGGGTGAGACCACCACGATCTTTGCTGGCGGCTTCGTCAGAGAAATAGACCTGCTTGATGAGCTGCTGAGTCAAGGTGGAGCCGCCCTGAACACCGCGACCGGATAAAGTAGAGAATGTAGCGCGGATTAAAGCTCCGAAATCTACGCCAATGTGGTTGTAGAAATTCTTGTCTTCGATAGCAACAGTGGCTTTATACATATAGTCAGAAATATCATCAGCATCTACTACGAGGCGGTAATCTTCGTTGCCGGTATCTTTCCAGAGAATTTCGCCATTGCGATCTAGATAAGTGTTGACGGTTTCGGAAATGGTCATTTCGTCGAGACGGATTTCGTCGAGGTCTTTTTTGTAGTAAAGGAAGAGTCCGCCGAGAAGGATGATAAGAATTAGAAAACAGGCGGCGAAGAATTTAAGAATGGCTTTTTGACCACGCCACGAGAACCACCATTTAAAAACTCGTTTGGGGTGGAGTCTGGCGAAGAAACGCTTGACTGGCTCCTTGGGGAGCTTGGCGAGCTCTTCGGCGCGACGACGCGCAGTAGCCTCCTTTTTGGCACGATGGTTATATGCCAAACTTGAGTATAGATTCATATTCTTTTTAGCAGTTTTCGAGGATTTTGCCTTTTTCTTTTTTAACGGCAAAATGACCTCAGATTTTTTCTTAGTCATATGTATATTATACACTACTTTTTAAAAAACATAATAATTTATTATGTGATATATTATATATATGAGAAAATTTAAGTTCCGGTCGGTTGTGGCGCTAGCGAATATGAAGTTGTCGGTGAAATCCGCGGCGATTGTTCTTGCATCGTCGGCTTTGGCGTCGGCACTGCTGGGGCTTTTTCGCGACAGGTTGCTCAATTCCTATTATTTGGGTACTTATCCTACTGGAATTGATGCATATACGGCAGCGTTTACGATTCCGGATTTTATGTTTTTCATTCTGACATCGGGAGCGCTGGCGGTTTCATTTATTCCAGTGTTTAATCAGAGGCTAGCGACGGGGAATAAAAAATCTGCGTGGGAAATGTCGTCGAGCTTGATTAATTTACTGGCGGTTTTGACTTTGGTAACTTCAATTTTAATTATGATCTTTGCGGACCCGCTGATTCGCTATGTGGTATCACCTGGGCTGGATGAGTCTGGGATGATTCTAGCTATTAATATGACGCGCGTGATCGCGATTAATCCGTTTCTTTTCTCGATTGCAACGGTGTTGACCTCGATGCAACAGGCGGTGGGGCGGTTTATTTTCTATGCGTTTGCGCCGGCTATATATAATATAGGCATTATTATTGGGATTACTTGTTTTACGGGCGGGATTAATATATTTGGATTTCAGATTTTTGAAGGGGGGATTATGGGAGTGGCACTAGGGGTGATTCTGGGGGCGATAATGCAGCTAATTGTGGCGCTGATTGGGCTATTTGGGTTGGGATTTGATTATGATTTTAAGATTTATTGGCGAAATCAGGGATTCCGGACGATTTTGAGACTTTTGCCGCCGAGATCTTTGGACCAGGGCATTGACTACGTGAATGCTTTGGTATCGACAAATCTTTCTTCGCGGATGGGGGCGGGAGCTGTGCGTTCGTTTGACCAAGCTACGACTCAACATACGGTGCCAGTAAATTTGGTGGGAGTGGCGATTTCGACGGCGTTTTTCCCGAAACTAACGGAGGAGCTCGGGAATGGTGATAAAAAACAGTTTAATGATACTTTCAGGCAGGCGCTAAGGATGATTATTTGGATAGCTCTACCGATTTCGGTGATTGCATTTTTTGGACGGGGCTATGTGACGAGCTTTATTTCAAATATCGGTAATAACGATAGTAATGGGACGATTGCGTCGATACTAGGGACTCTATGTGTGGCGATTTTTGCGAAGTCGGTGTTTCATATTGCGTCACGCGGGTTTTATGCTTATCAAGATACTAAGACACCGTTTTGGGTTTCGATTGTGGCGATTGGCTCGACAATTGGCATGATGGTGATATTCTCTTTGATGAATTGGGGGGTAGAGGGGCTAGGTATTGCGCAGTCGATTGGTGCGGTGTTTGAGATTATTCTTTTGCTCGGGATTTTGCAGAGAAGATCTGGTAATGAATTGTTGAATAAAGCGTTTTGGAAGGGAGTCTATCGGATGTTGATTGCAACTGCGATTACTGGATGTGTGGCTTTTTCGATGACGAAGTTTATTCCGCTGATGGCAACAGATAATTCTCTCGTGATTACTATTCCGAAATTCTTGGTGATTTCGGCGATTTCGGCGGGGGCATACTTGGTGGCAAGTTATTTTCTAGACTTGAAGGAGGCTAAGCCGATTTTTAATTACATCAAAAAGAAGCTGTTTAAGAACGTGAAGTAGTGCTTAGAGTTTATAAATCTCTCCTATCTATTTCGGCTATCTTGATTATCTATAATCCTTATGTTATTATGGTTTCATGATGAGGAAAATATGAGCATGGAGTATAGTGCTACACACGATAGTTTGAGGGCATCAGCAATAATCGGTGCATTAATAGCGATTGTTATTGTTTCTGGCACCGAACTTATTCATTCTACCGTTTTCGCCGATACCAATACAGTGGATAAAATAAGCGTTACTATTCCGATATCTTGTACCATGGAAGGTGCTGGCATGAATACTCATAATGCAACTATTAATAATGGGCAATATAATTCAGCTATTGGCGAAACTACGCTCACGACATTCTGTAACGATGCTAGTGGTTTTGCTATTTATGCAATAGGTTACACAGATAACGAAGAAGGGAAAAATGTCCTAGCAAATGCTACTCTTGGTAGCTCTAGTGACATAGTTACTGGTACTGCTATCAGCGGAACCATATCCAACTGGGCCATGAAACTAACAACAATATCATCTCCTAGCCCGAGTCATCCGATAACCATAGAATCGGACACAGAGGGCTCTTTCTCCTCTTTCCACACGATACCAGACGATTATACATTAGTAGCCAAACGCACATCTGCAACCGATGTAGGTATAGACGCAGAAGGTTCTTCATTTAAAACTTCTTATCAGACATATATCAGTTCCACTCAACCAGCTGGTACGTATATTGGACGAGTAAAATACGTACTTATACACCCGAACGATGGCGCAAAACCAGAAAAGCCGGTCACCATCGCGACTGCGGAGTACCTCCAAGACGTCAACGCTTGCCCAGCCGATCTTCCTGAAGAAATAGTCTATACACTAAAAGACTCTCGCGACGAACAGGAATACAAAGTTGCAAAACTTAAAGATGGTAGATGCTGGATGGTAGAAAACCTTAATATAGCTGGTGGTGCCGCACTTTCGAGTGAAGATACAGATTTCGATTCTAACTACATCCTTCCAACAACTGGCAATTGGACCGTTTCTGATGGTAAGCTGATTCTTCCGGCTTCAGCAATCAAGAACACAGATAACAATGACCTCATCGATAATACTCAGTTCAGTGTCGATAATTATGCATATGTGTTTAATAGTGGCAATAGAGTAGATTGTGGTAATAGTGGTCAAAATGTTCCGTGTTACTCTTATTATTCATGGGATGTTGCTACGGTTGGTTCTGGCAGAAGTATATCTACGGATGATGTAGATGCGGATCATAGTGTCTGTCCAAAAAACTGGAGATTACCAAATAATAAAACTAGCGATTCTTTTGACGCTGCAATTGCGGCCGAATCAGATTTCTATAATCTAGCTATTAATTATGGTATGTCAACTGGAGTATGGAATGAGTCTTCTAGTGGCTTCTTTACACAAGCTGGCCCCAATACGAACCCAAGTTTTTTACTTAACGGCTTATATGGTGGTGGCTCGCTTCAATTTAGTGGTCTATATGGAACTTACTGGTCCTCTACTTCGTCTGGCATTTCAACTAATCTACTCGCTGGTATCTTTTTATTCGATGCGAACAATGTTTCCTTAAGCGCTGCTAGTAACCGCAGAAACGGATTACCAATACGATGTGTTCTCAAATATAACTGATTGTTTTAATTTAATCTTGTCGGAAATCGAATCAATAAAGGTTGTTTAAGAACGTGAAGTAGTGGTATAATAGATTTTATGGACATAAAACGCGAGGATATTTTGCATTTGGCCGATTTATCGGAGTTTGCTTTGACGGATTCGGAAATTGAGTCTTTGGGTGGGGATTTAAAAGGCATTATCAAATATATTTCGCAATTAGACGAATTAGACACCACCGATGTGGAGCCAACTTATCAAGTTTTTGAGATGGAAAATGTTTGGAGAGATGATGAGATTTTAGAACAAGATGCAACGCGTGAAGAGTTGCTAGCTCTAACCAAAAATGAAAAGGATAATCAAATAAAGGTGCCAAAGGTATTATGAAAACTGCGAGCAAAAAAGTATCGGCCGAAGAGTTGGTAAAAGACGCTCTTGCGAAGGTCAAGCAATTTGCGGATTATAACATCTTTACATTTGTTAATGAAGAAGAAGCGATTCGTAAAGCGCGTGAAATCGATGCACGAATCAAACGCGGCGAAAAGGTGGGTAAGTTGGCTGGTGTTCCGTACGCGCTTAAAGATAACTTCTTATCTCCAGAAGGAGAAACGACGGCTTCGGCGCATATTCTTTCGGGATTTAAATCTCCGGTCGCGGCAACCGCGGTGGCTAAGCTAGAAGCAGAGGGTGCTATTATGATAGGGCGCACCAATATGGACGCATTTGCACATGGCTCATCGACAGAGAATTCATATTATGGGCCGACTTTGAATGCGCATGACCGCGAACGTGTAGCTGGGGGGTCATCTGGCGGGTCGGCGGTGGCAGTGGCACTTGATATTGTAGAATTTGCGACCGGTACAGATACGGGTGGTTCAATTCGTCAGCCAGCGTCGTTTAATGGCGTGTATGGATTTAAGCCCACATATGGATGCATTTCTAGATATGGAGTGGTAGCGATGGCGTCATCGACGGATTGCATTGGATTCTTTACCAAGACACCAGACGATATGGATCTTCTCATGGAGATTGCTTCGGGGCAAGATCCGAAAGATATGACAACATTGCCAGATTATTATAGCGACGATGCGGCAAATGGGCGGGTCCTGCCGGAACTATCTGGCTCGGGGGCGCGTCGCTCGCGCCCGTCGCCACGGGGCTCGCGCGCTACCTCTCGCGCTGCCGCGCTCCGAACCCCCCTTCGCCTAGATAGTTCCGTCACCCGCCCAGTTCGTCGCATCGGAGTTATCAAAGATTTTGACAATGAGTCAGTCGATGCGGAGATACGCAAAGCATTGCATGATAAGTGCGAGCTATTAAAATCTAAGGGATATGAGATAGTAGAACTCGAGATGCCGGCTTTGAAATATGGTTTGGCCGCATATTACATTATTGTGCCGGCAGAAGTGGCGTCGAATTTGTCGCGCTATGACGGTGTGAGATATGGTTTTCGCTCGGAAAAGTCGGAGGATTTAAGCGCGCTTTATCTTAATACGCGCTCAGAAGGATTTATGCCGGAAAATAAGCGTAGAATTATGATTGGGAATTTCGTATTATCGTCTGGGTTTTATGATGCATACTTCTTGAAGGCGGCAAAGGCCAGGACTTTAATTGTGAAAGAGTACGAAAAAGCGTTTACTAAGTGCGACTTTATCTTGACACCAGTATCGCCAAATCCGGCATTTAAGCTGGGTGAGAAAGTTGATGACCCGGTGGCGATGTATCTTGAGGATGTGATGAGCGTATCACTAAATCTGGCTGGTGTGCCGGGGCTGGCTATCCCTGCCGGAGAAACGAAGAAGGGCTTACCGGTTGGTTTGCAGATTGTGGGGCCACGGCGGAGCGATAAACAATTAATTGAATTTAGTAAGGAGCTAATGTAATGGATGGTGGAGTAGTTACATTTATTATTGCAATTTTGATTGTAGCGGTTTTGATTTTTGTAGCGATTCTGTTGACAGGGAAACGCGGGTATCATTTTAACGTGACGCAGTATCAGGCGAGGTTTTTGGCGATTGAAAATAAGCTTAGCGCCGATAACCCGGCGACATACATGACTACGATTATCGAGGCAGACAAGTTACTAGACAAAGCCATGATTGAGATGGGAGCAGTTGGCAAGACGATGGGGGATAGATTGAAACGCATTGGTTCGAGGTTCACAAATCTTAATGCTGTGTGGCGCGCCCACAAACTCCGCAACGCAATTGCGCACGAATCAGATATTGAAGTAACTTTTAAGCAAGCGTCGAATGCTTTACAAATCTACAAGCAGGCGCTGAAAGATTTAGGAGCAATATGAAATATTTACCGACGATTGGAATAGAATGCCACGTACAATTGTGTACAAAAACTAAGTTGTTTTCCGAAGTAGATAACGATGCAAGAGGGAAGGAGCCGAATTCTTGTGTGTCGCCGGTGTGCTATGCTCTGCCAGGAATGCTCCCAAGGCTAAATGGCGAAGCAATCAAATACGCTATTTTAGCTGGGCGAGCAATGAATTGTAAAATAAATGCAACGTCAAGATTCGATCGCAAGCATTATTTCTACCCAGATTCGCCGAAGGGATTTCAGATTACGCAGTTTTATGAGCCAATTATTGGCGAGGGGTATGTGGAGTTGCCGTCTGGGGTTAAGATTCGGATTGAGCATGCGCATCTCGAAGGCGATGCTGGAAAACTAACGCATTTTGACACATATTCATTAGTGGACTTTAATCGCGTAGATACGCCTTTGATCGAAATAGTTTCTATGCCAGATATTCATTCGGCGAAGGATGCACATGATTATTGTAAGGAACTCTGGAGGCTGATGTGTTTTGCGGGAGTGACGTATGGAGATTTGTATAATGGTAATATGCGGTTTGACGTGAATATTTCGCTGGCACCAGAAGGCTCGAAAGTTCTCGGCACGCGCGCGGAAGTCAAAAACCTTAATTCGTTTAGGAGCGTGGAGAGGGCAGTAGAATACGAAATCAAGAGGCAGAGTAAATTGCTAGATAAAGGTGAAAAAGTAGTACAGGAAACACGCGGATGGAGCGATGCTTCTGGCGAAACGACTGGACAAAGGTCAAAGGAGGAAGCTAAAGATTATCGCTATATGCCGGAGCCAGATTTGCCACCGATTAATTTGTCTACCGAATTCATTGAAGCTGAATCAGCTAAGTTACCGCTGATGCCAGCAGATTACCGCAAGAAGTTTGATAAGACAATTGCTGGCGACATCTTGGAAGTATTGTTAGATTATCCAAGTTTAATGAACAAATTAAACGAAATCAATGAAAAATATGTTAAGAATTTGTCGAATTTGTTTGCTTCGGTACTGCTAGCAGAAGAGAAATCAGCGGAGTATTTGAATGATTTACCATCAGCGACAGATTTAAATGAACTTGCAGAGATGAACGAGAAAAAAGAACTATCATCAACGGCCACTAAAGAGGTATTCCTTCGATTATTTGATCCACAAATGAAGGGAAGAGGGGCAAAGAATATTGCCAAAGAATTAGGGTTAATTCAGGAAAATGACCTTGGGGCATTGGAAAAAATTGTCGATGCAGTACTTGCAAAACCGGAAACCGCAAAGGCACAGGCTGATTTTAAAGCGGGGCAGGAAAAGGTGTTAGGATTCTTGGTGGGGCAAGTAATGAAGGAATCCCATGGCAAAGCCAACCCTTCTAGCGTGCAAGATATATTGCGGAAAAAGCTGACTTAGGAAAAAACGTAGTTCTCGCTTCGCTCGCGTCATGAATGCTTCTTCTCAATCCACCAGCTCCTAATTTCATAGCTGGACTCGTTCTGTTGGTGGTTTTCACAAAATCCGTCAGATGCTCGCGCTTTATGTAAATTGCGGTGGTTTCTATGGAGTAGTGCGATTCTTGCCACCCTAATGTACGATGTTTCTATATTATACTCAGGATGAGCGCTCGCATGACTGGGATTTTGTCACAACCACAACATAACGAATCTGATTAATGCTATGAAATTGGAAGCTGGCGGATTGTGACCACATTATATCTAGCTTGCCCGTTAAATGTATTGGGATAAGCACTGCTACTATTATCGAGCAAGACAACGGATTGTGTTGCCGATAGAACGTCCAGTAGTATAATCAGGAGTAATGTACTTGAGTGAGTTTATATAAAGAGCATGCGCAACTGCAGAATTACCAACCACTGACGACCACCAAACGCCGTTAAAGCCAACAGAAGCAAGGCTAGACCAGGTGTACCCACCACTTAAAATAAACTTGACGGCAGTTTCCCAAATGGTTGGATCCGTCATCAAATGAGAACTGCTACCCCAACCGTATCGTTCCACTAAATATTGAAAAGAACCTGGCGAAGTTTGTGGCCCCTGGTCCAGTTTGTCACCTTTCGGAAGGGTCCAATTAGCGGGACAGATTGATTGATTTGCGTCGATACCATCAACACTGTAATTGCTGCTGTCATTCATAGCTACTGCTGCCGTCCAGTTGTAATAATTCCCTAGATGATAGTGAGAATTACCAGTAGATGAGATTTGGTTACAACGATTATTAACGCTATCCCAAGTGCCGCCAGCAGTTGCACAATCTGATTCTGAGTTATAAGAGCCTGCAGTACCATTCCAGTAAAGTTCTCCTGGGTCGTAGGATTCAGGGATAGTAGCACCAGTCTCATCGGTAGTCCAGGTAGTATCGCTGGTAGCTTTGGTAGCAGAAGCTGGAGTCCAGCTGGCTGTACTGTAACTTACACCATTCCAACCAAGATCAGTAGTAGTGTTATCGTATGTTACTGAACCATCTGTAACTATATCGTGGTCTAGGTTTTGAGTCATCCAGAGATTGCCATCTCTTAGTTTGGCTACACAGTAGGTTTTATCATCACGTTTATCAGCTAGGTAATACTGTGAATCTTCTGTCATGTTAGATAGGATGGTAGCTTTATTGGAGCTGGTGAGGTCTTGCATATAAGTTAGGCCTGGTACTGGGGTAGTGCAGGAGGTGGGTGGAGTAATTATAGACGGAGTGGCACTAGCTGGATGGAGTAATGTGTAAACAACTTGTCCACTATAGATATCAGCCGGTTGAGTCTTAGATATGTAAGCAGCATAGGTAGTAGTAAGCTTAACTCCACCCGTAGTTGTTGTCATGTCAGTCATAGAGTTCTTATGTGCTACTTTGACGTATTCGTTTGGTACTACATGGTAGCTACTAAATGGAGCTTCTATAGCGCCTGATTCTGCTTCACTCGGCAGAGCTACATTTGGCGCAGAATCAATCGTAAAAGCATTAGTACCAGTTGTATCACCAGAATCTTGTGATATTGCTAGTTTCATCGCCCAGTTTGACACATCAGGATTACCTGCTGATGTAGCTAGGCCTGATTCTATAGTTGCATTACCGCTAGCTGTTGTTCCCACTAACTTATTGCTATTTGTTCCTCCTATCTTGTCTCCAGTATATCCAGCAGCATAGATAGCAAAGCCTTCATTATCATTACAAAAAGCTGTGAGTGTAGTAGTACCAATATCTGCAGTATATATACCATTAGCTATATTAGCATTGTGCGAATTCATACCAACACCAGAAAGGGAACAAGAAACTGGGACAGTGATATTGATTTCGTCTACTACGTCATCGGCAGAGACAAAAGTAGAAGTCAGAATAATACCAGATAGTGCCGTAGCGGTAGTTAGTATACTAGTGATAAGTGTCGTAGTCTTTTTCATGAATAATCATTGTTTATGTTTTTATTATACCACAAGCTTTTTGTGAAAGCTAGGGCTTCGGATTTTGTGAGCCTCGCTGGCCTGGAGTGATGCGATAATATTCTAGATATTTTTCGAATTTGTCTTGCGCGGCGCGACAGGCATCCATCAAGTAGCCAGATTTGCGCGGCCATTCCTTTAATCCGCGATAGTAAAACATTTTTAAGTCTTCGTCGACGATGAATGGCACGATGTTTAGCCGCAGACATTCTTTGAATAGAACCAACCTCCCGACTCGGCCGTTGCCGTCTTGGAAGGGGTGGATTTTTTCGAATTCATAATGAAAAGCTAGTAAATCGTGCAAATCCAAAACTTTGCGAGCGCGGTATTTTTTGAGTAACTTCCGCATCTCTTCTGCGACTTTGTCCGGCGCGGTGGTTTCTTGCCCGCCTACTTCGTTGGGGAGCTTCTTGTAGTCGCCAACTGCAAACCAATCTACTAATGAGTCTGATGTGCCATTTTTGAGAATAAAATGGAGCTTCTTGATCATCCGCTCGCTGAGCTTGCGGTTGGCATTCTCAATAATATAATCAATGCAACGGAAATGATTCACTGTTTCTACTACGTCGTCGACGCGAATGCCTTGGTATTTCTTCAGGGCGCCGATGGTGTTAGTCTCGAAAATGTAGCGAGTTTGATCCTCGGTGAGACGGCTACCCTCGATATAATTGGAGTTGTAGGTGAGCTCTACTTGGACTTTGTGATAGATGCCGCCCTTAGTACGTAGTCTATCTTCGCGACGCAAAACTTGAAGCAAGGTGAGCTCGTCTGACTTTTGGTTGGCGCGAGTGGGTTTTTCTGCGTCTGCCGGGATGAGCCAGATGCCTTTGTCGTATTTGGCGCCAATGATGCGATTTTCGGTGCAGTAATGCCGCACGGCACGCTCTGAAATGCCCCATTTCTTTGCTATTTCTGCTACACTTAAATATTCCATAAGCCTATTATACTCTCTTAAACGGAAAAAACAAGAAGAGAAACGCAAGTTTTGGAGATTTTCTTCCGATTCGGAAGCTTATAAAGTTTGGCGGGGATTATAAAGTTTTGGGTTGGTGGGTGGTATTGTAGGCCTGAGAGTGCAAAAGTAGCTAGGAGCCGAAGACGCAGCGGACGGAGAGCCCGCCTCTGCGGACGTCGCCATCGGCCGAATAGACACTGCTTGAACCGAAGTTCAGGTAATGAGCATCTATGGAATCGAAGTCTGAAGTAGCAGACCAGTAATTTCCACCACTATAGAACGACCCGTCGACATAGATGCCAGCGGATAGAAAGTTTGGAGTGGTGCTAGGACCAGCCTGATTATAGAAATTGCTGGTATATTGATGCCATACACCAGTAGACATACCATAGTTTGTAGCTAGATTATAGAAGTCTGAATCTTGTGCAGTAGTAGCATCAAATGTACTGGTATATCTACTGGTTGGTAGTTTCCAGTTCTTCGGACAGATACTATAATCTGCGTCGGTATTATCAGTGCTAATGCTTCTACCAGAGCCGAGAGTAGCAGTATCCCATGAATAGTAGGAGTAGCATGGTGTGTTTTGATCGCTTGCACCACAATTTTCTTTATTGCCGCTATTGAAGACGTAGGCGTAATTATCAGTGCCAAATTGAGTGCTATCTGTGAGATTATTATCTGCATCGTTCTTGGTAGCGGAGGCTGGAAGGATTAGTTTGCCATCGGTGACTGTCCAACCATTTGTGGTAGGTAGAGTGTAGCTTGCATCAAAATTGGTGTCAGTGCTGGAAAGTGCCGTGCCGCCAGCGATGTTGAGGTTTTCGGTCATCCAATACTTGCCATCTGCTAATTTAGCTATAGTATAGGCTTGGTTGTCGCGAGCGTCATAAAGCGTAGTTGTATCACCTACATTTGGTAATTTCTGCGCCATAGAAGCTGAGGTTTGTTGTTGCATACAAGTATCACTGCTTTGACATAAGCCAAGTGGTTTTTCTGGTGCGGCAGCGTTATGTGGATGAACCATAGTATATTTTACCTGTCCTGTATATGTACCGGCGGATTGAGTGGGACTGATGTAGGCTTGGTAGGTGGTTTTGAAGGAGGCTCCTTCGGCAGAGGTGCCTGTATCGGTGCCAGATTTTCTTTTAGCGACTAGAGCGTAATCGTCTGGGACTTCCTGGAAGGTAGAGTAGTCTGGGTCGCCTTGTTCTTTGTCTGTATCGTCAGTGCTACCAGCAATAATAATGGGATAGGTGGGAGTAGGGCTGGTGATGGCAGTAAGTTTCATGGCCCAATTTGAAGTATTGCCCGAAGTAGCAGTGCCTGTAGCGATATCATGAGTAGAGCCTAAAGTAGAACTCGTGAGGACATTTTTGCCATCTTCATCATCAGTATAGCCTATAGCGTAGATGGCAAATCCTTCGCTATCATTGCACATGGCTTTGATGGTGGTTTCACCGATGGCGGAATTATATTGACCATTAGCAATAGTAGCATTGTGCGAATTCATACCAGTACCAGAAATAGAACAAGAAACTGGGACAGTGATATTGATTTCATCCACCACGTCGTCGGCAGAGACAAAAGTAGAAGTCAGAATAATACCAGATAGTGCCGTAGCGGTAGTTAGTATACTAGTGATAAGTGTCGTAGTCTTTTTCATGAATAATCCTTGTTTATGTTTTTATCATACCACAAGCTTTTTGTAAAAGCTAGGGGTTTAAACTCAGGATTCTCTTGTTTTGTCTGGCGCCGAGAAATCAGTGCAAAGACCTGACCATTGTTGTGGCTGTAAGGTCAAGAAAAAACCTTCTATTTTTTAAATATTTATGGTAGAATAGTGAAAAATATGTCTTGTTTTTGAGCGTGGAGCTAAAAACGACGGAATAATAAATGTAAAAAGGAGCATATGGCTACTGGAATTAAAAGCTTGGCAGATATGCGCAATATTGGTATTATTGCACACATTGATGCCGGAAAAACTACGACTTCGGAAGCGATTTTGTATCGTACCGGACTTAAACATAAAATTGACCTTGTAAAAGGTGGCACTGGTGGTGCTGAAACCGACTGGATGGAACAGGAAAAGGAACGTGGTATCACGATTACTTCGGCCGCCGTGACTGTTTATTGGAAGAATCATCAGATTAATATTATCGACACCCCAGGACACATCGACTTTACTGCCGAGGTAGAAAGATCCTTGCGCGTACTGGATGGAGCCGTAGTAGTATTTGATGGCAAGATGGGGGTCGAGGCTCAGTCCGAGACGGTGTGGCGCCAAGCTACCAAATATGGCATTCCTCGTATTTGTTTTGTAAACAAGATTAATCAAATTGGTGGTGATTTTTACAAGTCTCTGGATTCTATTCACAAGCGTTTGTCAAAGAATGCCGTGGCGATTCATCTGCCAATCGGTTTTGAAAAAGATATTTGTGGCGTAGTAGATTTGATTGACATGAAAGCTTATACCTACAAAGACTATGCCGATCATGAGCTCACTGTAGGTGAAATCCCCGCCGATATGCTGGAGAAGGCCAAAAATGCTCGCTCTATGCTAGTTGAGGAAGCCGTGCAAGCTGATGAAGATTTGATGAATAAATTCTTTGAAGAAAGCGAAGACGCAATCACTGTAGATGAGCTAAAGGCAGCTCTGCGCAAGCGCGTACTAGATGGTGATTTCTTCCTAGTGACCGGCGGTGATGGTCGTGGCGTGATTGTAGAAAAGGTACTAGATCTTATGACCGATTACTTGCCATCGCCACTTGATCGCGATCAGGGTCAAACTGTGGGTACTGATCCAAAGACCGGCGACCAGATTGTACGCAAAGCCGACGATTCGGAGCCTCTCACCGCGCTTGCTTTCAAGATTGCAACTGATCCATTTGTGGGTAAACTCATCTTTATCCGCGTATATGCGGGTAAACTTAAATCTGGCGATACGGTACTAAACGCATCGACAGGGGATAAAGAAAGAATCGGTCGCTTGGTACGTATGCATGCTAACGATCGTAAAGATATTTCTGAGATTGGTGCAGGTGATATCGCTGCGGTCGTCGGCTTAAAGAATTGTACCACTGGCACCACCCTTTGCTCGCCAGCGCATCCAATTCTGTTGGAATCGATCGAATTCCCGGATCCGCCAGTATCAATCGCAGTAGAGCCCAAAACTAAGGCCGATCAGGAAAAAATGGGCATTGGTCTATCAAAGATGGCAGAGGAAGACCCAACTTTCCGCGTACATACTGATGAAGAAACTGGTCAGACCATTATTTCTGGTATGGGCGAACTTCACCTAGAAATCATCATTGATCGTCTCAAGCGCGAACATGGCGTAGAAGCTAACACTGGCGCACCGCAGGTGGCGTACCGCGAAACCATTCGTGGTACCGCTGAAGCCCAAGGTAAGCACATCAAGCAGTCTGGTGGTCGTGGTCAGTATGGTGACGTTTGGATTAAGTTTGAGCCAAATGAACCAGGGAAGGGCTTTGAGTTTATTGATCAAATCAAAGGTGGTGTGGTGCCTCAGGAATACCGCAAACCAGTACAGAAAGGTGTGGAAGATACTTTGGCTGGTGGCGTGATTGCCGGTTACCCAGTAGTAGACATTAAAGCTACTCTCTACGATGGTTCTTACCACGACGTAGATTCAAGCGAGCTCGCCTTTACCTTGGCTGGTTCCTTGGCTACCCGTGAAGGCATCAAGAAAGCGAATCCAGTGCTCCTCGAGCCAGTGATGAAACTCGAAATCACTACTCCAGAAGAGTTCATGGGTGACGTGATTGGTGATATCAACTCGCGCCGAGGTCGCATTGATGAAATGGAAGATTTAAATGGTGGCGCAAAGCTAATTAAGGCATTTTGCCCTCTAGCTAATCTCTTTGGTTATACCGGGGATCTCCGTGGCATGACGCAGGGACGTGCAGCGAGTTCGATGGAACTCTTTGCCTACGAGGAAGTTCCACCAAACGTCGCACAAGAAATAATTGAAAAGAGAAATTCAAAATAATCTCTCGACAAAATAAGCCGGCTGATGACCGGCTTATTTTTTGAGGAAGATTATTAAAACTTCTTCATAAATTTCTTTCTAGCGAAGTGTCTAGATGCATAGTATCCGCCAACACCTACAAGGATGATACCGCCAGCAATCATGAAGATTACCTTGGTGTTGCCACCATCAGCAACTAATCTAGTCATAAAACCAGTGTCTGGGGCTGGAGGAGCAACGCTCACTGTTTCGTCGTAGTTATTGAAGTCTCGGTGCTCCAAGATAAGTTCTTCATCTTCGTAGAGGCTTTCAAAGATTACGAGGTCGGCACCGCCGAGGTCAGCCGTATTGATATGGAAGTAAATGTCTTTTTCGCCACAGGCTTCAGCTGGGATGAGAGTTGTTTCAATCTCTACCGGTTCACTGTTTATAAGTAAACCGGTGCCAGTGTTTTTGTTCATAAGAACACTCTTTATGGTGTATTCTACGTCTGGTTTGAGGCAGTAAGTAATGTGATCTTTAATAGTGACATCTGCGTTGAGCGGTAGAAGCTTTTCGCCAGTGGCGTCGTTGGTAGCAAGAGTGGCGAGTTTGATGAATGTGACCGTCTGAGAATCGTCATCGATGTCATCGTGCTTGGTAATAATATCGTCTTTGTAGTAGAGAGTCTCGAAGACAACTAGGTCTTTGCCGCCAAGATCTTCAGCGTTAATCTTAAACGACATCTTGGTCTGACCACAATCCGTCTCCGAACGAAGTTTCATGCTGTTTTCTACTGGTTCACCATTTACGAGAAATGGTTCACCGGTTGCTTTATCCATTAAGACACCTTTTAGAGTAAAGTCGGTGTTTGGTTTGACGCAATAATCAATGAGATCTACAATTTCAACTTCTTTGTCGACTTCGATGTAGTGGTCTCCATCTTTAGCATCCGTAGCAGTAGTGTCTAGGCTAAAGAAGGTACAAGCATTGTTCCAATCTCCTAGGTCGATGACTTGATTGTGGCTATTGATGGTAATGGTGACTTTTTGGTTTAGAACGCCAGTACAGAAGAGGTTTGAACCACAACGAAGCTCTTGAATGATGTATTTGCCGTATGGGAGGGCACCTACGCTATCTTTGGCTGGAATCGCATTACCGTTTTTGTCTAGACCAAACCACGTACCAAAGCCAGAGAAGGAAATCGGATCAACTTCGTCATACAAGGCATCGTAACCATTGGTATGGTTGGTATGAGGAATGAAGGAGGCTGAGGTATTAACGACACCGTCGTTGTTGCTGACTACGATGTGAGTCTCTTTGATATTTTCGTTTTTATCTAATGCGGAAATACTAAAGAGTACATCGCGCATAACTTTGTTATTAGTTGCATCCATTTTAATAAACTTAACGTCACCGCGGATTGGCTGATTAGCAAACGTTGTTGATATGTTAATATTGCTGTTAGTTGGAATAGTAATGGTTTGTGGGGTGGTATTTAATTGATATCCTTCGCTAGAATTGGTTTCCTTGATGATATATGAACCATATGGAAGGTTTTCAAACGTTACGCTACAATCACCTTCTGCCATAGTCTTAGTGGCAATAACTTCGTTCTTGGCCTTCATAGAACCGCCATAATAGACAGAACTGGCGGAATTGTTGGTAATAGTAAATTTCACACCTGCGAACGATAGAGCACCGCTATTTGTACAACTACCTGTATCTGCGTCAATTTTATTAACTGTTACCTTGCCTTTAATTGCGGGATTTGCGAAGGAAGTCGTAATGTTTACGTTGTTATTGGTAGGTATAGTAATGGTTTTTGTAGTAGTATCACGATTATAGCCTTCACCTACAGCAATTTCTTTGACGATATACTTCCCATATGGAAGATTTTCAAAGGTTGCACTGCATGCGCCACTAGTTAGGGTCTTAGTATCCATTACGCTACCTCTAGCAATTTGTCTGCCACCATAATAGACTGCGTTATCTGAATCATTGGTGATTTCGAATTTCGTATTGTTAAAAGTAGCATTGCCTTGTGGAGTACAGGTACCAGTATCGGCATCGGTTTTATTGACCGTGATTTTACCTTTGACGCTAGTGTTAGTAAACGAAACCGTTACGCTGTCGGCGTTTAAATTGACGTCTTTTGAAGTGGTAGCAGCTGCATATCCACCGCTCGCTGTTTCCCTAACGATATAGGTACCTCGCGGTAAATCTTCAAATGAGACACTACACGCAGAGCTACTTGTCGATTGAATAGTTTTTTCTGCAACTTTAGCGCCATTAGCGTATGTTTGGCCATTATAGGTGATGGTTTGACCAGTATTATTAATTAGCTCAAATTTTGTTCCGACTAGTGAAGCGTTGCCATTCGGCATACATGTACCAGTCTCGCTGTCTACTTTCGTTACAACTATTTTACCAAGATTTGGCTCGTTGGAAATCGAGACTTCAACTACTTGGCCATTTTGGGTCAGTGTTGCACTCGCCGCGGTAGGATTAAGTTGATATGAAGAGTTGGAGGCTGTTTCTTTTACGCTGTAAGTTACATTCAGGGCCGGGAGATTATTGAAGGTAATTTTTCCTTCGGCATTAGTGGTTCCGGATGCCATCTCGGCGCCTTGAGCATAGAATTGACCATTTGACGGGTTGTAGACTTCGCGATTGGAGTTATTGTAGACTTTTACAGTGATACCAGCAAAGCTTAGGCCTGGTTGTGGGGTTGCGCCGGTCTGGCTATCTCTTTTCTGGAAACTAATTGAGCCTAGAATTTGATTACTCTCTTGCCATACGATGTCTTGTTCATATTCCCAGTTACCATACTTGTTGACCCAAGCGCCGTCCACATAATACATCTGATTATTGGCCGCAACTTGCCAAGCTCTTGAGTTGTTTGAGATTGCAGCTCTTAGTTGACTAATAGCGCTATCTACTTTTGCGCTTGCCGTACTATTTAGACCAGTGCGATCGTTTTGATTTTGGTAAAGAACTCCAATTACTGCATGCGTAAAAGCATACTCTTTCATCTCCAAGCTAAGGTTCTGACTCGAATCATCGTGGCCCCACTCATATATGTTTATGTCGGAAAACACTTGATCGCGAAGTGACTGAGTCGCAGCATTATTATTTGCCCTAATATAAGTCAGGAGCTTAATGGCATTATTTGCATCTGAGGAAGCAATCGGATGCGCTTTATCGGTATCTGGATCAGATCCTGTAGGGTCTCCCCCCGTAGGTTCAGCGCAATAAGCATCAAATACCTGCCCATTGACACTTACTTGATACCAACGTGTCTGATGACCATAGTATTTAATTACGGGCGTATTATCTTTTATATATATTCGGACCTGCGTCCCATCCGGTGTGATAGCGTGGCTATCTTGTAAACGATTTACTATAAACAAAATTGCTGCCGAAATTATCGACACAATCACTGCGATAATTATTGAAAGTCGGAAGACTTTCATTTTGCTTGATAAATGAAACATAATTGTTTTCCTTTTTATATGTATGAACCTTTTATGCTTTTATATTACATTTTGTTTTTTGGATTGTCAATACCTTTTTTAATCTTTTTTTGCAGAAAGTTGATTTTGATAAAAAATAGGCGTTCCCAGCGGAACGCCTTGGCTATGTGGGGGGTGCTATTGTTTAATTAGGTCTTCTTCAAAAAAATACTCTTCCGACTCGTCTTCGTCGTCATCATCATCGTCTTCGTCTTCGTCTGCGTAGCTCAAATCATCCGTCTCGAAATTACCCCTTCGAATGTTAACGACAATAGCGGCGACCGCTACTGCTATAAAACCGATAGTTGTTATGGTTATAGCTATTGAGCTCATTTTTACGAACCTGGATGCGACGAACTGAATAACCATTATCCAGAAAAGCAACAAATCTACGAGAAACAAAAGTAACTCTAACATTGTTTTACCCTCCAATCTTAAAGAACACTACCCCTACAATGTATTATTATAGCGTAAAAGTAATATTTTGTCAAGAGCAAGCTTTTTCAATTTAGTTTTTAATAACCTCTTTACAACTTAGGAAAAATAGTCTAAAATAGTATGGTAGAGTTTTGGAGCTGGTTTTTATTAGCGCTCCAAACATAATAATATAAAAGGAGAAAGAATGGCGAATTTTGACCGTTCCAAGCCACATATAAATGTGGGTACCATGGGTCACGTTGACCATGGTAAAACTACTTTAACAGCTGCGATCACAAGCGTGCTAGCTAAAAGACTTCCTTCTGAAGTCAACAAGCCAGTTGCTTATGACCAAATCGACAACGCTCCAGAAGAAAAAGCACGTGGTATCACCATTGCTACTTCTCACCAGGAGTATGAGTCCGAAAAGCGTCACTATGCACACGTAGATATGCCTGGTCACGCTGACTATATCAAAAACATGATTACTGGTGCCGCCCAGGTTGATGGTGCTATCCTTGTAGTTGCTGCAAACGATGGTCCACTTCCTCAGACTCGTGAGCACGTACTACTTGCTCACCAGGTAAACGTGCCAAAGATTATCGTTTTCCTCAACAAAATGGACCTCGCTGATCCTGAATTAGTTGAGCTTGTTGAGATGGATGTGCGTGAACTATTGAACAAATATGGTTTCGATGGCGATAATGCACCTATCATCAAAGGTTCTGCTACTAAGGCTCTCGAGGGCGACAAGGAAAACGAAGATGCTATCATGGAACTCGTCACTGCTATGGATGAGTACTTCGATATCCCTGAGCATGATTTGGATAAGCCATTCCTCATGCCAATTGAGGATGTCTTCTCCATCAAGGGTCGTGGTACCGTCGCTACTGGTCGTATCGAACAAGGTGTTGTCAAGTTGAACGACGAAGTTGAAATCGTTGGTCTGCGTGATACTCAGAAGTCGGTTGTGACTGGTATCGAAGCCTTCCACAAGACTTTGGATCAAGGTCAAGCTGGCGATAACGCTGGGCTTTTGCTCCGCGGTATTGAGCGTGATCAGATTGAACGTGGTCAGGTTATCGCAAAGCCTGGTACTATCACCCCACATACTGAATTTGAGGCACAAGTTTACATCTTGAAGAAAGAGGAAGGTGGTCGTCACACTCCGTTCTCCAAGGGTTACAAGCCACAGTTCTACTTCCGTACTACCGATGTAACTGGTGAAGTTGAGCTCCCGGCCGACAAGGAAATCGTCATGCCTGGCGATCAGGTTACCTTCAATGTCAAGTTGTTGGCTCCTGTCGCTATGAATGAACAAGACCGCTTCGCTATCCGCGAAGGTGGTAAGACTGTCGGTTCTGGCGTGATTACCAAGGTTATCAAATAGCAATATCTGATTGATAAGAAAAGTCAGGCGTATGCCTGACTTTTTCATGGCTTGTTCGCTAGGCGACATTAGTCTTACTAATATCAGCGCCGTCGCGGTTGATGTCGTTCGTCTGAATACCTTTGTACGCTTTAGCTTTAACTTCTTTATCGCCCGAGAGTTCGAGTATTTTGGCTCTATCTCCTTTTTTGGAGACATCAATACCTGTTTCTGGCAAGGGAATATGTAACATCTCAAAAACTTGTTTGATGCAGTTTTCTAGAGAATTATTTTTTCGATCTTGTTTTATAATGCAGGGGATGTCATCTCGCATAGGTGGGCAACCTTTTTCTCTGATATGAATGATTTCAACCCCGCTCTTTCTAGCTATATCATTCTTACTAGCGTCATATTCTGGATTCGGATGCCATCTCTCACCATCATATTCAATACCAATTCCTGGTGGGGGTGGGTTGTCGAATTCTATATAGATATCTATTTCTAGATTTTGGCCAGTTTCTTCTCTTTTCATCCAGTCTGGGCGGAAACGTTTGCCGCTTAGTTTCAGTCCAGCTTGCTGTAAATAAAAACGGAATGCCGTTTCAGGGAAACTATCCTTAGGGGATTCGTGCCCAACCAAATCAACTATTTCGGCGATTTGCTCTTTATCATAATAGACACCTCTTGCTAGTTTTATTCCTTTAATTCCGTATGTCTGCACTATCTCTTCTGAATTAAATCTGAAATTATTTTCCCGAGCTAATTGATCCGTTGTCTTTTTATCCTTAAAGAATGCAGTGATTTTTTTCTCATCCTCTTCAGTAAAATAAATACCATGATCTAGCTTTATTCCGCAATCCTCATATCCTTCCGTATTGATGAGAGCACTAATGTCAGAACGATGGACGCCGGAATCACGAGCTAATTGCGTTGTTGTCTTTTTATCCTTAAAGAATGCAGCGATTTTTTTCTCATCCTCTTCAGTAAAATAAATACCTTTAGCTAGCCTTATTCCGCAATTCTCATATCCTTCCGTATTGATGAGAGCACTAATATCATTAGGATTAGCACCGATTTTCTCAGCTAATTGCGTTGTTGTCTTGTTGTCTTTAAAGAATGTAGCGATTTTTTTCTCATCTTCTTCGGTAAAATAAATACCTTTAGCTAGCTTTATCCCACAATCCTCATATCCTTTCGTCTTACGGAG
>JAFWDS010000021.1 GCA_017516075.1 Candidatus Saccharimonadota bacterium
AGGCTCTATACTTAAATTAACATCACTTAAATAAGAAAGGACCTACCTATGTCATATTGTACAGGTAAAAACATAGAAAAATCAAGAGGGTTAGCTATGAAAATGCTGGTTATAGAGAAAAAACCAGTAGGAATAGTAGCGATGAGTTTGAAAAACTGATAGCGATTATAAACACTTTACCGATGAAAGAACGAGTCGTATTGATCTTGCGTTTCGGTCTTATGGATGGGAAGGCTAGAAGTCTCGAAACCGTTGGCAAGGAGCTTGATATTACTTGTGAACGCGCTAGGCAGCTCGAGGCGAAAGCGTACCGGTTGGCGACTTGATCAAAACCATAGAAGAAATTGTTTCAAGAGAAGGATGATCTGTTTATCTATGGTATAATGGGAAATATGCCTAAAAAAGAGTTTTCCGTTATTGTTCCAGAAAGCGTTTTTCCGAAACCATCAGTGAGAGAAATGTCTGCCGCTTATATTTTGCTAAATTATTTTAAAACAGATATTAAGTTTGTACCAAGGAGCAATCAAAAAACACCAGATTTTCTTATTAATGGTCTACATTGGGAGCTAAAAACGCCAGTTGGCACTGGAAAATATAATATTCAGCACTTGTTACATTCTGCTATTCAGCAATCTAAAAACATAATAGTTGATGCTAGATATTCTAAAATGCACTTATCCAGAATTGTAAGCGAATTAAAGCGTCACTCAACTTTGACAACCAAGGGTATAAATAATCTCATTGTAATCACAAAAGGCAAGAAAATCCTTGTAATTATTTAGTGGTTGTGTTATTATAATGATAGCGGAAGTCCGTCAGGCAGCGCTGTAATGCGCAGGTTCGGGACTTTCATTTTTTTTTGACAATTATCTACTCCTCATTTGCTCGACAATAAAAAACCGCCCTATGGGCGAAAAAATCATAATTGTCGTAATCTGGTGCCCGGGACAGGATTTGAACCTGCACACCGAATGGCATATGCTCCTAAGGCATACGTGTCTACCAATTCCACCACCCGGGCATACCTCTATCATATCATAAAATCACCAAAAAAGCGAGAGGGTTTCTCTCGCTTTTTTGCACTATTTTCTCGCTATTTCGCAGTAATACTTAAGCATCTCTTTTAGCAAGAACCGCTGAATAACCATAAGTTGTCAAAGCGCCAAGCACCAATGCTAGAGGCAAAATTTCCTCTGGACCGGTATCTGGAATATCTTTTTTCGCAGTAGTGGTCGTAGTAGTTGAAGTAGTAGTGCTAGTAGAAGACTTATTCTCGGTCTTCTTCGAATCTTCAGTCTTGTTGTTCGACAAAGTACCAACATTGGTTGACTCAGTCTTTGAACTATCCTTCTTCTCGGTGGTCACCTCAACCTTACTAATAGCCGGGGTATCATCTGAAGTATTTTGGCTAGTATTATTGCTGTCGACATTCGTCACACTAGTGCGGCTAGATTTCTTTGTAGCTACCACGATAATTGCGACAATCAAAATCAGAATTATAATAACTGCAGCCGTCGCCACTGCGATGATTTTACGGCGTTCCTTTTTGTCCGCCTCTCCTTGATAATACATATAATAAAACTCCTTATGCCATTATTATATCACACTTTTTGCGAAAAAGCAAGTGTTTTTATGGCATAAAATCTAAAAAAAGCAAGAACCCTTACCGCTTGACATAAATCGAAATTGTGGCGCCAGCATATTTGCGGGATTTTTCTAGTGACATCTCTGGAAATTCTGGCGCATCTCCGGGATGAGATAATACTAAAATACCTCTATCTTTCACAAATTGTACCAAATGTTCTATCTCTGTTAGTTTAAAATTATCATATGGCGGATCGGCGAACACTACATCAAAAAAACCGAGGTTGTCTGCCTCTAAAATTGAGGATTTTTTTACTTCACAATTTTCCTGGATGCCTAAAACATCCAAATTTTTCTCGATTGTGCGCACCGCGTCAGCCGATTTATCTACAAAAACCGCCCGATTGGCACCTCTAGACATCGCTTCGATTCCAAGAGCCCCTGATCCAGCATAAGCATCCAAAACCACCGCCTCTGGTAAATACTCAGAAATCATATTGAACAGCGCTAACCGCTCTCTTTCCCCCATCGGATGTGTCTTACCACCAGGAGTCGAGATATTGCGCCCTCTAAATATACCGGATGTAATTTTAATAGAACTCATAAAATACTCCTAAAGATTTTTATTTTAGTTTTGAAGCATTTTGAAACTGCCCAATAAAAATCTTAACGAACTAGTTTAATGTTGTAATTTGCTGATACTTCGTGATACCACTCATCAACTCCTTATATTTTACCATATCCTCTGGTTTTTTCAGGAACTCGGCAACATCTTTCTGCGCTTTAGAGATCAATTTCGTATCTGTAAGCGACGCAATCCGAAGATCCAGCGCCCCATGCTGAAGAGCACCATAAATCTCTCCCGGCCCCCTCATTTTTAAATCTACCTCTGAAAGATAGAACCCATCGTTTGATTTTTCGAGCTCCAGGAGCCTCTTCGTTGGCCACGTATCTCCAGAGGTCAGCAAATAACAATAAGACGTCGACGAACCTCGCCCGACTCGACCTCTTAACTGATGCAGCTGTGCCAATCCGTACGACTCAGCATTTTCTATCACCATCAAAGTCGCATTTGGCACGTCCACCCCTACTTCTACCACCGTAGTTGACACCAAAATATCGATTTCCCCCTCGGCAAATCTCTCCATAATCTCATCTTTTTCAACCGGCTTCATTTTGCCATGTAAAAATTCCACTTTTCTATCTGGAAACACCTCTTGGAGTCGCTTAGTGCGCTTTTTTACAGAGGTGACTTCACTTACTGGCGCATCTCCCATACTTCCCTCCTCGATAGCCTTACAAATCCAATAAACCTGTTGACCATGCATTTTGTGGCCTTTTCCCTTGCTATCTGGCTTCAAGGATAGAACCCTCCGTATCTCAGGATAAAGCTTCTCTTCTATCTCTATTTCCTTCAAAATTTTTGTTTTAACAGGCTGTCTTCCGGCCGGCATTTCGTCTAGAATAGAAACATCCAAATCTCCAAACACAGTGAGCTGCAAAGAGCGCGGAATAGGGGTGGCAGTCATCGCTAATAGATGCGGAGCCAAACCTTCTGGCGATTTGAGTAGTAACTTCTGCCTCTGCGCTACCCCAAATCTATGCTGCTCGTCGATAATCGCCAGCGTCAAATTATTAAACTCTGTATCGTCGGTAAGCAGTGCGTGTGTCCCAATTACCAGATTGATCTCACCATTTTTAATCTGTTTTTTAAGCTCGACTTTATGCTTGGTCGCTCCAGTCAGAAGCGCGGTTTTGACCCCAAAAAGCTCCAGCAGCCGAGAAAGCCCCTCGTAGTGTTGCGATGCCAAAATTGCCGTCGGCGCCAACATTGCTATCTGTCCCCCAGAGAGAAACACCTCATAGGCCGCCATTCCGGCCACCATAGTTTTACCCGAACCCACATCACCCTGCAAAAGTCGGTTCATCGGCGTAGGATGCTCCATATTTTGAAAAATCTCCCAAGCAGCCAACCTCTGTGCGTTAGTCAGCTTAAAAGGCAGACTTGCTACGAACTCTTTTATCTTGTCCTTATTGAATGGTACTGGGGTGGCCTTTAGTTTTTCATTTTCTTGACGATTTAACTTAGCAGCTAAAATTAGCTCAAATAACTCTTCATACGCCAAATATTCTCTAGCGGGCGTAATTACCTTCAAAGAGTTAGGAAAATGTACATAAAACAAGGCTTTTTTACGCGTTCCCTTTGCTACCGATGGTAAAAGATCCGGGATTTGGTTAAATTTATCGCGCGATTTGTTAATCAAACGCCTAAAATCGTGCGATTTTAACCTGCCGTGAGCCACGTAGACCGGCACTAGACCAGTTCTGGTGCCGATATCGGCCACTTCGGCTGCAGATGGCGAAATCAGGCTATAACGCCCATTTTTGAGCTCATAATTGCCTGTAAAATAGTATTCCTTCTCTGGCGAAAACTGTTTCAATCGGTAACCTTGATTAAACCACACCACCTTCACCGCCCCAGTACTATCTCTAATGACTCCCTCTGTGACGGAAAGATTACGGCGTCTCGCGCGCCTGGAGCTCAGTGAATCAATTTTGCCTTTTATTACGACCTTCCCTGGACGCATTTCGCTAATAGAAGTAGGAGATGCAAAATTCTCATAATCTCTCGGTAGATTGTACAAAAAATCTCGGACCGTCCGAATCCCGTACTTTTTCAGAGTTTCCGCTGTCTTTTCACCAATTCCAGCTAGCACCTCTACCGAATCAGATAAATTCATAAAAACATTATAACATAACTAAAAAAAGTCTTGACAAATCGACGCTTATGCTTTATTATAAAGATAAGCTGGTACGCTTCACAGGGGTTCCACTGATAATTAGTGGAGTGTGGAGACTCATTAAAACAAACAGCGGATTAAAACAAAACAATGTGCCCCACGGGTGGGCGCGCATCAGCGCGGGAGAGACCATCTTAGGATGGTCTTTTTCATGGTATAATAGAGATATGATAAAGTTTACGATAATTACGCTGTTTCGGGAGGCGATTGAGCCATACCTCAAGACCTCAATGATGTGGAAAGCCACCGAAAAAGGCCTAGCTGAGTTTGATTTTGTGAATTTACGCGATTTTGGCCTCGGCCCACATAAATCTGTCGATGACACAGTTTATGGTGGCGGCGACGGCATGTTACTTCGCTGCGAACCAGTTTTTGCCGCAGTCGAGTCCGTCAAAGCAACGGATCCAGAAGCGAAAGTTATCCTACCCACCCCAGTCGGCGAAATCTGGAATCAACAACTAGCTCAATGGATGGCTGGGGTCCTGTCTGAAAGTCATTTTTCGGGACCGGCAAGCCCGTCTTCGACCATAAAGTCGTCCGTCGGGCGTCGCCTCGATACAGAAAGCAAGCTTTCTGTCTGCTCGGCTCCTACGGCGGTCGAGTCATACACTGGTCAGCCGGCAGAACCGTCCCTTCGGGACGAACCTGTCGGTGACGTCAGGAATATACGTCTCAGCCGGTCTAACCGGAAATTGTCCCGAGAAAATGACATTTCAGCCACCCCCGCCACGCATTACATCATTTTGTGTCCACATTACGAAGGCTACGATGAGCGGATTCTTTCAATCGTGGATTATAAAATCTCTCTCGGCAAGTATGTTTTAACCGGTGGCGAGCTTCCTGCCCTCATCATTATTGACTCCATCGTAAGACTCATCCCGGGCGTGCTCGGTGGCGAAACTTCCGCCGAAATCGAATCATTCTCCGATGGTGATAATCTAGAATATCCTCAATATACTCGTCCAGAAGACTTCCGCGGCATGAAAGTCCCAGAGGTGCTTTTATCCGGTAACCACGCCGAGATCGCTAAATGGCGGGAAGCGCATTCTAAGAGAGAAGCTGCTTGATTCATTACAATCGAGGGACATAAAGACAAAATCTTTGATTTTGTCGCCGAAGGGGCGAAGCGATGTGATAAAATTTATTATCACATCGCGAGCTTCTGAGATGTGATGAATCAAGCAGCCACTATTCAGTAGAGCTTATCAAGATGTGATATAATAAGGCTATGTTTGTAGACGTTGCAAAAGTGAGTTTAAAGGCGGGTAAAGGCGGTGATGGTGCCGTTTCTTTTCGTCATGAGATATATATTCCGAAAGGTGGCCCGGACGGTGGTGACGGCGGTAAGGGCGGCGATATTATTTTTCGCGCCGACCGCAATACCAACACTTTGATAGACTTTCGCTTCACTCCGATTCTTACTGCCGAAGATGGCAAAAACGGCTCTGGTCAGCGCTCCGCCGGCCGCTCCGGCAAAGACTTAATCGTCGATGTCCCTGTCGGCACGGTGGTATACAAGGTCAGCGCAAAAGGGTCTTTCGAAGGGGGTTCGGAGGCTGGCAAGCCGAGAGGTAGCGCCAAAACCCCTGTGGCGACAGAGGTTTTGGACGCGCCCCGAGAAAGAACCCTTTTGGCTGACCTCGTAAAAGACGGCGACGAGGCCATCATCGCTCATGGTGGCTCTGGTGGCTTCGGTAATGCTCATTTCAAGAGCTCTACGCGCCAGGCCCCCATTATTGCCGAAGTTGGTGAACCGGGCGAGGAATTTGAAGCCGAACTTGAGCTTAAGTCTATGGCTGATGTTGGCTTGGTAGGTCTCCCAAACGCCGGCAAATCCACCTTTCTATCCGTTGTATCTAATGCCAAACCAGAAATCGCCGACTACCCTTTCACCACTATCACCCCAAACCTAGGTGTTACTACTATCGATGACAAAGATTTACTCATTGCCGATATTCCAGGTTTGATCGAAGGAGCCTCCGAGGGCAAAGGTTTAGGGCATGATTTCCTGCGACACGTCGATCGCACGGCGGTATTACTTCATCTGGTAGATGTTTACAACGACGATGCTGGCGAAGCTTATCAGACCATTCGAAACGAGCTCGAAAAATACTCTGACCTCGCCTCTCGCCCCGAAATCGTCGCCCTCACCAAGTGCGAAGGCGTCGACGAGGACATCATTAAAATGCAAATAGCGTCCATCCTAGAAAAAAACCCCAACGCCAAGGTTTTCACCATCTCTTCCAGCGCCCACCAAGGCCTCACTGAGTTGTTGCGGGAATTGTCTGCGGAGGTCCTGTCTGAAAGTCATTTTTCGGGACCGGCAAGCCCATCTTCGACGTCATACACTGGTCAGCCGGCAGAACCGTCCCTTCGGGACGAATCTGTCGGTGACGTCAGGAATATACGTCTCAGCCGGTCTAACCGGAAATTGTCCCGAGAAAATGACATTTCAGCCACCCCCGCAGAAATTCCTACAATCACCCTCAGTAAAGACGCCCTGAAGGACACCTGGAAGGTAGAAAAACTCGACGACGAGCATTTCAAAGTAACCGGCGAGAAGATTGAAAAATTTGCCCGTCGTACAGATTTAAACAACTACGCTTCCGTAAATCGCCTACGCGATATTATGAAGAAGATGGGTATCCGCGCCGAACTCACCTCCCAAGGCGCCAAACCGGACTCCCTTATTGAAATTTCCGGCAAGGAATTCACCTTAGTCGAAGATTGGTAATACGATTTTGTGTTTTTATTTATTGCGCGCTTTTATTAGTAGTGCTTAATGAATATACCAGAAATTCCCTACGGCGCTAGCCGGAATAGTTGCGCGCGTAATGCGTCCTGGACGATAATTGTAGTTTGCTTCCTGTACTTCAATTGAGCCATCGCCGTTAATTCCCACTACAATACCCACGTGACCATACCACCCGGATGGTGTCTGGAACACGGCGTGTACCTCTGGAGTGCGGTCAACTCGGAATCCAGCCGAGCGTGCTGCGTTGGCCCAGTTTCTAGCATTACCCCAAGTAGCAGATACTGGTGCTAGAGTCGACAATCCGCTGACGTTACGATACCATACAGCATAACCCACACACTGTCCACCACCATAATAGTTATAACCAATCACCTGAATATTCTGTCGTTCCGAGGTATCACCAAGATAAGTGTAAGTATAGTTATAAGTACGCGTTGCTGGGCGAATCACCGGCGCTACGTATTCTGGGCGCTCTTTCTCAGGCAAAGTACCATTTTTAATGAATATCTTTTGCCCTTCCGACAAAGGTTTGGTATCCAAATCGTTAAAAATCGTGATTTCTTCGACATTCGAGCCGTAAGTCGAAGCAATCGAATCCACGGAATCAGAACCCTTCACTGTATAAACAATACCGGCTTCCTTTGGTAGATAAATCGTCTGATTGGCAGAAAGCGCTGTAGTTTTCAGCCCATTTGACCAACGTATCTGGTCGGTACTGATGCCATATCTGGCGGCGATATCTTCCATACTTTCACCTTCTTTTACTACGTATTCAATTACCCATTTTCGCTCACCCACATCTGTTAGACTAGGCTTTTCAAGCTTACCAGTAGAAGTCTGACCAGAATCGTACATCGTGGTCGTCACGACATAGTTTGACGCCACATCAGATGCGCTAGCGAGCCCTAGGACATCAGACAAATCCGCCACTACGTATAATTCGGATAGCTGGTCTACCGAAACATCGGAATAATCAGTAGCCGCAAAAGTATCAAGGCTAAGGCTTGTATCATAATTCTGCTTATCCAAAGACCCGACAAAAACCAAGACCAAAGTCACAGCACCCGTTACCAAATACGGTAGTACCCCCTTTAATCGCTTAATATCTATCTTCTTTTTCTTCTTTGTCATAATGATACGTTACAGAGTTCTTTGCAATGGGTTCTAGCATTTTGATTATGCTCATACTCTGTATAACTATAATACATCAAACCATCGTCTCCTGTCAAGAAATAGAGATAAGTAGTATCAGACGGTGCTGCTACTGCGAGGAGTGCGGTGAGGCTAGGATTAGAGATAGGTCCACAAGGAAGCCCAGCATAAAGCCTCGTATTATAGCAAGAATCAATCTTTAAAGCCGCCTGATTATCTTTGTACGTCACTCTATCAGGATCTACCACATCTAGCGCGTAGGATACCGTTACGTCGCTTCCAAGGGGTATTCCATACCCCATGCGCGACAAAAAGACCTGCGCCACAGTCGGTTGTTCTGGGGGAGAGGCCTCTTTTTGCACCACCGAAGCTAATGTTATGCCTTCAAACAGAGATAAACCCTGTGCGCTATATTTTTGCTCTAGCTGATTCTCCTCTATTACCTTCCCCATCTCTTTGAGAAACGTCTCAATTATCTCCTTAGCGGTCGCAGATTTATAGAATTCTATGGTTTCGCCAAAAAGATATCCTTCTAGCGTAGCCCCCTCTGGTCTCCCCTTCAAAAAATCAAAATCATATTGTGCATTTAATGCCTCATCTACCTCTGTTTCGGAATATCCCACCTCGACTAGTTTTTTCTTAATATCAAAAATATTCTCCCCGGGCAGAATAGTAAAATTAAACACTTCAGGTACCATCTGCGCTTCTTGTTCGGCAAGCCAAGCCAAATAATCTTGGTGCTTCTTCTCTCTAATCATCAAAGCTATCCCGGTCCCGAGTAAACCCAGAATCACTAGAATTATAATCGCTGTCATCCATTTGGTTGCTGTTTTCATCTTATGTTTCGCTTTTTTAGTGTTTAGTATAACTTTGTCAGATTGCTTTTTTGCTATGCCTTTAGCATTCTGGAGTTCTTGCAATGCTTTATCTGATAAAAGGCGCTCAGATGCACCTCCTGCGGATCGTAGACTTGGCTTTAGAGGCTCTAGCGTATTCGCAGGAGAAGTATCTGAAAAGCCCTTTCCTGTGAGGCCTTCCAGAAAATCCTGCAATATTATCGAAGCAGCCTCCGCGTCAATATCGCCCTTTTCATATTTCTTCTTCCGGGACTTCAGACGCTCCTCGGCCATTACTGAGGTCAAAGATTCGTCCTGGAGCTTTATCCTCGCCCCTGGGACCTTCTCTATTAAGGTTTTGGCGAAAGCTCGCACATATCGAGACTGCGCCGTCTCATTTCCCTCATTACTTCTAGGAAGACCGATTACGAACAAATTAGTGCTATTTAGTCGCGCAATTCGAGCGATTTCCCGCCACTCTGAGCCATCAACATTAATAAACCCGACTGGTATCGCAATCCGCGTGCTCGAATCCGCCTTAGCCACACCAATGCGTTTTTCGCCTACATCTAGTCCAATTACTCGCATTTTTAGTCTTTTTTATCCTCTTTAGAGGACTCTTCTTCTTTTGACTCCTCTTTCTTGTCTTCTTTGGTTTCTTCCTTTGTCTTTACCTCGTTGCCGCTCTGGTCTCTCACTTCGAAAATCACTGTAATCTTGTTCGCATCACCAGGCACACTCATCACCCAGGGGAATGATTTATCAATTGTCACTGCCGAAATGCCATCAATGTCACGAAGGTCATGCTGTGCTTCGCCTAGCCCCTTTCCTCTTGTCTTTTCGACTACATCGTTTTCGGTAATCTTTGGACCAGTTAGGTAAGAAGCTTTGAGCTTACCAGTGATACCATTATTATTGTTTGAAAAGTTCTCAATAAACGGCTCGTTCATCTGATAAATCTTCTGCGCTTCACCAAGGTTAGCCTTCTTCGTAATAAACTCTTCAACCTTGGTTTTGTCAATTACGTAAATTGAGGCCTTCGTGGTGGCTTTGAGAGTCGGCTTCACGCCTTCTTTCACCTCTTCGTTCACAGCGGGTGTAGAAGTAACCTCCGATGCGGATTGATTAAAACTAGAATTAATCAGTATCACCTCTCCATCAATCGACTCCAGAAGCTTCTCTTTGTTCTTTGCCTCGTCTGTTGCGGTTAATTCAGCCTTTGCCTTGTCGATATCTGATTGTTGCACTACGGTAATCTCCTGATCCGTACCACCACTCATGGCCTTATCAGAATAAGCAAAAACTCTCGCATTGGTATCCCAGCCGGTGCTAGAAGCTGCAATATTGTATTTGCTACCAGGTTCAGTTGCAACTACTGCAATAGATCCATTAATTCGGCAGCCATAATCAACCATTCCCTGTGGATTATCCTTGTTGCCGCATTCGTTTTTGCCTTCGCCGCTATAGGTCAGAGTTTCGGTTTCGGTGGCTTTGTAGGTTAATCCAGAGATGGTAAATGTCTCTCCTTCAGATATTTGTACCGAAGATTTAATATTGAGTGGGAAATAAGCATATACTTTTACTTCGCCCTTAGCCTTTTCCCCTACATTTTTCTTCCCAGTCGCCTCAAATTCAATCTCCTGCGTGGACTCAGTTTTCTTTTCGTCTAAATAAAACTTTCCCTCATCCGCACTTTCTTCCTCAAGCTTTGTTGTAAAAGTGACATTTTCTGAAAAATTATTTGAATCGGTCTTAATCCCAACCGTAATCGTCACGGCCGGTGCAATTACTAGAGCCCATACCAATAACAAAATCAATAGAATCCCGCCACAAGAGAGAGAAATAGCCAGTATTTTGTGTAGTTTAAACCATCTAATGAATTTATTTCCAGAGGTGACAGCTTTTTTCGCGACCTTTTTTGCTTTCGCCTTACCCTTCTTTTTTATAGGCATCTCATCTTCATCTTCGTCTTCTTCGCCATCTTCATCCGCCTCTTCATCTTCATCCTCGTCATCCTCATCTTTTTCGGTACTATCTTCTTTATTGTCTTCCTCTTCTGATGGTTTCTCTTTATCGTCTTCCTCTTTTTCGGGAGTTTCATCCTCGCTGTCTTCTTCGTCTTTTTCGACTAGATCTTCCTTAGAAGTGTTATTCTCTTCCTCGGCTTCTGGTATTGTTGGTGCAGATTGCAAATCCTTGGTTACCGGCAACTTCGAAGCACCAGCTAGTTTTACGATCGACGGGTCGGTCGTTACCAGTACTACAGTTTTTCCAGAACTGGTGGCGGATTTGGCCATCAGCTTAATATTCACGACGCTACGAAACACTCCGGCCTTTTTGGGCGGAACAAGCGCAACGATTTTTTCTTTTGAGTTTTCGATTTTGACGATAATATCAGTGATATCATCTTCTGGCTCAATATAAATAACGTCTTTATTCATATATAAAATATAACACATTTTTTTAGGCTTGTGTTAAAATATATGTAGATGAACTTATTTAAGCGCAGCAAGTCGAAGAACGCTACAGGCAGCCAGGCTGCCTTAGCTGAGATGACTTTAAATGCCATCCATGACGGCGTAATTATGACCGACAAATCCGGCGCGGTCCAATTTATCAACCCTGCCGCTGTTTCGATGACCGAATGTGGCTCGGCTAACAACGCTGCTGGTCTCGATTATGGTCTAGTAGTTAAACTAGAGTCCAAAGAAGGTCGCGAATTGTCCGATCTCGAAAACCCTCTGGTCCAGGCCATGAGCACCGGACAGCCGCTTGAGTCGTACCAGTGTGCTCTCATCGCCAAAGAATCCGGCAAACGTATCCCGGTCGCCATTTCCGTTTTGGTAGTTGAAGGTGTAGGGCAAAACCGCATCATTATGTTTCGCAACATTACCAAGGAGCTCGAAGAGGAGGGCGAACAAACCGAATTTATTTCCACCGCCTCTCACGAAATGCGCACTCCTGTTGCTACAATCGATGGGTATTTGTCGCTCGCTTTAAATCCCCAGACCGCAACTCTTGACGAACGTGCCCGCGGCTATCTCGCCGCCGCTCAGAAAGCTTCCAAGCATCTTGGCAAACTCTTCCAGGATTTGCTCGATGTTACTAAGTTAGATGATGGCAAAATCCGTCCGCATTTCGAGCCAGTCGAGATGGTTTCTGTGGTCGAAAAACTCTCCGAAGATTACATTGTTCGCGCCAAAGAAGCCAAACTCGATTTGAAGTTTGGTTCCAACGAGCCGCTCTCCTTTGACGCAACGCGTCGCGTCGGTCAAGTCGCATATAGCTTTGTCGATATCAATTTTCTACGCGAAATCGTTGGTAATCTCATTGACAACGCCATTAAATACACCCCAGAGGGCGGTTCAATCTATGTCAACGTACGCGGCGATGGCGATCGTGTACTGATCAATGTCACCGACACAGGCATCGGCATCTCATCCGAAGATCTCAGCCACATTTTCCAAAAGTTCTATCGCGCCGACAATTCCGATACGCGTACTATTGGCGGCACAGGTCTCGGGCTCTATCTAGTCAAACAACGTGCAGAAGCCATGGGTGGCAAAGTCTGGGCAGAATCTGCCTTTGGTGAAGGTTCGACATTTTATGTTTCCCTACCTCGTCTCACTTCTGACGAATACGAAAAACGCATGATTATGGTCAGAAACCAACAAATGATGCAACAATCCCAGCCCGCTCTAACGCAGCCGACTCAGCCTACCATCGCTCAATTCGCTCAGCTCAAACCGCAATTTATGGCAACTCAACCTGTCGCAACTCGACCAGCCACACCGCAGTCCGTAGCGGCGCAACCTGCTACGACTCAGCCAGTCGCGCCACAGCCTACAACCATCCAGTCTATTGCGCCGCGCTCAGTAGTCACTCAACCAACTACACCGCAGCCCACAATTTCTCAACCCACCGCTCCCCGTCCAGTTGCTTATCCCACTCAGCCAGTCCAACCCCAGCCGCCTCCAGCCCAGCAGCCGGTCATCAGGCCAACACCCACACCTCAACCAGTTCAAAACCAAATTAATAATAACCTAAACGGAGAAATCAAATGAGTAAAATAATGGTAGTTGAAGACGATGCCTCTCTTCGCGAAATCTACAGTATCCGCATCACCGCCGAAGGCTACGAAGTAGTCTCCGCAGGCGACGGCGAGGAAGCCCTTGCCGTAGCTGTCCGGGAAAAACCCGATCTCATCCTTTCTGATATCATGATGCCCAAAATTTCTGGTTTTGACATGCTAGACATTCTACGTTCCACGCCAGAAACTGCCAGTATCAAAGTCGTCATGATGACTGCGCTTTCAGCCGAAGATCAGCGTCAACGTGGCGAGCGCCTTGGTGCCGATAGATACTTAGTTAAATCCCAAGTCGGCATCGAAGATGTTGTTAATACAATTCATGAAGTATTGGGCGATAGAGCGGCACCTGCTTCGGCACCTGAAGCCGCACCTACACCAGAAGGAGCCCCAGCACCAGTTACAGAGAGTGCGCCAGTCCCTGAAGGTGTTCCAGCTCCTGCACCAGCACCAATGCCAACACTAGATGCGCCAGCGCCGGAAGTTGCCCCTGTTTCAGAACCAGCACCAATGTCTGCACCAGAAATGCCTGCACCAGTACTAGCTCCAGAACCAGCTCCTACTCCAGCCGTAGAAGCTATTCCGGCTCCCGAAATGCCAGCGCCCGCTCCGGAGACTCCAGCACCTGAAGCGGCTCCAGCTCCAGAAGTTCCACCCACGCCGGTGCAATAGTTGATATGGAAAACAAAATTCGCTTAAATAAGTTTCTCTCTGAACGACTGGGTGTATCTAGACGCGAAGCCGATGAGCTAATTTCGGCGGGTAGAGTCACAGTAGATGGCAACATAGCTATATTAGGTACTAAAATTGACAGCTCGTCAAAAATATTTTGTAATAATAAAATAGTCCCATTTGAGACAGAATATAAATATGTCGCCTTTCACAAACCAGTTGGTTACGTCTGCTCGCGTCGCGCGCAAGGGTCAGCTCCGACTTTATACGACTTACTTCCTAAGGAATTTCAAAAACTCAAAACCGTCGGTCGCCTAGACAAAGACTCTTCCGGTCTGATTTTGCTTACCAATGACGGCGATTTCGCTTTCCAAATGACCCATCCCAAATTCCGCAAGACCAAGGTCTACGAAGTCGAACTCGACAGACCTCTAGAACCCTTGCATCAACAGATAATCTCGGATTATGGCGTCATGCTCGATGATGGCCCCAGCCAGTTCAAGATTGTAAAGAAAGAACCGGAACTACCTCTCTCGAGGGGAATTCGGGGCGCGTCCGTCGGAGAGTTAGCGCGCTCGCCCCGTGGCGGACTGTCGAAGGAGTCGAGTAAAGAACGGACTAGTTCGTTCTTTCGAGACGACGACCGACTGGCGACTTTAGTCGACGGGCGCGAGCGACGCGACCCGAGAGAGATGGTAGTCCCGGTTCTTTATAATGTTATATTAGCTGAGGGCCGCAATCGCCAAATCCGCCGCACCTTCGCATCATTGGGCTATAAAGTCATCAAACTCCATCGAACTCAATTCGGAAAATATGAACTTGGCAAATTGAAACCAGGAGAATATGTTATAATAGAATCATGAGCACTATCCTTGCTTTAGATATTGGTACGGAATTTGTGAAAGCGGTTTTAGCGAAACCCGCCAAGAAGGGCAATTTGGAAATTCTCGGCATCGGCAAAGCCAGACAGACCGAGGGCAACATGCACGCCGGCGCTGTGGCCGATATTCCGGCCGTGGTTAGCGTTTGTGAAGAAGCCTTAGTTCAGGCCGAGGAGCAGGCCGGCGAACGCGCCGAGCTCACGATAGTTGGTATTGCTGGCGAGTTAATTAAAGGCAATACCACCACAGTAAATTATAATCGCAAAAATCCCAACAAGCCCATCACCGAGTCCGAAATGCGCGAAATTATTAAGAAAGTTCAGCAAAAATCCGGCGAAGTCGCCAAAAAAACAGTTGCGTTGGAGACTGGCAACGATAATGTCGAAGTCCGTCTCATCAATTCCGCTATCGTCTCGCTTACTATCGATGGCTACAAGATTAGCAACCCTATCGGCTTCAAAGGTTCTGATATTGTGATTCAATTCTATACCGCCTTTGCTCCCCTTATCCACGTTTCCGCCATCGAAAAAGTTTGCGCCGAGCTCAACCTAGATTTACTCACTGTTGCGGTCGAGCCGTTCGCAGTCTGCCGTGCCTGCCTCGGCGACGACATAGAATCCAATTTTTCTGGTATCGTCATGGATATTGGTGGTGGCACTACCGATATCGCCGTAGTAGAAGACGGCGGCGTCGAAGGTACCAAAATGTTTAGTATCGGTGGTCGCAGCTTCACTCACCAAATCGCCGAGTCTCTCGGAGTAGATTTCGAAACCGCCGAGGAGTACAAACTCAACTACGATACTGGCGAGCTAGACGACCGCATCAAATCCAAAGTCGAAACCGCTCTTTCCCGCAATATCAGCGTTTGGCTTACGGGCGTAGAAGTGGCTCTCGAAGAATTCGAAAGTGCCAGCGGTCTGCCCCGCAAGGTTCTCCTCTGTGGTGGCGGCGCCAGCCTCTCGCTTCTCCAAGAAACCCTTGCTATTTCTGATTGGTACGAAGGTCTGCCGTTTTCGCGTCGCCCAATTATTCATTTAATAGATGTAGAAGATTTACCAAATCTCATCATCAAAGATGTGCATGAATTAGATCATTCATATGCTACCGCGCTTGGTCTTCTCCGTGTTGGCGTAGATACTCTCGCCGGCGCCCCAGAAGAAAACAAACTCAAAGCCAAGATTGCCAAGCTCCTCCAAAAATAGCCTAACCACAAAATAACTGTTGTAAATCTTACAACAGTTATTTTTATTAAGACTATTCAATTACAGCCTTAATTCTACGCACTCCAGCCGACGAAGATTCTTCCTTTTTGATTTTAAAATGCCCAATTGCACCCGTATGCTCTACATGTGGTCCGCCACACACTTCGCGCGACACCGGGTTTTCAAAATCGCCAATTGTATAAACCTTCAATTTCTCCGGATACTTATCCCAAAACTGCCCGTGCGCCTTCAAAGTCTTGCGGGCATATTCCTTGTCATACTCATCAAAGACTACCGGAAGATCCGCCGAAATCCACTCATTCACTTGGTCCTCAACCTTCTTTTTCTCCTCATCGGTCATCTTGTGGTCGAGGTTAAAATCAAAACGCAGCCTCTCTGCTGTAGTGTTAGAACCCTTCTGCATGATATCTGGCGAAACCAACTTCTGCAAAGCCGCCAGTAGTAGATGTGTTGCTGTGTGATATTTTATAGTCTGTTCACCATGGTCTTCGAGCCCGCCTTTGAACATTCCTTTAGATGCCGTTTGCGAGCGTTCGCGCTGTTCCTTCAAAGCTTCCTCGAATTCTTTCTGATAATCCGGCGCCAACTCAATCCCCTCGCGATAACACTCCTCGACGGAAAGCTCCATCGGAAAACCATACGTGTCTTGAAGCTTGAACAAATCGTAACCCGTCAGCGCGCGGGTGGCAACAGAATCTCGACTTGGGGCATTTCGGAGCGCGGCAGCGCGAGAGTTAGCGCCGTCCGCCCGTGGCGACGGGCCGGACGGACGCGGCCCCAAGTGAGATTCTGTTGACAGGCCCCGCGCTAGTTTATGCAATTCCTTCAAGCCCCGGTTCAGTGTTTTCCGGAAGGCGCTTTCCTCGCGGAGCATTACCTCGAGCGCAACTTCGCGATGTGTCAAAATCGAATCCGGCAGTTCTTTGTAATTTTCTGCCACAATCGGCACAATCTCTGCTAAGAAATTTGACGAAATCCCAAGGTCCAAAGCCCGTAGAATCGCCCGCCGAAGCAGCCTTCTCATTGCGTAGCCCTGAGTTTTGTTCGATGGCACTAGTCCTTGCGCCGCCAAAAGATACGCTCCACGGATATGGTCGGCGATAACCCTCATTTCGTCAGTATTATTATCGTACGATTTGCCAGAAATCTCTTCCAGCTTTTCGATAATTGGTTTCATCAAAGAAATCTTAAACACATCAAACGAGTCAATTGACGCCGCCGTAATTCGCTCAAGCCCTGCTCCAAAATCCACATTCTTTTTATCGAGTTCTTCAAAACTTCCGTCCGGCATTCTGCGGTATTGCATGAAGACCTGGTTGCCGATTTCCATAAATCTCGCCCCGTCGCTAGCTGGATGCGCTAAACCATATTTCTCCACGTCTTGCTTATCTTCACCGAAATCATAGAATACTTCCGAATCCGGTCCACACGGATCACCAATCGGCGTAGTTTCACACCCGCCACCCCGGCTCCACCAGTTCTCGTGGTCGTCGTAAAAGAAAATCCTCTCTCCTGGCTTGATTCCGCGCTTGTCACCATCCTTTGCTGTACCGATTTCGGCGATTTTGGCCTCAATCCCCGCCTCTTTAAACACCTTCTGCCATATTTCGCCAGCTTCGGTGTCTTTTGGAATTCCATATTTTTCATTACCAATAAAACAGGTTACATAGATTCGTGAAGGGTCCAGCCCGACTTCGCGCGTCAAAAATTCAAAAAAGTGCCGAATCTGCTCTTCTTTAAAATAGTCTCCTAGAGACCAGTTTCCTAGCATTTCGAAAACTGTAGTGTGCCTAGGGTCACCTACGTCATCGATATCCTGCATCCTCATGCATGGCTGCGAATCGCAGAGCCGAGTCCCTAGCGGGTGGTCTTTACCTAGCAAAAATGGCAGAAGTGGCTGCATCCCAGAGCCAGTAAATAGTGTCGTCGGGTCTCCCTCTAGTACTAGTGGCGCCGGCTGGATTTGCGCATGTCCATGCTTTTTTTGAAAGTTTAAAAACTTGTTTCGAATCGTATTTGCGTCCATCCCTATATTATATCACAATTCTTTGGCCGTTTATTCCTTCGAAAAATGTGTAAAACCTCTTGAAAATTCTTGCCGGGATGGTGGATGAGTTTGTTGGTAAGTATCTGTAGAGAGTTGACAAATAAACCACTAAAGCTCGGCGCGAGTTAATCATTTAACCAAAACTATGCAAGCTTAAGAGCTATAAAAGTGTCTACTTTTAGGGATACACCATACAAGAGCTGCTGCCTACTTTTTAGGATACAATCAGAAAAAGGTGTCTACTTTTAAGGGTACAATTAAGGCTAGGACCCTACCGTACACCTAATACTTTGCCCGCTGCGCTTATAGGTGTAGGTACCTGGGCTCACGTAGGAACTACTCAGGGGCAGGTAGTAGCTATAGCTGTAATTGAGCGCAGTAGACGACCAATAGTAGCCGAACGACCCTCTATTGCCGGCCGACGACGTATTGAAGTTGCCGGAGTAGAGGAAGTTGTTAGGATAAGCTCTTAGCTTATTAGACGCATCACTGCCTTCTGGTGTGCCGGTGTAATTTGGATAGGTTGAACTATCGTAATTAGCTGGTTTAATTCCACCATTAATACCATCAACTACTAGTGACCATAGTTCATTATTGGCTTCATTAGACTTATCACCACCCTTAGGTAGATGCCAGCCCGCTGGACAGAGCGAAGTTCCCGTAGCTGATTGATTATTAGTACCATTATAAGTAAGGTCAGCAATCGCGGCATGCCAAGTATAATAGTTACCGTAGGAATACATATTTCCACTATTGTCAGTTGGGCTAGATGCACGAGTTGAAGTATTGAGGTTATTATATCGTGGCATACGGTAACCTGGGTAATTTGAGGTGCCTATGTCTATACTAGCAGTACCTTCCTGGGTGCCACTGTAGTAGAGACTGTTTGTGGTATTGAGACTATCGAAGTTTTCGTTTTCTGCAGTAGCTAAACCTCCGAAGTTACCATAGGTAGCGGAAGTGCCATAGCCTTGGGCGAGAGTACCATCACTGTTATGCTCAGCAGTGCTTTCTAGTCTGAGGTTTTCAATCATCCAGCAGTTACCATCAGCGAGTTTGGCTACGGCGTAGGTATCGTTGTCGCGCTGATCGGTAAGGGCTGTCACTGCACCGCTTTGTAAGCTAGAGCAGCCGGACCAGTTTTGTAGATTACCAGCAGATTTAATCCATCTAGCATAAAGCGAAAGCCCAGGATTACTTCCGGTATATTGCCCGGCTGTGAAGGTGATTGTCTCTTGTGGACCTAAGTAGCCAGTTGTATCAGAATAATCAAAAGTCTTACTCCAACCAGCAAAACCATAACCTTCGCGTGAGAAGTTAGATGCAAGAAGTGTGGCGGAAGTATCAGAAGCAGTAATCGTCTGACACCCCATGGAGCCTTCTACATTAGAACCATTTGGATAATAGCAAATTTGTCCAGCCTGTGTGGTCTCAGGATATAGTGGAGCATCTGCATCATTTGGGTATACCATAGTGTATTTAACTTTACCATTATAGCTTCCAGCTGGTTGAGTACTAGTTACATATACAGCATAAGTAGATTGTATATTAGCTCCAACTGTAGCATCAGTACCAGCTGTTCTAGTAGCTACTTTAGTATAAGTATCCGGTACTGCATGATAGGAATCAAAGTCTGATAGTATGGTAGGAGCATATGTTCCAGTTACACTATTTAGTTTCATTGCCCAATTTGATGTGTTTCCATTTTGTGCTGTTCCGGTAGCTATATCGTATGTCGGTGCTAGTGTTCCTCCTACTGTAGCTAGCATTTTATTATTACCATATTCTTGGTTAGAATAACCAATGGCATAGATAGAAAAACCATTAGCATCATTACATACAGCTTTAAGTGTAGTAGTACCAATATCAGCTACGTAAGTTCCTGATTCTACATTAGCCGTATGTGGTGTATCAACAGTTCCAGTCATGGTACAAGCGACTGGGATACTGATAGCTACATCATCAATTATATCGTCAGCAGAAACTACATGAGAAGCCAGTATTGTTCCAGAACAAAGAGTCAAGAATAATAAACCTAGAGTTGTTATTATTTGCTTCTTATGCTCTTGATTTATCATGCTTAAGTATTCCTTTTTTTCTAAATCTTACGCACCAGGGGCTAAGCAACGAATACTCATTCCGCTGTACTTGTCGCTGTAGATCGTACCTGGGTAGACGCGGGCATTGTAGAGGTGTAGGTAGTAGGCAATATCACTAGATAACGATGAAGACGACCAATAGTAGCTGCCGGAGCCACGACTGCCCACCGAGCCACTTCTGACGGAACCGGAAAAAACGAAGTTATTGGGATAGGCTCTTAGACCTTTGCTTGCAGATGTGTCAGTGGCACCAGTATTCACAGCAGTGTTTAAAGCATAAAACTCACCAGTAGTTCTGCTAGTATAGCCAGTTGGAATACGCCATCCAGTTGGACAAATAGAAGTAGTATTGCAATCTCTACCTCCGTAAGCAGTAGTGTCAGCAATAGTAGCTGCCCAAGTATAATAGTTGCCATAGCTATACATACTGGCGTCTGAGGTGCTGTTAGCTGCTGAATTGGAGGTTGGGTTACTTGGTCTGTCTGTAGCTGTGGTGGGAGTGTTTACGTTGTTATAACGGGGGAACCTGTAGGCTTGGTCACTACCAGAAATAGTTTTATCGGTAGAGCCATCGGTGCTATATAGGCTATTTGCAGTAGTACTATTACTCGCCCATGGCGCTTCTGGATTAGCTAATCCAGCAAAGCTAGCATTATAACCTTGTGCTAACGAGCCACCAGTATTATCGGTTCCGGTATTTTCTAGGCGCATGTTCTCAATCATCCAGCAATTGCCATCGGCAAGTTTCGCCACAGCGTAAGTTTCATTATCGCGTTGGTCCGTAAGAGCTGTGACTGCGCCACTTTGTAAGCTAGAGCAACCAGTCCAGCCTTGGAGACTACCGGCAGATTTAATCCAATGAGCGTAGAGCGACAAGCCATTATTATTGCCAGAATAAGCACCTTCAGTGAATTCTATGTATTCTTGTGGACCAAGGAAGCCAGTTGTATCAGAATAATCAAAGGTCTTACTCCACCCAGCAAAGCCATAACCTGCACGTGAGAAATTGGAGGCGAGAAGTACGGCAGAAGTTGGAGAAACGCCATCAGTAGTTCCAGACGCAGGAATAGTCTGGCAACCCATGGTTCCTTCAACATTGCTACCATTTGGATAATAACAAATCTTGCCAGGTTCAGTTGCTTGTGGCGACAAAGGCGCTTCTGCATCATCCGGATGCACCAAAGTATACCTCACCTTCCCCTGATAAGTCCCAGCCTGCTGTGTAGGCGAAACAAATATTGCATAAGTAGATTGTATAGTAGAGCCAATTGTATTATCGGTCTGCGCTGCAAATGTCGCAACTTGTGTATATGTACTAGGTACAGTCCTATAGCTTCCAAATCCATTTAGTATTGTTGGAGCATAAGTCCCTTCTACTGCACTTAGTTTCATTGCCCAGTTAGATGTATTTCCAGAAGTAGCTGTACCAGTTACTATATTAGAAGGAGCAGGAGTAGCATTTCCTTGATACACCATTTCTGTATTACCATATGTATCTTCACTATATCCTATTGCATATACACTATATCCATCTTTATCATTACAAAATACTTTAATATTAGTGAGACCAATATCTGATTCATATTCATTATTGCGAATAGTAGCTGTATGTTCCGTATTACCACTAACCGCTTCAGACATACTACAAGACACTGGTACAGTCACATTTACTACGTCTATCACGTCGTCGGCGAAAGCCACCGCGCTAGATAGCGACATCGCCAAACCAAAAACAAACAAAACCAACCCCCCACACAAAGACAACTCTAGAGCCGATAATCCACTATGCTTTTTGACTCTCATTTATACCTCTCATACTTATAATCCTATTTTATCACGCCCAAAATAAAAAACAAGCATTTTAGCTCTTGATTTTTTCCGAAACTTCTGCTATTATAAACATAAGCATATTAATTAATATACAAAAGGAGCCAAAATGGCACAAGCAAAAAGAAAAACTGCGACGAAAACTGCGAAAAAGACGACCATGGCGCGTCGTACCACCGGCACTCGTACTCGCAAGCAAGAACAACAACAAGGGCAGTCGAACATGTTCTTTGTTATCTCGATGAGCGTCCTTGCTGCCACCTTACTATTTGCAAACCTCTTAATGATGGTAGCCTAAGTCGCATAGCTAAATACCCCTCGCCATGAGGGGTATTTTTTATGCAATAATTCCCCCACCAATGCAAATCTCGCCGTCATATAATACTGCCGACTGCCCACTCGCCGGCCGCTTCACTTCGTGCTCAAAATGCAACGTTTCGCCATCAAACGTCGCAGGGATTAGGGGCGCACGATGTCTTAAGCGAACTAAGACCTGCTTTTTCTGAAGCATAACATGATTTGAATTTTCAACACGTATATTCCTGACGTCACCGACAGGTTCGTCCCGAAGGGACGGTTCTGCCGGCTGACCAGCGTATGACGTGCTTGAAAATTCAAGTCGCGCTGAAGAAAAAGCAGGTTTAGTTCGCATAAAAACATCTTTCAGTTTTAGTTCCTTAACCCACAAATTTTCATCATTCAGATTTTTCGACACATATACGATATTTTGCCCGACATCTTTTTTGACCACATAATACGGCAACCCATCATTTACTACGCCCTTCTCACCATCTAGATACAACCCATGCCTCTGCCCAATTGTATAAAACACCGCCCCTTCGTGAAAACCGAGCACCTTGTTGCTCTCGATTTCGCGAATCTCACCTGGTTGAGCATCGATATATTCCTTGAGAAAATCCTTCATTCCTACCTCGCCAACAAAACACACCCCCATGGACTCTTTTTTGTAAGCATTATGCAGCCCATGCTTCTTGGCGAGCTCCTTCACCTCCGGTTTCCGCATCTCACCTATGGGAAACAAAGTATGTTCCAAAGCTTCCTCGGAAATGCGATAAAGAAAATACGTCTGATCCTTATTCTCATCTATGGCGCGCATTAGACAAGTTCGGGACGATTGCGAACTAACTGTTTGGGGGCTTCCGGAGGTTACGACCGAGGATGAGGGCGCGAGCCCCGTAACGACGGGCGCGAGCGACCCGTCCCCCAAACAGTTATGTTCGAATCGTCCTATTCTCGCATAATGCCCCGTAGCAATATAATCAGCCCCTGCCTCCATCGCTTTCTCGTAAAAGAGCTTGAATTTAATCTCTTGATTACACATTATATCTGGATTTGGCGTATTCCCGGCGCGAAACTCACGTAGCATATATTCCACCACCTTCTCTCGATATTCTTTTTCAAAATCCCAAACGAAAAAATCAATACCGAGCTTCACTGCCACTCTCTTGGCGTCGGCCAGGTCTTCTGCCCATGGGCACTTCATGCCAGGGAGGTCTCTAGACCAGTTTTTCATATATACACCAACAACGCGATATCCTTGCTGCTTCAAAAGCAAAGTCGATACGCTCGAATCTACTCCGCCACTCATTCCAACATACGCTGTTTTCATAAGTATTATTATACCATAATATGACATAAAAATACCAAAAATCAAGTCTACTAAAACTAACATAACCATGATATATAATAAATATGAGAAAAAGGTGTGTGCTATTTGCGATGCCAATCCCGATTATTTTGGCGATTTTTGGAATTTTGTCACAAAACAGTGTTTTTGCTCTTACCTACTCTACCGACGTTAATGTACAGTTTACTTTTAATCCGGCTCTGCAGATAGATTTATCTTCTGCGGATCTTCTAATTTCTAATCTTTCTCCTGGCACTGCAGCTGATTCTAATGTAATAGATGTAATAGTAAAGACTAATAATATCACCGGCTATACTCTGAATGCTACAGTGGGCAATAATACTACATATGATACCCGCGATTTAGTACATGAAGTATCTGGTTCTTCAGCTAATTTTGCTAGTATTAACTACGGCTCTAGCCTAGCTAGTCTTACTACTGACAATACTTGGGGTTATTCTTATTCTACTGATGGTGGTACAAATTGGGAAGACTATGATGGATTGCCACTTTATAGTGATGCTACTAATATTGCTACACTAAAAGACTCTACTACCCCTCCTGCTACTAGTACTGGAGATGTAGTAAACTTCAAAATTGCCGCAAAAGCCAGTACTATGCAAGCTTCTGGTGATTATAATAACGTGATTAACTTTATTGCTACAGCAAATCCTATACCCACTTTAGGTCCAGTAGCCTGCGAGAGTGGCAAAATTTGTTACAATGCTAACGTATTGGATTCAATCGAAGTAGAAGGGACGATGGGGAAACCTACTGCAAATGCAAACACTACCACCATGCTTCTCGCATCTAACTTCAGTAGAGATGGCTATGGTTTTGCTGGTTGGAGTGATACTTACGACTATAGCGGTAACTTATATGGTCCACAGGAAGAAATCACTACTCCGGCAGATATGTCTAGCGGACTTCCGCTTTACGCTATCTGGGTTCAATCCGCTGGCAGTATGCAGACCAGTGATGCAACTAGCGCCTGTAATAGTCTCACTGCCGCTACTCCTGGATTTAAATCTCTTGCTAGTGTCACGGCTCTTACTGATGAACGCGATGGCGAAACTTACGCCATCGCTAAACTCGCCGATGGTAATTGTTGGATGATTGAAAACCTAAGACTAGATAATACCGCAGACCATAATTCCGATGGTACATTAGCGCAGGGTTACAATTCTAGCTTTGCTGGTCTCGCTAGCCCAGAAGCGCCATCGCTCTTCGCTAACGCAACCACTGCAAATACTTTGTATAGTATAGATGGCTCCACCGATAAAACTATTTCTGGTAGTGATCAAGGCTACAGATTTCCACGATATAACAATGTAAATACTCCTACTGCAGTCGCCGACAGACCGAGCAATCCCACCACTAACTCCGCAACTAATAGCACCTCAAATGCTGGCTTATATAGTTATGGTAATTACTATACCTGGTCGGCTGCTATAGCGGACACTACGCATTATCCCACAAATAACCAATCTGTCACCAGTACTTCTATATGTCCTACCGGTTGGCGCTTGCCAAAAGGTGGCAATAAATCAAATGAGGCAAATAATGATTACTGGGCGCTTGTTGTAACTGGAATTAATGGCGGCATAAATCCATCTAATTACGATAGCGAAACTAGACCATATTATACTAGTTCCCCTGAAGGTCCGAGTATCTCGAATGCTCTTAGAGCATACCCCAATAATATTATTTATTCCGGATATGCCGAAGGTGGTTCAGTGGAAAATCGCGGTTCAGGTGGTGGACATTGGTCGTCTACGGCGGTTTCTACTACTAATGCCTACTCTATAGTGTTTTACAGCAACTACGTTTACACGGGTACAGGCAGTAATTCCAAGTATTTCGGAAGAACTATCCGCTGTTTTGCCCCTGGCACATAAAAAGCATCTAGTAAACCTCCTCCCTCACCCCCCTCCCCCATATTCCTTAGATATGATATGATTAAATCCAAGAAGGAGATTTCTAATAATAACTTAACCCATTGACAATATGGGATATATGCCATATATTATATATAGGCTGGAAAGGATACTATGCCAACAGTAAGTTATTTTTATGGAATCATCATTGTGATGTATTTGCGTAGCAAGGAGCACAACCCTCCGCACATTCACGCCATCACGCAAGATTTCGACGCGCCATTCTCTATAGAAACCGGCGAAATAATGGAAGGCATTTTTCCCAACAAAGCCAAAACTCTTGTTAAAGAGTTCATAATTAAATATCAAAAGGAATTAAAGGAGATGTGGGACAAAGAAGAATACTTCAAACTCCCACCTTTACAATAATGTTTCATAAAGTAATAAAACTAGAATATAAAGATAACGTTACTCTAGAAATGACTTTTCAAGATGGTAAAGTTATGCGTTATGACATGTCAGTTCTTTTTGATAAATATCCAGCACTTAAGGCTCTCAAAAACAGAGATTTATTCCTGTCCGGTAAAATGAGTTCTTATGGCATCCGCTGGAACGATGATTTAGATATAGAAGCCGAAACTATCTATCAAGATGGCGAATTGGTTCGCACTACCAAACTCCCCATCAATTTTGAAATAGCCTATATGGTCAGCTCGGCAAGAGCTAAATCTGGTTTGTCGCAAGCAAAACTCTCCGAATTAACCGGTATAGATCAAGCAGACATTTCCAAGATAGAAAACGGCTTATCTAATCCATCCATCTCTACGCTTGAAAGAATTGCAAAAGCTCTTCGGGCTGATTTGGAAATATCGATTAAGTAGTCGCAGTTCTTTGCTTTTCTGCCTGAACTACATCGTTTATGATCTTCGCCGCTTCATGAATCTGGGCCTCGTCGTTAGTCTCACCAAGAGTAATACGAAGCGAACCTGCAATTTGCGAATCGGAAAGCCCTATTGCTTTTAAAACATGCGAACGCACGCCTTTAGAAGCCGCGCAAGCCGCCCCTGTAGCTACATATACTTCTTTTTCTTCAAGAAGGAACACTAATCGTTCCGCATCTATATTATTATAGCATATAACTGCAAAATTGTCAAGAGAGTGCTTCTTGTTGATAAGCTCATACCCCTGTAATTCTTCGAGCAAAATCTTGCGCCATGAAGCGTATTTTTTACGATTGCCGTTTAGATGCTCCTTAGCGAGTTCCACCGCCTTCGCAAACCCAATCACGCCTGACACGTTTTCCGTACCAGAGCGCAGCCCATTTTCCTGCCCACCACCCATGGTTAATGGCTTCAGTCTTGCGTCATGTGATACATACAAAGCCCCCACGCCTTTCGGTCCATAAATCTTAGCCGAGTTTAGAGTAAGTAAATCCACACCTAAACGTGCAACATTAATATCTAGTAGATTCAATGCTTGCGAAGCATCAGAATGCAGCAATAGCTGCTTCTTAATTCCCCGTTTCATTCTATCAATCTTAATCTCGCGAATAATCGAAGCAATCTCCGCCATCGGCTGAATCGTCCCCAACTCATTATTCACCAGAGCCACGGATATCAACTCCGTCTCATCAGAAATCTTGCTTCGCAAATCTTTCAAATCGATTAGTCCATTTGAAAGCACGCGAACACTCTGTCCTCCGTACCTCTCCGCAACGCGCCTGATGGAATCATGCTCTGTTTCCAGATATAACACGGAAGCGCGGGTGGCTGAAACCTGTTTTTTCGGATGCATAACATGATTTGAATTTTCAACACGTATATTCCTGACGGACCCGACCGCTGTAGGAGACGATGATACAGAAAGCTTGCTTTCTGTATCTAGGCGACGCCCAGCGGACGATTTGTTTTCGACAGGTTCGTCCCGAAGGGACGGTTCTGCCGGCTGACCAGTGTATGACGTGCTTGAAAATTCAAGTCGCGCATCCGAAAAAATAGGTTCAGCCAGGCCCTGCGCCTCGGTACTAAGGCATGTAAACGCCAAATTATTCGCCTCGGTTGCGCCAGCGGTAATGACGAGGTCGGATGCTTTGGCTCCTATCGCATGCGCTATCACTGCTTTGGCGGCTTCATAATCAGAAGCAACTTTTTTAGCCGGCAAATACGCCGCACTTGGATTAAAAAAATCAACCGCAAAATACGGCTCCATCGCCTTCAAAACTTTTTCATTTACCGGCGTTGCAGCCGCATGGTCAAGATATATCATAAAAATATTATAACATATTATTGCGCTTCTGTAAATTTACCCTCAAACATATATTCTTTTTCGTCGTCCACTAAGGTCAAAGTTTTCCGGGCCTGGTCTATGCTATATTCATATTCGTTCACTACGTCGTACAGCCATTTGGTCTCAATTTTGAGCTTCCCATCCTCAATCGCCCAGATAAAATCATAATCATTCTTATGCGAATTTGTCGTCAAAGTTCCCTTACCAATCTCGGTGAACTTCCAAATCACCGCATCGTCAGATGTACAATTCGGTATCAATTTTTCCTCTTCACTGGGGTTTTCACCGATAGAATCCGGTTCGATACAATTCGTGTTGCTATCTAGTGTCCACTCCTCCGCTTTTATCAAAAACTCCCCATCAGCGATTCTTTCACCACCAGTATATTTTAAAACCAAAACTATTACCCCAGCAATCAAAGCCAGCACTCCAATCGCAAAAACTACCACCGATACAACAAATTTTTTCGGTTTCTTGTCTTTGTTCTCTGTTTTTTTCTCTTTAGTCGGTGATTTCGGGGCAGTCTTCCCAGTAAATGCCTGGGTCAAATCCGCCTGGCTCACCTTTTTATCTACATTTCCATTATCCATAACCCTATTTTAGCAATAGAGTTTTGATTTGACAAGCTCCAGATACGAGCGCGCCGCCTTGCGAAAATTCAACAGCTCCTCGCCTTCAATTTTTTTGTAATCCTGCTTCCCTGCCCGCTTATACACTCCGGTTGGTCGAATTTCGTAACGAATTGTCATTTCTTGTGGTATTCCGAACTTATTCAAGTACCTCTCATGCCAAATCCACACGTTACCTCGAGTCATGAAAAACTCTCTCTGGTGCCCAGCCGGAATCGGTCCAAAAATCGTCCGCCCCAGCGCCGATTCAGCATTAATCAGCTCGTCGTAGGTAAATCTATTGGAGTAGCGCGGATTGCGGGTTAGCAATGTTTTGAGCGACATTCTTCAATCTCCTCTGATATAGCAGTTAATTCCTGATATACTTCAAGAGTATCTTTGGTAGCCTCAAAATCATAAGCCTCGCACTTGGCGAAGGAAGGAACTCTAAATACCGAAGAGTTTTCTTGCATTTTCCGTAGTCTCCTTCTCTATAATTTCGAACTTTTCGCCTAATTTTTCGCTGAGCCACGTGGCTACCTCGCGAACATAGGCCGGTTCATTAATTATACCACGAAATTGCTTTGGAGTCAAGAAGGGAGCATCTGTTTCTAGGAGTATCCGCTCAAGTGGCGGAGTTGGCAAAGTCGAATACGTCGCAAGACCATTGACTCCAACATAAAACTCTGTTTCATTTAAAATCCGCTTCAAAATCTTCTTGCTATCAGTAAAAGAATGCACTACGCCTCTTAATTTCGGAAAATTCTCAATCACCGGGAAAAAATCATAAAACGCCTCTCGCACATGAAAAGAAACCGGCAAATCATTGTCGATAGCGAGCTGGCACATCTGTTCAAATAGCCGAATCTGCGCCTCGCAATCATAATCTTCATAATGGTAATCCAGCCCCACCTCCCCAATAGCCACTAAAGAAGAGGGCCTGTCATTTATGTCTCGCTTGGGGGCGCGTCCGGCCGGCCCGTCGCCACGGGCGGCCGGCGCTACCTCTCGCGCTGCCGCGCTCCGAACCCCCCTTCGCTGAGACATAAATGCCACCCCTTCTTTAGTTGCTGCTTCCGGATGAATTCCATAAGTCCAATAAACATTATCATGGCTATTAGCAAACTCCATAGCGTTCAAGGAATCTTCGTGACTGGTACCAATGCAGATTATTTTTTTGACATCTGCTTGATGGGCTCTATTGAGCATTTCGTTTGCTTGCTTTTCGGTAAAAAACTCCCTATCGTGTAGATGACAATGTGAATCAATTAACATAAAGAGATTATATCATAAACTAAAAAACTAATTCGAATGAGCATTGAGTAAACCCAAGAAAGTTTTTATGGAATTTAGGAAAATTTGACTCGCGAACCCTGAAGAGAGCCGTGAGACGAGCAAATTTTCCATTAAAAATTTCATAAAAACTTTCCTGGCGTGCAATGAAGTGCGAACGAGAATAGTTTTTTAGTTTTGTATTCTATTTTCTCTTTTACGTTTAATCGGATCAAGTTGTCTCTTGCGTAATCTCAAAGACTTCGGTGTAACTTCGAGAAGTTCATCATCCAAGAGAAAATCCAAACACTGCTCTAGAGATAGCTGTGTGTATGGCGTTAACTGAATTGCCCCATCCGATGCGTGCGTCCGCATATTTGTCAGCTGTTTTTCGCGACAAATATTAATGTCCAGGTCATCCTTTTTATTGGAAAGCCCCACAATCATTCCCTGATACACTGGCACTCCTGGCGGAATAAACAGAATCCCGCGTGCCTGCGCCGAATCCAACGCATACGCAGTGGACACGCCATCTTCAAATGAAATCAATGCACCATTGCGCTCCGGTTTATAGCGATTCTCCACCGGGCGATATCCAGATGGAATCGAGGACATTATCACGGTGCCCTTCGTTGCGGTAAGTAGACTATTGCGCAGCCCAATCAGTGCCCCAGTAGATATTTCATACACAAATCTAGTCGTACCAGATGTTGTCATATCTTGGCTTTTGAGTTCGGCTTTACGGATACCTAGCTCCTGTGATACCGCGCCTACAAAATCCGGTGCCACCTCGATAGTCAAATCCTCAATCGGCTCTTGTTTTACGCCGTCAATCTCGCGATACACCACTTCTGGTCGTCCAACCTCAAGCTCGTATCCTTCTCGCCTCATCGTTTCAATCAAAACTGATAGATGTAACTCTCCGCGCCCTGACACCTTATACCCAAGTCCATCGGGCTGCAGTTTCAAGGCAATATTGGTCTCGAGCTCACGCTCTAACCTCTCAGCGATTTGTCGTGAAGTCGTAAACTCGCCTTCACGCCCCTTAAGCGGCGAGGTATTCGGCCCGATATAGATAGATAGAGTTGGCGCCTCAAGCTCGATTGTCGGCAACGCCTTAGGATTATCGCCAGTCGCAATCGTATCACCGATATTTGCCTCAGCTACACCGGTAATTGCCACAATATCCCCCGCAATCGCCTCTTGCACCTCCTCCTTAGCAAGACCTTTGTAAATAAACAAATTGTCTATCTTAGCTCGCTTCTCGACGGGTCCTGACGTCGCAGTTTCCCCCATCCTCGCAGTGACTCGGCTGGGGGTCCCCCCAGCGACGTCACCCGTCGATGGAGTATGTAATATAGTCACACTTTGGTTCTTTTTCAACTTTCCACTAAAAATCTTCCCAATACAATATTTCCCAAGATAATTATCACCAGCGAGTGCCGCCACAAGTAATTGCGCCGATTCGGAATCCGCATCCACCGAAGGTGCCGGAATGTCGTTGATAATTGATTCAAAAATCACATGTAAATCATCGTCTAGATCGGTAGTTTTTCCGGCACGCCCTTCGCGTGCTATCGCATAATACACTGGGTAGAATAGCTGCGACTCATCTGTAGCCAGCTCCAAAAATAGCGACTCTACCTCACTCAAAACTTCATCAATTCTAGACCCAGGCTTGTCAATTTTATTTATCACTACTACCGGCTTCAGCCCCAGCGAAAGCGCTTTTGACAACACGAATTTCGTCTGCGGCATCGGTCCCTCCTGCGCATCTACGATCAAAAGAACCCCATCCGCCATATTCAAAGTCCGTTCTACTTCACCCGAAAAATCTGCATGCCCCGGCGTGTCGATGATATTTATCTTGTATCCATCATAATATACACAAGTCTGTTTGGCGGTAATCGTAATTCCCCGTTCATGCTCCTGGTCCATCGAATCCATAATCAGCGTTTGTGACATTTCTGCTTGATTCTCGCGAAAAGTATGCGACTGCTTAAGAAGTCCATCCACGAGCGTGGTCTTACCATGGTCGACGTGTGCAATTATCGCCACATTCCGAATTCTATCTTTATTTAAAACCATAAAAGATATTATACCACTTTTTTGCTAAAATGCCAATCCTATCAATCCTGCTAATCTCGGCAATACGTAGCTTCTCGCGAACGCTTAACGTGAAAAAGGGCCTCTAGATAGAGACCCTCTAATTGATGCTTACGGACAAAACATATCAAAGACTTTACGATTTACTCAAGCTCCTCCAGGATTCTGGTGATAAAAGCTCTATCATCTTCGTCTAGCATAGACATATCGATACTCTCGATGAATTCGTCCAAAGAAACGCCACTTGTACCACCATGGTCGATGATTTGCGCTAACGTCATGATATCCTCATAACGACCGGTGTAACCAATTTCTTTGACGAATTGCTCTGACAAACAATTGATATCACCACCGGCACACTCGAAGTCATCGATGAATCTTTCAAGACCAATATACCTGCTAGCCGATACTATGTCATCCATTGGGATGTTTTCGACTAAGGTGTCAGCCGAAATAGCTTCCGGCAAAGTCGCCAAGTTTGCCAAAAACTTGTCTTCGTGCTCCACTAAGAACTTTTTCAGATACTTTACATTTCTGCGACTACAACGCCTTCCCTTCAGAACTTTGTTTGAATCAAGCCCCCTTTCAACTAATTCACCCAGGTGTTCCCAGACGAAATCATCAGTCATTCTGCTAGCTATTTCTTCCATGTCAATTATGGCATCGTGCGCCATCAGAAGATCGTAATTGTAAAAGATATCTTCCGGCGTCAGGCCTCGCAGTATAATCGACCGATCGAATCCGCATTCCAGAAATGTTTTGAGGTTTAAGCTCATGTCGTAATGAACATCCTCCGGAAAACCTTCATCCTCTAATCGTCTAGCTAAGTAGTCAAAATGTTCCTGTGCTCTTGCGATTTTTTCGAGATTCTTGCTGTCCATAGCATACCCCCTAAAAAGATCTTTGTCCCCAACCAACAACAATACAATTGTACCACATTTCTCCTAAAAAATCAAGATTTCGTGCTATAATTATAGCTATGGCAAATCGCAAAAATCACCTCAACCCGAATCAAGTTTACGAGCCCCAACGCTGTTGGGTAGGCGATTCTCATAAAATCTGCTACGCTACAAAAGAAGAAGCCGAGCTCGCCGCGAGGGTCGCCGAGTACGACCACGGCGCCCCAGAACTCTCTGTTTATAAATGCGAATACGGCAACCACTGGCATCTTAGCTCAAAATAAAGCTATGCATCTGGAGAAGTAAAACAACGTACTGCTCGCCCTAAGTACTTATCATAGTCACGTGTACCAGGACAAACAAATGAATTATCTAAACGTAAACTATAGGCACTGACAGAATTTTTTCCTGTAGATGAATAATAAGTGCCATATATGCCACGATTCTTAAGGAGAATGGGTAGATAAGCATCGAATAGAAGCGCCAGCGACCTTGACACTATATGCTAAACCAGCACTAAAATTATCTTCTGCGACGACTAGATGGTAAGAATGGAGTTCGTCTTTAGTAGTGGATGACCAGTAAATACTCCCCGAGCCACGCCTCATTGCCGAGGCTTCATAATAAAAGCCAGAATAAAGATAATTATTAGGAAATTTTCTGAATTCTCTATTTACGGCAAATGTATCACTACCGCTAATCTGAGAACTAGAATAAATAAAACCGAGAAGAATCGAGAATTCGCCAGACTCGCCACCAGACGGGATATGCCATCCTTCTGGACAAAGCGAAGTGTTAGAGACACTAGTATCACTCGAAGCGTGCGGAGCAGTATCTGCAATTACGGCCGCCCAAGTATAATAATTGCCATAACTATACATACCTGCATTAGTGGTGTTATTAACGGCATCAGTAGTAGTAGGTTCCTGTGGGCGATTTTCGGACGCAGATTGGTTATTCCAGTTATTATATCGCGGCATGCGGTAAGCCGGATAGCTATCGGGGCCAATACTTATGGTGTCGTTGCTGCCATCATAACTATACAAGCTGTTAGCTGAATAATTAACAGAAATTCCTGTACTTTCCGCATTGGCCAAACCTCCAAAGTTCCCATAAGTAGCAGATGTGCCATAGCCTTGAGCTAAAGCACCATCGGAGTTATGTTCGGCAGTATTCTCCAATCTCAGATTTTCAACCATCCAACAATTGCCATCGGCGAGTTTAGCCACAGCGTAGGTCTCATTATCTCGTAAATCGGTCAAAGCGGTCACGGCTCCAACTGGCATAGTGGTATTATTCGGGCAAGTCCATCCTTGTAGACTACCAGCAGATTCCACCCAATGCGCATAAAGCGACAGACCACTATTGTTGCCAGAATAAGCACCTTCGGTGAATTCTATGTATTCCTGTGGTCCGAGAAATCCGGTACTATCAGAATAATCAAAGGTCTTGCTCCACCCAGCAAAGCCATATCCTGCGCGTGAGAAGTTAGATGCAAGAAGAGTAGCAGATGTAGGAGAAACGCCATCGGTAGTTCCAGACTCCGGAATAGTCTGACATCCCATAGTCCCCTCAACGTTAGAGCCATTTGGATAGTAGCAAATTTTACCAGCTTCGGTGGCTTGCGGGGTAGGCGGTACTTCGCTATTCGGATGCACTAAAGTATACCTCACCTTCCCTTGATAAGTCCCAGCCTGTTGTGTAGGAGAAACAAATATTGCATAAGTAGATTGTATAGTAGAACCAATCGTATTATCAGTCTGTGCTGCAAATGTCGCAACTTGTGTATATGTACTAGGTACAGTCCTATAGCTTCCAAATCCATTTAGTATTGTTGGAGCATAAGTTCCTTCTACTGCACTTAGTTTCATTGCCCAGTTAGATGTATTTCCACTTGTAGCAGTACCAGTTATTATATTAGAAGGAGCAGGAGTATCATTTCCTTGATACACCATTTCTGTATTACCATATGTATCTTCACTATATCCTATTGCATATACACTATATCCATCTTTATCATTACAAAATACATTAATATTTGTGAGTCCAATGTCTGATTCATATTCATTATTACGAATAGTAGCTGTATGTTCCGTATTACCACTAACCGCTTCAGACATACTACAAGACACTGGTACAGTCACATTTACTACGTCTATTACGTCGTCGGCGAAAACGCTGTGCGCAAAAACCAACCCAGCAAATAATACAAATAACACCAATAATGCTCTACACCTCGCATTAACCATAACCCTATTATAACACAAATTTTAAATATGCTATAATAAAATTATCAATGGAGGAAATATGAATAAAAAACAGCAAGACTGGGACAAATACTTTATGGAAATTGCCGAGGCGGTTTCCATGAAATCCAAAGACCCTTCCAGCAAAATGGGTTGCGTCATAGTAGACAAGAACAAACGCGTCGTCTCTACTGGCTACAATGGTTTAGTCCAGGGTTCCCAAGAATCCAAACTGACCTTGTCCGAGCGCCCTATGAAATATTATTTTGCCATTCATTCCGAGATGAACGCTCTGATTTTTGCGCATCAAGATCTCACTGGCTGCACCGTTTACAATCGCGTCGCCACTTGTGAGAATTGTCTCAAATACTGTCTTCAGGCTGGCATCAAACGCTTTGTTTACAAAGAGCTCCGCGTGCATTCCTATTCTTCCGACCCCAAAAAATCCATGACCAACATCGACACCGACGAAGCCGTCGTGCGCCTCCTCGCTTCTATGCCAGGTGTCGAGACTCTCAATTTATCTAATGGCAAAACTTACATCGAAGATATCATCGATTCCTACCCTGCCGATTCCCCCGAGCACGCCCGCCTCACCCAATGGATCAAATCATGAAGCAAAAGCAAAAGAGCATCAACAAAGATTTTTGGCTTTGGTTTGGCGGAGCCTCACTGATTTTGATTTTAATAATCTCATTTCTGGCAATTCCCTATGCAAACAATAATTCAGGATCGCAAATTCCTACTGAAACCACCAAACCAACCACTAAAACAGAAACCACCAAAACAGAAACAACCAATTCGGAGCCTACATCCGAAACCACCGAAACTCCAGAGCCGACGCCAACACCAACTCCGGCATCAACACCGGAATCGTCGCCAGAACCCGCTCAGACTCCTGCCCAAACTTACACCACCCCATCCACCACTTCCTCCTGCCACCACGAAGAAGCTGGTCGTTGCTGGGACGACCTAGAAGACGAAGCCTATTCCGCCGGACAATACGACAGACAGTTTGGCTATTACGGCGCCACCTTAGAATATGCCGATGATTGCAATGCCCTGTGTCGCGAAATCATCGAAGACGCTTACGACGAAGGCTGGTACGATTTTTAATCACCATACAATTTCGCTCATCCCATTTGCTTTCAAAAACTCATTGCATTTCGAAAACGGTCGGCTCCCAAAGAACCCATTATAAGCCGACAAAGGCGACGGATGCGCCGACTCCAAAACCAAGTGCTTCGAGGTATCAATTAGCACTTTTTTGTTCCGCGCGTCTCTCCCCCAAAGAATAAACACTAGATGCGGCCTCTTCTCGTTCAAATATTTAATAGTTTCGGTTGTAAAAATCTCCCAACCCTTCCCGCTATGCGATTTTGGTCGATGTGCTTCCACGGTCAGAACGGTATTTAAAAGTAACACTCCCTGCTTTTGCCAATTAGACAAACTTCCGCGCGGATTGGCATGTTTACCAATATCCGCATCAATTTCCTTGTATATATTTATTAGACTCGGCGGTATCGGCTGCGAATTTGGCACCGAAAACGCCAATCCTTCCGCCGCTCCAGGTGTATGGTACGGGTCTTGTCCTAGTATCACCACTTTCACTTCATCGAGATCTGTCATGAACGCCCGAAACACCAACTCCTTCCGCGGATAAATTGTTTTCTTCTCGTATTCTTCGTGCAAAAATGCAGATAATTCCTTAAAATACGGCTTTTCAAACTCACTCTTCAAAAACGGCTTCCAACTCTCATGCATAAATTGATTATAATTCATATTTCTTTTTTTCGAAACATTTTGAAACTGCCCGATAAAAATTACAACAGTCACGGATGAGAATCTGATACTGAAATATCAGGGCGAATCCGCCTGACCTGTTGTAATTTTTATGCGGCGCACGTTTCAACGTTGAAAAAAAAGAAATATGAATTTCTGATGAACAATATTAATAAAGCGGAGGGTTTTTAAATAAATGCTCAATAACATTTCTCATTGTTTTTAATACATTTTTATCACGGAATTCAGAAATACCAGCGATACTCTTCCCTGCATCCTTGGACGAAGGACCACAATGATAAATAGTTTCAGAATCGGTACCATAGTCGATTACGATAAATCTATCATGTATTATCCCACGAGTTTTATAAAACTCTATTTGGATTTCAGGAAACTCTCGCCTAAAAGCATCGATGTCATTCTTATGCAAATAGTGCCCAACATTATCACTAAAAACCACAACGCGCACATTGGCGTGAATTGTGGATAGTAGATTTAGGGTATTAATATCAATATAATCATCTATTATATAAATACTCGTTTTCGCCCGGTTGTAAACTCTTTGATACGTGCTTTTTGCTTCAATTATTTCTCCATTCATAAAAATAATTTCATTAGATTCTTTCAATTTACCAAAAGTTAATAGGAATGGCGCAATTTCGTCTTTTGTTATAGTTTCTTTCATTCTGTTCTCAACTACATATAAACGATTATCTAAGCTATTGATTCTGTTGTCGATATTTGGATAAGTGCCATTAAGATAGAAATAATAATCTTTCAATGCTTTAAAAGTCCTAATCAAAGCCTTACTTTGCTTTGTAGCTAGTTCACCCTTTAAAACCGTCATCAACATATAAATACCTTGCTCGGTGAAAGCGTATGGTAAGTAGGAACGCCCACCTTTCACGCCCTTTTGTTGGATCGAGGTCAAATTTTTTGACCTCGATAATTCAACAATCTCATCCCGACTTAATCTAAACATAAAATCAGAATCAAATTTTGCTATATTATTTTTAACCTGCTGATTAAATGCTTTTGTCGAATAGCCATATATTCTAGCGAGGTCATAATCTAGTATAACTTGTAGGCCTCTGATTTCGTGTATTATGCCTTTAATACTATGTTCATTAATTAGAATTAGACTTGATAGTTTCTTCGCCGCTTCTTTTTTAGAATTAGTATCGTTTTCTTTCATATGGGCAAAGTAACATAAGGAGGCAAACTATTCAACCCCCCACTAGTCAAAAAAACGCAACATAAGAATTATAATATGGTAAAATTTGAGTATGGCAAAACTGTATTTTAGATATGGCGCGATGGGGTGTGGCAAGACTATGCAGCTTCTCCAAGTCGCTTTCAATTACGAAGAGCGCGGCCACAAAGTCTGCGTGATCAAACCAGCTACCGATACCAAAAACGGCACCAAGCTCCTGACTCGCATCGGTCCGGAAAGAGAAACCGACTTTTGTTTTGATCAGAATATAGACATTTTTAAAGAAGTCAAGAAAAACTATAAAAACGTCCAATGTATTTTAGTCGACGAAGCACAATTCCTTACTCCAGCTCAAGCCGACCAGCTCATGATGATTACTATCAAACTCGACATTCCTGTAATGGCCTATGGGCTTCGTCTCAATTTTCGCCGCGAAGATGGTGGATTTGAAGGCGCCACTCGGCTACTCCAAATAGCTCACGATATCGAAGAAATCAAAACCATTTGTGAATGTGGCCACAAAGCCACTTTGAATGCTAGATTTTTGGATGACAAATTAGTTGCCGATGGTCCAGATATTTTAATAGATGATGGCAAAAGCAAAATCGAATACCGCGCCCTTTGCCCCGCTTGCTATGAAAGGTATTTAGAATGTATATAGTCATCGAAGGTCAAGACGGCACCGGCAAATCCACTCAAGCCGAATTGCTCAAAAAATACTATGAAGACCAAGGCAAAGAAGTCGTCATGCTCGAAGAACCAGACGGAGATTTGCCCCAGGCGCATGATTTGCACGACATGATTCTAACTCGCGGCTACAATTTCGAACCGCTTTCAAACGTCCTATTATTCACAGTAGCTCGTATCGAACTCTGGAAAAAAATCGCCGAGCCAGTTTTAAAAAGAAACGGCATTGTAATTTCCGCTCGCAACTATTGGTCTACGCTTGCCTATCAAGGTTATGGTGAGGGTGTGTCTAGAAGCAAAATCATTCGCCTCACTAAAGAGTTATTACCAGAAAAGTATTTCAATCCAGACTACGGCTTCATCCTCACGGTCTCGGACGCAGTTCGTCTGGCTCGCCAAAAGAACCGCGGCAAAGCCACCGAAACTTTTGAGAGAAAAGCCGACGAATTCCAACAAAAAGTCAATTCCGCCTATCCCAAAATCGCCAAAGAATTCGGCCTCACAATTGTTGACGCCTCCGGCACCATCGAAGAAATCTTCGATTTAATTCTCGCTAAACTGTGAATTATATAATTCTGCGTAAAAACCATTTTTCTTCAAAAGCTGTTCATGGTTCCCCTGTTCCGCAATCGCTCCATCTTTCATCACTAGTATCAAATCCGAATTCCGAATCGTAGATAGCCTATGCGCAATCACAAACGACGTCCGTCCATGAGTCAGTTTTTCAAACGAATCTTGAATTAATTGCTCGGTACGCGTATCCACATTCGACGTCGCTTCGTCTAGTATCATCATCGGCGGATTTGCTACCATTGCGCGCGCGATTGTAATTAGTTGTTTCTCGCCCGCCGAAATATTATCCGAATCCTCAGATATCTCCGAATGATAATTTTTGGGCAGCGCTTCGATAATATGATCTACGTTTGACGCTTTCGCCGCCTTCCTAATATCGTCTAGCGAAGCGTGTAAATTCCCGTAGCGCAGGTTCTCCTCCACCGTTCCAGAAAACAGCCAAGTATCCTGCAGCACCATCCCAAATAATTTCCTCACATCCGCTCGTTTCATTTCGCGCGTCGGCACGCCATCAATCGTGATATACCCACTATCCGTTTCGTAGAATCGCATGAGTAAATTAATCAAAGTCGTCTTGCCGGCACCAGTAGGTCCTACAATCGCTACTTTCATCCCGGGCTCCACTTTTACCGAAAAATCCTTAATCACTGGTGTACCAGGAAGATACCCAAAGTCCACATGATGAAATTCTACTTCGCCTTTAATGTTCTCTACTATCCTAGCTGGCTCCGCATCCGGCTCTTCTTCCGGCTCGTTCAAAAATTCAAACACGCGTTCGCTCGCTGCAAGCAGTGCTTGCAGAGTAGAAGTAGTTGACGCGATCTCAGTAATCGGACGATTAAACCGCGATACATATTGGATGAACGCCTGAATATCACCGATATTGATGATATTCTGCACCACAAAGACACCACCCAGTGCGCAGACCGCCACATATCCAAGATTCGTGAAAATATGCGTTACCGGGAATGACAAGGATGAATAGATTTGCGCCCTCCTTGATACCATCGTGAGCTTTTCGTTAATCTTACTAAACTCAGCCAGCGCTGGACCTTCATACGAATTAGATTTAATCACAATTTCGCCAGCATAATCTTCCTCGATTTCACTATTTAGTACCCCCAGCGTACTCTGCTGCTCGCGGAAATACTTTTGCGCATACTTCATAATCTTTCCAACTACGATTACCGAAACTGGCACCACTACAAACGAAATCAAGGATAGCGGTACCGAAATCGTCAGCATAATAATCATTACGCCGATGAGGGTAGTAAGACTCAGCGAGATGTCCGCAATTTCCTGCGACATTGATGTAGTCAAAACATCCACATCATTCGCCATTCTCGACAACGTATCGCCATATTGATGTTTATCAAAATAGGCAATCGGCAGTCGGAAGATTTTTTCCAAAATCTTTTCACGAAGTTCCCTAGTATATTTTGCCGATACGACCGCCAAAATATATGCCTGTGCATAGTTCAAAATCGCAGAACTAATAAACAAAACAATCGCAAGAATTGCTTTACCACCTAGCGCCGACCAGTCCATTTCTGGATACGTCGTCACCGCGATTGTCGTCATATCGCCAAGGATTTTTGGAATAAACAGCCCCAAAATTGCTGAACCAATTGTTAGGATTATTGCAACAATAATCGGAAAACGATATCCTCTGATAGACTTCAAGAATACTTTAAAAGACTGCCACATGCTTTTATCGAGCTTCTTTTTACCTGGTCTTTTACGCACGTCGACCTCCTTTCTCCGCCTTTTTCATTTCTGTCTTAAACTCCTGGTCCGAGAATTGCGACTTAACAATTTCCTGGTAAACTTTACACTTCTTGAGTAGCTCAAGATGCGTGCCTTTCCCTACTACGCGTCCATTGTCTAACACCACGATCTGTTCCGCATCTTTGATGGTAGAAACTCTCTGCGCCACAATCAAAACCACTGCGGAATCGGTGATTTCTTTCAAAGCTTCGCGAAGCCTCGCGTCGGTTTTCATATCCAGCGCTGAAAAAGCATCGTCGAAGATAAATATATCCGGCTTTTTACAAATCGCCCGAGCAATCGATAAACGCTGTTTCTGTCCGCCAGACACATTCGTCCCGCCTTGTGAGATGTGCGAATTGTACTTTTCTGGCAATTTTTCGATAAAGTTTTCAGCTTGCGCAATTCTGGCGGACTTGCGCATATCCTCATCTGTAGCATCTGGCGCACCAAATTTAATATTAGATTTCACCGTTCCAGCAAATAACATTCCTCTTTGTGGTACATATCCGATTCGCTTCATCAAATCATCCTTCGCATATTCCTTGATAGATAAGCCATTGATTAAAATTTCGCCAGCTGTTGCCTCGTAAAATCTTGGCACCAAATTAATGAGTGTGGATTTTCCAGATCCAGTCGAACCGATAAATGCCGTCGTCTCGCCAGCTTTCGCTTCGAACGACACATCACCCAGCACCTTTTCATTCGCTTCCGGATAACAAAAGTCCACATTCTTAAATTCCACTTTGGCTTCCCTATCCGGCACGCCGTTGGTTTTGTTTTTCCAATTAATCTTCGGCACGCGTTTCAAGACATCGTTAATTCTATGCGCAGACACATTGGCTCGCGGTAGCATCACAAATAGCATCGACATCATTAAAAACGACATCATTACATGTCCCACATACTGCGCGAACGCCGTCATATTGCCAAGATATGCGAAATCTTTCGAGAGCAACGAAATCCCCACCCACGAACATAAAAGCGTTGTGCCATTAAATATAATATTTATCAACGGATTCTGTAGCTCCAAAACTTTATCAATAAAAATCAAAAGTTTAGTCAAAGCGTCATTAGTCTTAGTAAACTTCTTTTTTTCTAACTTTTCATTGTCAAAAGCGCGTACCACCTTTAGCCCAGTCAAATTCTCTCGCGTAATCAAAGTAATCTTATCAATTAATTCCTGGAAGATCTTGAACTTCGGCATTACCAAAGACATTATCAAAATCGCCGAGCCAATAATTGAGACAGCTCCTACCATAATAATCCAACTCATATCCGGCGCGGTCTGGATTGCCATAATAATCGAAATCACCAAGAATAGTGGCGCCCGGAGCATAATAGCAAATATCATAATAGTTACCATCTGTACCTGATTTACATCATTGGTCGTACGAGTAATAAGCGAAGCTGTGCTGAACTCTTTGAGATCTAGCAGATTAAAATTAATAATTCGTGTAAAAATCGCTTCCCGCACATCTCTAGCGTAGCTCGTCCCAACTCTTGCTGCAAAATAGCTCGACACCAAAGACGAAATCGCCGAAATCACCGCGAGACCTATCATTCTCGCGCCAGTCACCCATATATAGTCTGTGTTCCCAGGCACGATACCATCATTAATAATATCTGCCATCAACGCCGGTAAACGCAGTGTAGTCCATACTTGTACTCCTGTTGCGAGTATTAGTATAATCAACTGCCACCAATATGGTTTCAAAAACCTAAACAACTTAAACATATTTTAATCCTTTTTCTCTCGCTTTCTTTCGTAATGCATCCTCATATAAATAATTGGCCCCATCAATATATAGGCATAATACGAGAAGAATCTCCATACCAACATTGCCCAAAACACATATCCAGAAGAAAGCGCCGAAAATACCACAAAGAAGGTACCTTCTGCCGCCCCGGCATTACCAGGCGTTGGTACAAAATACACCGCCGAAGTCACCGCAACTGTTGTCACAAAACACGGCAAAAAATCTACCTGCCCACCAAATGCATTCAAGACAAAAAACGGGATCATCGCAATTAACGTATTAAATATCACCGACATCAGTATAGTTTTTAGGAATAATCCTTTTGTCGACAAAATTTTCCTCACACACTTCGCATATTCATTGATTTCGTAGTTTACTTTCTTGATGGTTTTGTCCTTGTTCTTGACGATATGGATTTTTGCTAGGAATTTTACAATCAAGCCAATGATTTCGGAAGTAGCTTTCGGCAAAAACGTTGCAATCATCACCGTGACCGGCCAAAAAGCATAAAACAATAAGCCAAAACATGCCGTACCAATCAACATTGCATTATCAATCGATAGGCTCCCAAACAGAAAACAAAGCACCGCAATTATAATAAATCCGATTTGCCCAGAAATCATTCCAAAAACTGGAATCGAGGTCGAAACACCATTCGGCAAATTTGAATTCTTGCGCATATAATAAATCTGAAACGGCTGCCCACCGATTGCGGCTGGCGTTATGTTGTCATAATACCTTCCTAGTAGCACCGTGCGCCTTGCTACCTTTCGCGCACGCCTATAGTCGAATTTGGCTTTGTCGGGTGACATCTCTCGCATGATTAAAACATATTTGCTAATTTCGAACCAAAGCGCCACCACAAAACAAAGTGTCGCCGGAATCAAAAACCACCAATTCATTTTCACATCCGATAGTGCCGCCGCGTTTTCGGAATTACCAAATTCAAGTACCGCAGTAATTACGATTACGGCAATATTTATTAAAATGAACAATGCTATCAGTAGTGGCTTTTTGGCGATTTTTTTAGGCACTAACTTCTTACTGTCTATATCTGGTTCTTCTTGGGGCATTTTTATCTCGCACTTTTGATATTAGGATACTCTTCAATCAATACTCTAATGCAACCAGCAATCGGAATCGCGATAATCGCGCCAAGTAGTCCAAACATATATACACCAATAGTAACTGCACACAGGATGACTACAGGGCGCAAATTCAAAGCGTTTCCCTGAATCTTTGGTGCAATCAAATTGTTTTCAATTTGTGAATAAGATATATAAATAACCGCAAAAATCAAACCACCCCACAGGCTGGACGGAATCAAGAGCAGAGTTACCAAAGTCCCACCAATAAACTGCCCAAACATCGGGATAAGATAGAATAGTGTAGTAATCAGCCCCATCGGAATAGCTAAACTCGACGAAAAACCAAATATCAACGACAAAACAAACACTATTAACATAGTTGCGCAACCATCTATCACTGCAACTAACACCTGTCTTGAAACATATGTCGAAACTACATTAGCCATGCGCGAAACTATTCGCTTGGTCACGCCAACACTTTTCTTATCCTCACCAGAACCCAAACTTTTCCAAATGGATTCCATCATATCCGGACCTTCCATCAAGAATAAAAGGGTGAGCACAAGTACTAATGCTGCTTTCATCACGATGTCTGCTATGCCGCTCACACTAGACATCAGATTATTCCCCAAAACTCCCATCAGGTTTTCCGAAACACCTTTAAGAGCATTTTCAATTTCAGCATGCAAATCCTGCACACCAATTGACTGACCAAAACTATTAACCCCGTCCCAGCCCCCAAAGGTCCGCTCAAAAGTCTGCGGGAAATTTTGGATAAATTTGGCGGTTTCATTTACGACTACTGGCCCCACAATAGCAATAATTCCGCCAATCACGATCACTACAATGAAATACGCCAGTACTGCCGACAGACTTCGGTGCTTTTTGTCGTTACCAAAGCATTTAGTAAAAAAATGATTAACCTTATGCACTAGCGGCTTCAAAGCTAACGCCAAGAAAATTGAAATACCGACGATGATTAGCCCAGCTGCAGCTTTATACAGGAAAAACAATAAAAAGGCTATAATTAGTGGCACCAACCAAAATTTAGTGAAAGTTTTCATATCGGTTTCAATTTGCTTTGACATAAACCTCCTTATAGATATATTGTAGCATAAATATTATTATGTTGCGAAAGATTTTAATACCTAGGCGACAATTCGTGGAGATATGTCGTCGTAAGGTCTACATTTGAAGTCTCGGAACGTGTCTCCGCACCGCCCCACATATATAAGGTTGGGTCGAAATTAATTATCTCAGCCGGTATAATCGAATTAGCACCAGTCGCCGCACCATACGTGCGGTTTGCGATGATGTTTGCCGCTATGATGCCACCATTAATCACTAGTTGTCTAGAATTCTTCTGCTCATTAATGTGCTCTTCAATATTATCATTGTCGTTCGGATCGTAGCATGTTATAACTTTTCCATCAGTTATTAGCAAAGCATCGATTCTATTTACATTGCAACCAATCCGTATTTCTTTTTTGCCATAAATCACGATTTTTGGTACATCGTACACTGAGGCATAATTGCCAGTATATGTAATATCTCCAGTAATTGTAATCACATTGTCGCTATGAATGGCTTTTATACCATTACTAACCTCGCCACCCTGAATCGTAATGTTCTTGTCTTTAGAATAAGCATATTTTTTAGTTTCGGCATTAATAGTAAACTCATAATTATCAATAGTACTTTCTCCGCCAGGTATCAACTTATTGATAATCGAAATCTTGTTCTGTTGGTTGCTCTCGGTGTTCGTTCCATCACCAATCCCGCTAACACTACTTTCGCAATTATCATTCGAAAAACTTAAGCGCACGCGATTACAAAAGTCCACACGTGGTTCTAAACTCCCGCCAGGAGGAGAAGATAATATATTATTATTGTTTCCTTCTCCATTCGCTGGGCTAGTGTTTGGCCATACGCCGTATTGATTATTTAGTTCATTGATGCTTTGCAATCTATACCCTGTCCCCGCACCGCTAGCAAATCCCTCTACGTTACCTCTAGATATCACGGCGAGCTCACCAAACGAACCAAATATATGCGAGCCACCACCACTCCCATTACTAATACTATAATTCGTATAACCCGCCAAATCATTCTTTACTGCTACGTTGGTCTCAATTCCAATCGCAGAATACACGTTTCCGCCCCATATCTGAATACTCGGTTTTTTAGATATTTCAATACAACGGGATTTAGTAACATTCCATTTGCCGCTCCCTTCGATATTATTCCAGTTGGTATCGACTCCACTACTTGATGGATATGTTGCCACCGCGAAACAGACTTTGGAGCCAGCTTTTTCGTCTTTAGCATAGAATGTCTTATTCTCAGTTTTAGTTTCGCCCGTCGTATTACTATTACTATTAAGTCGCTTATCGCCCCCTTTATATTCCGTCGTCACATAACCACATTTTTGATCATCGGCCGGCAAACCATATAATTCTTCGCAGAGTTGCGCATTTCTGCCATTACCATAATTTGTCTTAGCTTCTACTTCTGCTGGACTAGAACCACTTGGATAATACACAATTAGCTTGCTGATGCTCTCTTCAACGACAGTTGCATAAGCCTCCGTTTCCTTGTTGTTCGTAGTCACAGCGTTTTCGCGTGGCTCGACATTTACGGTATATCCAACCGAAATCGCCTCGCCAGCAGAAACTATCTTTTTGTCTGGCACATTCAATTCGGGCACCAGGATAAAATTATAAGGTACTCTCACGCGTGCTGTTTTTTGCAAGCTGCCGGTGTTGACGTTAGCTTTATTGAGATTACTAGATACCCCAAAAGAAACCTGTCTTGGCGTTGTTTTGGTGTTATTACTATAATTAGTTCTCACGATTTCGTCTAGATTAATACTATTAATACCCACATCATCTCCAGAAACTATTCGTTCATTGGTCTCTACTTTTTTCGTAAAGTCACCAGGACGATATTTAGAATTAATGTGTGGATTGGTGGAAACATAGTAATAATCTCTTCTATATTTTTCAACACTATCATCTCTATTTCGGCTATATATACTTATTCCATTATTCCAATTCCCCATGTTACTAGATTTATATGTGTTAAATAGTGAACCTAGGGCAGTAGTTGTATTAACGATAGTTCCTTCCGGACGAAGTACTCCTCCATCGATTTGCATTTTTTCGGGTTTTAGATAGTAAGTATATTGTAGCACCGGATTATAAGTTGCTCGATACTCGACGGTTTGAAATGGTTTCGCATAAACTTCGCGCTGAAATCTATTATAAGCATTCACATTTTTATTACGAACCTTAATATTGATAAACGAATCATCTTGAGATGGTTCATTTGGATCCTCTGGCGTGTCTGGGTCACCAGGATCATCCGGCTGGGATTTTCCCTCAGCTTTCACACATATTTTCGTATGTGTATAACTAGTCCCCGATTTATTATTGGGTTTAAAGAATAATGTTTCGCAGACTACCATCCCAGGATATAAAACTACATTTTTACTCTGGCTGACTAGCTGTTCGCCAGATTGATTAAAAGTCGTCTCTGATTTAATGGTTCCAGCCGAAACACCCTTAGTGGCATTAGTTAAATTTGACGACCTAGTTACATAATACGTTGTTGATGCTATTCCAGACGTGCGTTTCAGATAATGCCTGAAGGAGACCTTGCAACCACTAGTGGCTGAACATTGCGGAATAATCGCATTCTGCTCGCTGACGTTTCCGTTGGCAGTCCAGCCAGCGTTCGTAGTGGTCGAACCATTAATAAGGGTAGTTTTACCTTCAAACGTAGAAGGTTTAATGTGTGCGCAAGCTCCAACCACTTTCTCAGTAGTGTTGTCCAAACTGCCAAATGGTTTGTATTTTATTCTAAAACAAGCAGTGCTATCAATACCAAGCTTTAAACTTCCAAAATATACTCTTTCGCCATCAGTTGTGTTGTTTGAAGTAGCCGGGGCAAGCGTGTTGGTTATAATACTACCAATTGTAGCATTACTCCAAGTTCCATTTGTATTTTTTCTTTGTACTACGTACGTAGTCATTCCGGAGCCGTGGATAGTTTTTAAGTCGAACCAAAATCCGGCCGTGCAACCACTATTGTCAGCACACTCTATTTCGGAAGTAGGAGCATTCCCCTCTGTGACCCAACCAGAACTCTGTCCGTATGCCACATTACTCCAATCTGTACCACTACCTACTCGTGCTCTAGCTTTAAATTCGTTACGAATGTAAACCGCGTACATTGTTGCATTTGAACCAATTGATTTAATATTGATTTTAGTATTAGAATCCGAAACATAGACGTCGCTATTGGTGTTTGTGCTCGTGACATAGTTACCCGTTTTTCCGTTGTCGACCGAACTAGCAAACCCAAGAAATGTATATCCATCAGCAACTCCACGCTCAACGGTTGCTCTATCCCCAGCATTTACTTTACCAGAATCTCTATTCGGGATTACGCTAGAAAGTGAAGATCCATCCGCGTTTATAGATTGCAGAGTTAAAACATAGCTATCCTCCACACAGAAATAGCCAACACCATTTGGAATACTAGCGACATTAGGATGCCCGGCTTCTCTATACAAGGCCAATGCGGCTCCTTCAGTAATCTTGGTGTTATTTGAATAATTATTTTTAATCTGTTCGTAATTCTTTGCGCCGTAATTATTGTAAGACGCCCACGCGATTAATCCATTTCGGTTTGCGGGACCAATCTGAAAGTTAAAATTAGAGTACCCATAATTGCTTCCATACATTCCATCCCATCCAAAAGACGCAAACCATCCTGTCCTTCCGCACTCCCTCATTGCTTGACCTTTATAACCCGCCTGAAGTATATCGCCGCCATATCCAGTCCAATCATCAAGCCCCCATCCATTGTCTGTTTTAAAAATTCTCCAACTAGCTCCGCCGCCTTCACTTCCATTTGAACCGCAAAGATACAAATAAGCATTATTCGAGCAATTAGCATCAGTTCCACCAGTATTTCCACCACCCCCTTCAATGCTAAACGCAATTTCATTTAAAACTAACAGCACACCAAAGAAAGAAAGTACGATGACAAACATCATTTTGGTAAAGTACAAACGACCTAGAGACCATCTTTTATTCATTTTTACTCCTCTCTTCTTGATAAAGGTTTTCCCATTTTTCCCGCAGCTCATCATCTTCACAATCTATCGCCACTGAGGCAACACGAGAAGCTAAGTACATTTTTTCTTCTTTTGAGTACGGCGACAAATCAATAGAGCCTACATCGTTCTTAATAGCGGCACAATCTTGCATTATGGTGGCATAATAATTAATTTTCTGGATAATTATCTCAATAGCGAGCATGGAGTCATTGTTATCGAGAGCTTCACGGATTTTTGTATTATAATAAGAAACGATATCATCGTTGTTATATTGTGGATTGTTTAGCATCAAAGTTACATCCTTAACTACCTGATCGGGTTTAGAGAGATTATTGTCTTTCAGTTCGTCTGGTAGTACAGAGTTATTGCCCATTTCGGGATTAGGCTTCGGTAGATGAATCACAACTATTGTAGCTACTAATATGACTGAAAGCAGACTTAGGGCAATCAAAACAACAAGAAGCCCATTATTATTGTTTTTTTCAACACCACCACTCATATACTTATATATTAACACAAGAATTATGTTTTTTTAAAAAAATCTCACAAAAGTATCAAGCTAAAAACTATAAGATATGGTACAATAATATATAATAAATATAATAAAAAGGATTGCCGTGAAGCTTCTTATGCATGTTTGTTGCGCGCCGTGTAGCGTGTATTGTATTGATAGTCTGCGTCAGGAAGGTCTCGAGCCGACGTTTTTTTGGTACAATCCCAACATCCATCCGTTCATCGAATACAAAACTCGCCGTGATTGTTTAAAAGATTACGCAAGGCAGGTCGACGCAAAACTAATAATCAACGAAGAATATGGTCTCGATGAGTTCTGTCGAAATGTCATAGATGATATCTCGAATCGTTGCGTGAATTATTGCTACCAAAAACGTCTCGGCGAAACTGTGCGTTATGCCGCAGAAAACGGCTATGACGCCTTCACCACCACGCTCTTAGTCTCGCCTTACCAAAAACACGATGAGCTAAAAAAAGTTTGCGAGGATTTAGCTCAGAAATCTGGCATCAAATTCATCTATCGCGATTTTCGTGAAGGCTTCCGTGAAGGTCAGAAAAAAGCCCGCGAGCTAGGCCTCTATATGCAAAAATACTGCGGCTGTATTTTTTCCGAAGAAGAGCGTTATCAAAAACAAATCGAAAAGGATTCAAAAAATGCTAGTATCTGATTATAATTATGATTTACCGGAAGAACGCATCGCCAAGTTCCCTCCCAAAGAACGCGGCTCTACTCGTCTTTTAGTTTTGAATCGCAAAACTGGCGAGATCAAAGATTCATATTATCGCAATCTAGATGAGTTTTTGAATCCTGGTGATGTTTTGATTCTGAATGACACGCGTGTCATGCAATCACGGCTGTTCTGCGAACTCCCCGACGGTCGCAAACGCGAGTTGGTAGTGCTGGAAAAACACGGCGATGAGCCTCAACGTGTCATGTACCGTGGAAAACTTCATGAAAATGACCAACTATTTGTCTTAGGCCAGAGTTTTTCTCAATCTGAGGGGGTTCGGAGCGCGGCAGCGCGAGAGCCCCGTGGCGGACTGTCGAAGGAGTCGAGTAAAGAACGAACTGGTTCGTTCTTTCGAGACGACGACCGACTGGCGACTTTAGTCGACGGGAGCGAGCGACGCGCCCCGAAGATTGAGAAAAATCTGGCCACAGAAAGAATCTATGTTAAGCGCATACTTGGAAACGGCATCGCTGAAGTTGAATCTGATATTCCGCTCAATGAACTGGCAGAAAAATATGGCGAGGTTCCATTACCGCCATATCTTCATCGAGACGCTACCGAAGACGATAAAAAACGTTATCAAACCGTATTTGCGAGCAATATGGGTTCCGCTGCGGCACCTACTGCATCACTTAACATGACCGAAGACTTGCTAAAACGTCTAAAAAAGAAAGGCGTAATTATCAAGTATTTGACTCTCCACGTCGGTCTCGGCACTTTCCTGCCCATCCGTACTGACAAAATCGAAAACCACAAAATGCACTCAGAATGGTTTCACATCCCAGAAGACACGATACGTGAAATCGAGCGTGTTAAGAGATGCAAGGGGGCCAATGTTTCACTCCGGAGCATCCGCGACGACGGGAGCGAGCGGAGCGAGGAGCCCCGTAACGACGGGCGTGACGAAGCGTTCCGGAGTGAAATCATTGGCGACTCGCGTCCTCGCGTTATCGCGCTTGGTACTACTGTAGCGCGCACTCTAGAATATTATGCCAAAACTGGCAAGACCGAAGGAGAAGACGATATATTTATCTATCCTGGTTTCAATTTTCAACTAGTCGACGCTCTGATTACAAACTACCACGCTCCCAAATCTACAGTCTTAATGCTTGCTAGCGCCTTCGCCGGCTGGGACCATCTTAAAAATGCCTACGACCACGCAATCGACAAAAAGTATAATTTTTTAAGTTATGGAGACTCGATGTTAATATGTTAAAGTTCGATATTATCAAAACAGAAGGTTTAGCTAGAGTCGGGGTTATTCATACCCCGCACGGCGATATCAAGACGCCGGCTTTCGTCGGCGCCGCCACGCGTGCCACGGTCAAAGCCCTAACAATGCAAGAAATGAGAGGCCTCGGCTCTCAAGCGATTCTGGCAAATACTTATCATCTCATTCTCCGCCCAGGCACCGAGCTCATCAAATCAGCCGGCGGTCTAGCAAACTTTTGTAGCTGGCACGGCCCCACTTTCACTGATTCCGGTGGATTTCAGATTTTTAGCTTGCCAGATGTTAGTATCTCCGAACATGGCGTCAAATTCAAATCCCATATCGATGGCGCAAGTTTGGAAATGACTCCGGAGTCTAGTATGCAAGCCCAGTGGGCTATTGGCGCAGATATTCATATGGCCTTCGACCATCTCGCCAAATCCGACAGCTACGATGACATGAAAGAAGCCATGCTCCGCACTCACGCTTGGCTAGATCGTTGTGTCACTGAACACGAACGCATCAGAGAAAGCTTGATTGGCAAGGGTGACCGAAATACCTTTTCTAAGGGGATTTCGGAGCGCGGCAGCGCGAGAGTTAGCGCGCTCGCCCCGTGCCGACGGGCGCGAGCGACGCGACCCGAAGAAAAGGTATTCGGTCAGGACCCTTGCCGATTGGAGCAGTACTTGTACGCTATCGTTCAAGGTGGCACTTTCAACGATCTCCGAGCGGAATCAGCGGAGTATTGCAAATCCAATGACCCTGATGGCTTCGGCATTGGTGGTGTTTTTACGGCCGACGGCATGGATGAAATGTTAAAAACCGTCAACTCCATCCTCCCGGACGACAAGCCGAGACATCTTTTAGGCATGGGCCAAGAGCCAGTGGATTTGTTTATCGGCGCAGAGTACGGTTGTGATACTTTTGATTGTGTTGGTCCTACTAGAATGGCACGAAACGGCTCTCTCTACACCAAAGACGGACGCATCAATATCAAAAACGCCCAGTACACGCACGATTTTACACCCCTAGAAGACGATTGCGATTGTGAATGTTGTAAGAATTATACCAAAGCCTATCTCCACCATCTTTTTAAAACCAACGAAATCACCGCCAAAGTCCTAGCCAGCATTCACAACGAACACTTCATAGTGAAAACAGTCGACAACATTCGCGAAAGTCTCCTGAATGATACATTTCAAGATTACAAAACCGCTTTCCTTTCTCGCTACTATAAATCGCTTTAAACATCCATAAGTCTCTTGACAAATCTTACCTTAAGCGCTATAATGAAAGTAGCTTAATTAATCTGGATAAGGTCATACCAGTTAACAAAAAGCCAAAACAAAAACAAACAGAAAGGTCAAGAAAATGAAAATCAAACGGCGAGTTATCATTCTTGGTAGCCTCATTGGCACCACGTTTATACAAGGCATCGCATTAATGTCTACGCATGCACAGGCGGAAAATAGCGTTGTCGATAATGTCACTATCACCGTTCCTTCTGCTTGTTCGATGAGCGCCAATGGTATGACCAGCCACAACGCCGAAATTAATAACGGCACCTATCGAGACAATATCGGTACTACTACCTTTCAAGTATTTTGTAATGACGAAGGAGGTTTTTCTGTTTATGCTGTAGGCTTTACTGGCGAAGAGTTTGGTAGCACTGTTCTCACTAGCTCAGCGTTAGGCTCAAATCACGATATCATTACGGGTACTGCCACATCAGCCGGTACACCAGATGTCTCCAACTGGGCTATGAGAGTTCAGACCAATTCCGGCGCAGCCTATCCAGTAGCTATTGAAAACGATTTTGATGAGTATCATGTAGTACCAGACGATTATACCAGAGTAATCAGCCGTGAGAATCCTACAGATATCGGTGCGTCCGCAACTGGTGCTTCGTTTACTACGACCTATTCGGCTTATATTAGTAAAACTCAACTTGCCGGCACTTACACTGGGCAAGTTAAATATACTCTTATTCATCCCGCCAGCGAGCTCCCGATAGAACCTCAAGTCACTCCTTCTGGATACATCGGCTACTATCCTAACGCGTCAAACGTCACAGATACCATGAGTGACCAACCTGTCGAAACCACTGATACTGGTGCAACTCTTTGGGGTTCCAATTTCAAACGCAAAGGCTACGGTTTTGCCGGCTGGTCCTCGACATACGACTATTCTGATCCAAATGGTTTCTATGGGCCTAATGCAGATATTGATTTCACGGCTGGTACTTATACTGGTGATAACGACGGCTTATCTCTATATGCTTATTGGATCAAATCTGCTGGGACTTTTCAAGAATGGGACGGCTGTAGTAGTCTAAATGTTGGTGACGTTACTGCTCTCACCGACTCACGCGATGACGAAACTTACGCTGTCGCCAAGTTAGCTGATGGCAATTGCTGGACTATCGAAAACCTTCGTCTTGGTCATGATGCAACTATTACCCCCGCAGACACTCAATCCACCAATGACGCATTTGGCGGCGCCTTCACTACTCTCGCCGAAGCCGAAACCAACACCTTTAATAACACTGGCACGGCTAATACTCTTTATAGTTCATCCAATATTACTGGTAGCTATGCCGAATACCGCTACCCGCGTTATAACGACAACAACACCAGACTAGGTTCGGTTGCAAACGAAATGCAAGATCCAAGCGATAATATTAGAAGCTACGGTCATTATTATACTTGGTCTGCCGCTATCGCCAATACCGAATACTTTTCGCAAAACAATCAAAACGCCACTACCGCATCACTTTGCCCAAGCAGTTGGACTCTGCCGGTCGCCGGTAATGATACTAGGAGCTCTAGTAGTGATTATCGCATTCTAGCCGAATCTATCATTGGTACAACTCCAAACGATACTTGGACCACTAATCGTTCCAGATATTATAATGTAGATGGTGGCACCAATGGTACTATAGCGTCAAAGCTCATGAGAAGCTTCCCTGCTAACTTTATCTATTCTGGCAGCATTACCGGCTCTTCCAATTCCGGAAAAGGTGTCAGTGGATACTATTGGTCGGCTACGTCTGCTAGTAGTAACTATGCTTATAGCTTTGGCCTCACTGCCACTACAGTCTATCCAGGCACCAACTTCAACACCAAAACCGAAGGTGTCTCCATCCGCTGTGTCAAAAAATAGCTATCGTCTATATAACACATATGTTATAATAAGAACATGAAAAAGGCTGTGCTTATTGATGTTGGGTTTATTACCGCTATGCTTATTTCTGCACAAATACTCACATCTAGCGTTTCTCGTGCCGAAAGCGCTACGGCTAATGCTACAGTGACAGTAGCAGAGGCCTGCACTATGACTGCTACGATAGACTCGGCTCATTCTACTATAGTAAACCCTGGGCAATATGTAGACGAGATAGGACAAACTACACTTAAAGTAGTATGTAATGATGCAGAAGGATATGCTATATATGCAGTAGGAAATGCTAATAATGAATATGGGAATAATAAACTACTAGCGAGTCTAGGCGGAACACTTAATCCAACTTACGATATAGCTACTGGTACCGCTACTTCTGGGAATACTTCTAACTGGGCGATGAAAGTAAATGCTGTAAGTGGTGCTTATACCCCTACTATTCAAAACAGTTTTGGTAGTTATCACGAAGTACCAAATGCTTACATGAAAGTAGCTGAGTATGCTTCTAATACCGATACTTCTACTGGCTCTTCTATTACTTCTACTTACGCCGCTTTTGTAAAGCCCGATCAACCAGCCGGAAACTATAATGGAAAAGTCAAATACACCATGGTACATCCAGTTAGCGCAAATTCGGTTGCTCCGCAAACTACTGGGGCAGGACAAATCTGCTATTATCCAAATGGACAAAACGTAGAAGGCACTATGGGCTGCCAAACAGTGTCCGCATCCGATACTTCAATTACGCTGCTAGCTTCAAACTTTTCCCGCGAAGGCTATGGCTTCGCGGGATGGAGCAAGACTTATGATTATTCCGATGGCACCGGCTTCTTCGGACCACAAGAAGACATTACCTTCACAGCTGGTGAATACACTGGAGATAATTCAGGACTTTCGCTCTATGCTCATTGGATTAAGTCGGCTGGCAACCTCCAGAGCTTCTCTTGCCCGAACAATACTACTATGTCGATAGGCTCCGTCACCGCCCTTACCGACCAACGCGATAACGAAACCTACGCAGTAGCAAAACTCGCCGACGGCAACTGCTGGATGATAGAAAACCTCCGCCTAGAAAGCACTAATGTTGATAACTCTACTGGTTTACTAGCGGAGGGGTATGGCACTAGTTCAACTTATGGTAACTTTTCTGGCTTAGCTGTGGCGGAAAGTACCAATTTTTCTGACACCACCGCTGCAAATAGTCTTTATTATTCTGGCACCCAGGAAGGTACCGCTACTATAAATATAGGTACATTGGATGGTCCCGGCTATCGTATGCCGCGTTACAACAATACAAATACGTCTGCTAGGGCTACCAATAACCCAACAACTAATAATAGCGCTATGTATTCTTATGGTAATTATTATAATTGGCACGCCGCTATAGCAGACCTTATTTACAACGACACGCTCAACCAATCTACTACTGGCACTTCGCTCTGCCCTAATAGTTGGCACTTGCCAACAGGTGGAACAATTACCACAACTGTGAACGTTACAGGAGATCCAACCACCTGGCGCGAATTCTACAATCTAGGGTACACTATTATGGGTAGTGTAGCAAACGATAGCGTGGCTCAGGCAGATGCATATTACGATAATAATACTACCAATGCAAATAACGATACTGCTACCAAAGCTTTTCGTAAATACCCTAATAACTTTATTTATTCCGGCAACTATAATAATTCGTCGGTAGTTAATCAGGGTAAATATGGTCTTTATTGGTCGTCTACTTCATATAGTTATAATCTTGCCGACTATCTGTACGTTAGTAACTCTAACGTTTATCCGGGTACGCGTTATTACAATAAGAGCTACGCCAGAAGTATTAGATGTCTTAGATCATCCTAGTACCGCTTAATCGTTCTTAATCAATCCTCTCTCTATTTTCAGAACATTTACTAGATTTGGCACGTTGTAGTCTCTACGATTTTTCAGCGTATAAGCGACCCCCTTGAGTATTACTTAAACAAGCATCGCATAAGGGTGGCAAGAATCGTAAAACGCCATAAGAACGACCGCAATTCTGCATAAAGCGCTCACATCTGCCGGATTTTGTCAAAACTATCAACAGAACAAGTCTAGCGAAGAAAACTAATGGAGTTTGTTCTAAGGAAGTAGCAAGTCAAGTTCTGAAAATAGAGTGAGGGTTGATTGGAAGCGGCATAATTTTTATGCGCAGATTCCAGAGCAAATCGCCAGATTTATATGTTTTAAAAACGAACATTCTTTGGGAATTAAAATCTCCTACAGGTAACGGAAAGCATACGATTCAAAATAATCTAAGAGAAACCGATGGACAATCAGATAACGTTATTCTAGATTATTAAGCGCACAAGGCACTAATCCTAGTGTGTATTTTATGTTATCTATTTCAGATACTGCCACACTGGGCCAGTTGGAGTGTCTTTGACGGTAATCCCCTGCTCTGCCAATAAGTCTCTAATCTCATCTGATTTAGCATATTCTTTCGCTTCGCGCGCTTTCTGACGCTCAACAATCAGCTTCTTAACTTCCTCAGAAATCTCCGGCGAATCAGCAATTAATCTTAGTCCAAACAACTCATCAACCTTCTGCCAATCCTCCATCGATAGCTCTGAATTGTCGATAATCGCGAATGCCTCGGCAGAATTGAGATTATTGTTGACGGAGGAGAGTATATTTTGGGCGGGTGACGGGCATGGAGGGGGTCCCCCAAAAATGCCGTCATTTTTGGGGGAGGAAAATGCCCGGCAGGACCCGCCCAGAGATGTGCTATCGACTTTCTGATATAGCAGCGCTATCCTATTCCGCCAATTCAACCTGCGATTCTTCGCAGACTCCAATGATTCAAATGTAAAATTCCTCGTCCCTTGATAATGCCCAGACAGCACCCACATTTTATAATCCATCGGCGAAAACCCACGCTCTGCCAAGTTGCTCAGAGAATAAGTATTACCTAGCGATTTCGACACCTTCTCTCCATCAATCGTAATAAAATCGCAATGCAGCCAATAGCGAGAAAGCTTCCTCCCAGTCATTGCATGCATTTCAGCTATTTCATTGCTATGATGTACCGGAATGTGATCTATGCCGCCTGTATGAATATCAATCGGCTCACCAAGTTCCTTATGAATAATCGTAGCACACTCTAGATGCCAGCCAGGATACCCAGGTCGCCCCAAATAATCCCAACGCATCGCATGTTTTTCGCCTGGCTTAATGAACTTCCAGACTGCAAAATCCGAAATATTACGCTTCTCATCCGAAAATCCTACTCTAGCACCAGCCTGTAATCCAGCTAGGTCCAATTTAGCAAAATCCGCATACTCAGGAAATCTAGAAGTATCATAATATATGCCATCGGTTGTTTCATAGGTAAAACCATTCTCAGTCATCTTATCTACAGCATCCATATCGGCTTCGATGTAATCCGTCGCTCTCGCCCAAATCTCCGGTTGCAAAAGTTCCAAACTATCATAATCTTTGCGGAACTTCTCTATATAATAATCCGCCACTTCATACACGCTTTTCCCTTCGCGCTCGGCCCCTTTTTCTAGTTTATCCTCACCCGAATCTGCATCAGATACCAAATGCCCTACATCTGTGAGATTCAATACTCTCTTTACTTTATAACCATTTGTGCGCAGAGCTCTCACTAGCAAATCCCAATAGATATAGGCTGTGAGATTTCCAATATGAGCTTCGGCGTATACCGTCGGCCCACAGGTATATATTTTCACAACATCATCCCGAGGCTTGAACTCCTCTAGTTCGCGCCCCAAAGTATTATAGAGTTTCATTCGCCATCACCTCCTTTAAAATCGCCGGGATTTTGGTGTATTTATCGCGCGAAACACCATGGCGTCCAGCAGTCCTAATCGCAGTAATATTTGGATTCTGTTTGAGAAGTTGCGGTATATTGTGTGGTGCAATCAACTTGTCATCCTTACCATATATTATTACTGTCGGTACTTTCACTTTAGCCAGCACACCATAATTCTTGCGGTCCATCACAATGTTCTCCATCGAACCAATAAATGCTTTTTCTTTTAAGATGTCTTCACTACGCGCCGCTACGGATTTTTTGAATGCCTCCATGCCTAGCAAGAATAACGGATTATCGTAATCTTTTTCAGTGTAAATCGGTGGCGAAATCAAAATCAGTTTAGCTACCTCACTAGGATAAAAGCTAGCATATCTCGTTACGATAAAAGTCCCCAGCGAATGCCCCACTAGCACCAAAGGTACCTCGGATTTGAGCTCTAGGATTGCATTCCGGAGAGCTTCTAACTGCTCGTCATAATTATAATTCAAAGCATCATCCTTCAAAGATAATCCAGAACCTAGTAAATCCAGCTTCACAAACCTAACATCCTTCAAAGATTCTTCTGCCTCAAAGAATTCGTGTGCCTCATTATATGTTGTCGAATCGGAAGCAATTCCGTGAATCATTACTACGCATACTTTTGGTTCTCCACTTCTACAAACATCATAAGTATTAGTTAGAATCAATTTCTTCATAACAGCTCCCCTAATAATTCTGGCACAATCCGAACCAAATCCTGTACGACTTCTTCATAGGAAACATCATAAGTACGAAATCCAGAAGCAAAAGCATGTCCACCACCACCAAAATACCCGGCGACTTTCTCCGCAATTGGCGCATCCGAAGCTGTGCGCACTTTACCAGTTAATTTACCATCTGGATAAGTCTTGATTGCTACAGCTACTTTCACACCCTCCACCAATCTCATCTCCTCCAAAATCAAGACATTCGGGTTGTATTCATCAGAATATTCGCGGATGTCATCCCACGGAATATGCACTGTAGCCAGTTCCCCATCTAATGAATATTCAATTCTTTTAATTAAATCCGCCTTGTAATCTAAAATTCTTTGAGATTTTTTCATATATTCGCGGCGTCTTTCTTCTAACTCCGAAATATTTGCTCCTAGTCGTGACAAATCTGCGCAAACTTCAAAAGTATCCGCTGTCACCGAAGCACTAGTTAGCCCCAAAGTGTCAGATAATAATCCTTGGAACATTGCCTCCGCCGCATCCTTGCCAATTTCAAGCTCCTGGTCTTTTGCAATCCGATAAATCAGTTCCGCACATGCCGGCCGTACTTCAATAATGCTTTCATGTGGGAATGCTATATCATCTGGAGTCTCATGGTGATCTATCACTAAAATTGGTGCTGAGTATAACTTATTCCGAATCGCTGTATCGTCTAATAGCTTTGATAGCAATACTTGCGCGGCTGTATCTACAATAATGTACCCATCTGCTTTATAATCAAACTCGTTCGTAATTCTGGACCAATCGGAAAAATAATGCAAGTATTTCGGGATATCTACAGGGCAATACAAAGAAACATCCTTAGCGTCCAGCAAGTAGTCTAGCGCCAAAGCCGACCCCAAAGAATCTCCATCCGGATTCTCCGCCTGGATAATGCAAATCTTCTCTTTATCTTCCAGAAATTTTGTAAATTTATCGTACATATCTAAATTATAGCACATCGATGGGTGGCGACAACATTTCAGCGAAGGGGGGTTCGGAGCGCGGCAGCGCGAGAGGTAGCGCGCGAGCCCCGTGGCGACGGGAGCGAGCGACGCGCCCCCGAGCGAAATGTTTCGACAGGACCCATCGAAAGTGCTATAATATAAATATGACTATTTTTCGTGCAGACAAGAAATTTGAACGATTCGAAGACGTCACGCCAAAATTATTAAAAAAAGAAGGCGTCAAACTTCTCTTATGTGATTTAGATAATACTTTGAGACTTCATTCCGAAAAGGAACCAGCCGATGAGCTCCAAGAGTGGGTCAAAGAATGCAATTCCGCTGGCACTAGAATAGTAGTTATATCTAACAATGGCCGCAAAAAGATGATGCAAAAATTCTGCGAACCAATCGGCGTAGATTGTGTTTGGTGGGCCAAAAAACCCATGAGCACCAAACTCACCGAAGCAATGAAAGAATACAAAACCAAACCTAGCGAGACGGTCATGCTCGGTGACAAATGGTCTACCGACGTCCTCGCCGCCAAATTTGCTCGCATCCGTGCTTGGCAAGTAGAACATCGAAAGGATGTGTTATGAGTGATAAACATGGGCAGGTGACGGCTCTAGAGGGGACGCCTCGCGAGAGCTCGAATGGAAGAGAGCAAGGCTCGGCAAGACCCGTCCAAACTATAACCGGTCCCACCATTCTTACAATTATTAGGATGGTGTTATCTATACTATTTATGGTATTCGTATTACTACCAGACACGTGGGCCAAAATCGTCGCGCTGGTCGTCTTTGTCATCGCCTGCATCACCGACAAAATCGATGGCATCTGGGCCAGAAATAGCAAACAGGTTACCGATCTCGGTGCTTTCCTTGACCCTTTAGCCGATAAAATGCTTACTAGTCTTGCTTTCCTCACTCTTGTTTGTCTCGGCATTGTACCAATTTGGGTATTTGCTATCATCTTAGTGCGCGATTATGCTGTAGATGGCATGCGAATGATGGCAGCGCGAGATGGTATCACTATCGCTGCCTCGTTTTACGGCAAACTCAAAACCACCATTCAGATGATTGCGCTCATTATCCTTCTTCTTAATCTCATCGTCAACCTAGAATTCTTTACCATCCTTGGCAATGTTGCTCTGTATTTAGCGCTTGCTCTTACTATCTTCTCAGGCATAGATTACCTATACAAAGGCTACAAAACAGTTATCAAAAAACCTACGCAAAAAACGAAATAATTAAAAGTACAGTCGTTGCAAAAGCAGTAGAATCAATTCTATCCAAGAATCCCCCATGTCCTTCTGTGCCACCTACTACAAGCTCTAACTTTTCAAAGAATTGATTCTTAATTAGGATTTCATTCGAGTCCTTGACATTAAAGGTGCGTTTCAAATGACTTTCAAATAAATCTCCCATTAGAGCTAGTGGGCCACAAAGCAAATATGCCCAATCTGTTCTAAAATTCCCTAGCGTTATCATCAAAATTAAGACCAACATAAAAGAAGATAGTAGTCCCAAAACTGTTCCTTCCCAAGTTTTATTCTTCGAAATATGCGGGAATGGACGCGATTTCCTAAAAATCTTCCCGCCAAAAGCCTTGCCAAACAAATATGCAAAAATATCGTATCCGCATACACCGAAGATAATATACCAAAAATGCATCGCATCAATCTGCGCTACAAATATCGTCCCGTAAATCAAAAATCCAGTCTCTAAAATTGCCAAGATAATATTAGAAAAAGAATACTTTTTTTTGAAAAAACTCATTAACTCAATAAATGACACAAAGGCAAATAGTCCAAAGATAATTTTAAAAGGGATACTATCGAAAGAATACAATGCAATCAGAGCCACAAAGAACATACTAAATCCTACGATGAGTCTAACTCTAAAATTCTTGTCCATAACCAGATTATATCATAATTTATTGTAATGTGCTAAAATATACCTATGCCTTTAGAATACATTTATAACAAACTCAAAAACACTTTGCGCAGGCTTGATATGAAGCTTGAGCGCGCCAAGTACTCTTACATAGATAAAATGCCACACGATATCGAATACTTCGATGGTGGTATGTACGATGTTGTGTATGAATCATCTTGTAAGTGGCCACACAATATCGCTTTGCAATATTTCGACACTGAAATCACCTACAAAGAAATGGTCAAAAAAATCAATAAAGTCGCCGCCGCGCTAAAAGCAATTGGAGCCGAGAAGGGCGACCGGATTTCTGTCTGTATGCCCAACACCCCAGAAGCAATCTACATGTTCTATGCTATCAACGAAATCGGCGCCGTCGCTAACATGATTCATCCGCTCTCTAGCGAAAAAGAAATTGAAGACTACGTCAATCAAGCCCATTCCAATATCATCTTATGCATTGACATTTCCTACCCCAAAGTCGAAGCTATCATCAAAAACACCGAGCTCGAACAAGTTATCGTTGTCTCCCCCACGCGCTCGATGGCAAGCGTAGTTCGCATAATCTACAAACTCACCAAGGGGCGCAAAAACCACATCAAGAAATCTCAAAACATTATCACCTGGGATAAATTCTTGCTCAAAGCCAATAAGTTCATCGGTAATCCTCATGCGCGCGTTAATCCTAAAGACGATGCCGTAATCATGTATTCGGGCGGCACCACCGGCAAACCCAAAGGTATCATGCTCTCAAACCTCAATTTCAATGCTCAGGCTCTCGGTGCGAAATACCTAGTCCCGGAATTGTTTAAATCCGAATACTCCTTTATGGCATTCTTGCCCAACTTTCACGCCTTTGGTCTAGGATGCTGCATTCATATGCCATTATATAATGGCGCGCGCTCTTTTCTGATTCCGCAGTTCAACCCCAAGAAATTCAAGAGCTATATCGTAAAGTATAAAGTCAGTATTTTAGTTGGGGTCCCCACAGTGTTCGAATACCTCACTAAGATCAAGTTCAAAAAGGACGCCCTGAAAAACGTCAAATACGTCGTTTCTGGTGGCGACATGATTAGTATGTCAAGCAAAGAATCGATCAATGATTTTCTTAAGGAGCATGGCTCCAAAGCCAAGATTGAAAACGGCTATGGTCTCACTGAAGCATCTGGTGGTTTCATTTTTTCACCACCCAAAGTCGCCGAAGATCCGGACGCTATCGGCTATCCTCTACCAGACAACGAGGTGCTTATCATGGACCTCAAGACCAAAAAACCCGCCAAACAAGGCAATGATGGCGAAATACTGGTCCGCGGTCTTGCAGTCATGAAAGGTTATATCAACAAGCCTAAAGAAACCGCCGAAGCCTTCATCACTGTTAACGGCAAAAAATACCTTCGCACCGGAGACGTAGGCTATATAGATGAAAACGGCGTAGTCCATTTCCGTACCCGTCTCAAACGTATGATTATTAGTAATGGCTACAATATTTATCCAGCCAACATCGAGGACGTTACTTTAAAATGCAAAAACGTTGCCGCTTGCGCCGCCGTAGGTCATGAAGACAAACTTCGCGGCGAAATAGTCGTCGTATTTGTCGTGGCAAATCCAGACACATCAGAACGCGCCATCAAAAAAGAACTAAACAGTATCTACAAAAAACATCTCGCCAAATACGAGATTCCACGCGAAATCCGCTTCCTGCCCGAACTCCCCAAGACTAAAATGGCTAAAGTAGACTTTAAAGCATTAGAGCAATTATAAATCAGTCCGATTTTCAAGTGCTGCACTTAAGGTAATTTGATCTGCATATGAGAGATCGATACCGAGCGGAAGCCCCCGTGCAAGTCTCGTGAGTTTGAGATTCGGATTTTGCTCGTGTAAGATTCTCTCTAGATATAGTGCGGTTGATTCTCCTTCAACCGAAGGATTAGTCGCGATAATTATCTCTTTGACATTGTCATTATTCGCACGTTTAATTAGCTCACCAATATGTAATTGTTCAGGCGTCACGCCATCGATGGGAGAGATTGCTCCACCCAATACGTGATAAGTTCCCTTGTACCCACGCGTCTGTTCAATCGCATAAATATCTAGAGGTTCTTCCACTACTAGAATAGTAGTTTTATCGCGTTCAGGGTCGCTATAAAAAGGCGAAACTTCATCTTCGGCATCAATTAATGCAAAAGTTACAGGGCAAGACTTAACGCTAGAATGTAGATTTGACAGCGCCAAAGCAATATTATCAGATATTTTATCGTTTGATTTAAAAAGATAATAAGCATATCGCTCGGCAGTGCGCGGACCAACTCCGGGGAGCATAGACAAAGCGTCAATTACGTTATTAAAAGCTTGTGGCAGCATTATTACATTCCGCCAAGACCGAGACCAGAAAGTCCACCCATTAGAGGCTTCATTTTGTCGGTTGCAATTTCCTGAGCCTTTGCGAATCCATCACGCATACAATTCTCAATCCAACGCTCAAGTTCGTGAATATCGTCTAAGTCAACTTTTTCAGGATCGATTTTAACTTTTTTGACTTTGAGCTCACCATTAATCTGCACGACTACAGCGCCATCACCAGCCTCAACTTCGACTATTTCGTTCTTTAGTTCTTTCTGAGCTTTGCGCAACTGATTTAGTAGTTTCATTTGGTCTAATGTTTGACCCATGTTATTCTCCTTCCTTCTTTTCGGTAAAAGTATATAGATATATTATATCAGAGTTATCTCTCATTGGCGAGGTGATAATTTTAGATAGAGAGTAATTTTCCGGAACTTTTTCCAGTTTGCCTAGCACAGCAAAAATCGGCAAATTCGTCATATTGTCGACAATTTCGATATCAGAAGAACCCTCGAGTATCTTATAGAAGTCATATCTATTATTAACTACTAGTTTTTCGTTCGTTAAGTTCTTCTTTATTATTTCCACATCGTAGTTAAATTCATTTGCTACGGTCGGGCTATACCGATAACCATAGATATACTGCATCAAACTCGGGAAAATCATAATACTAAACAAGATAGTTAGCGGCAAGAGCGCCGAGATTCTTGCATAGGGGTTTTCCGGGAATAATCCATACCATTTTTCAAGCAAATACTTTAGACCATGCGCAATGAGTATCGAAAAAGGCAGAATAAAGAAGATAACGGCGCTAGGATTAAAACCAGTAATAATAATACAGAACACTAGAAGAATTGTAGCGATAGAATTTCTTGAGGCAAAGAAACCCTTGGTAGTCGAAAAAAGTCCAATTAATGCAAGCGCGAATGTTGGCAAACTAATCAACGGAGATAGATAAACACTTTCAACGCTATTATACCAAGAGAATACCGGCATAAATCCTTTCACGATATTACCGAAGAAATTACCAATCTGGAAATTATTGGTAAACAATAGTTCCATGATAGTATCGGTATGGTTATAGATGCTAATTCCAAGCAATACAAAACCCCCAACCAAGATTAACCCGACAATAATCAGCGGAAGTTTAGGCAAATCTTTCACTATAAAACGTAAATGTGGCTGAAGTGCCACAAATAGTACACAAAATATCGCAAAATAAATCATATATGGTGTAAAAATAGATAGTAGCATTGCGATAGCAAACATGAACGAATACATCGGCTTTGGGCGTTTCTCGCCCTGGATTTTTGAACCCAACCACAGAAGGAGAGTAGGCCAAAAAACGACCATAATCAGCGGTGTACCATTCCCTGCCAAAAACAAGAACGGAGTCGACAACACAATAAGACATGAAGCCAAAAGCGAAACATTGCTTTTAAACCATCTGTTAAGCAGTAGTATTAGCAAGAACCCCAGTAATATTCCAACCAGAATACTCGGAAGCTTAACACTAAAAGCAGATAAACCCAAAAATGTTATGGAATACTTTTGTACTATTCTGTAAGGCAAATCTACTAAGTCGCCATTCAAAATACCATTTCGCCCTAAATAATAAGAGCTCGTAGCCGAATCCATCTCCGCATCAGATAAACCAGTTTGTGCTATTAATGGCAACGTAAAAAGAAGAGCCAAAAAAGTAATTCCAAGCAAAATATACCCAATCACAAATCGATATCTGTACAAAAAAAGTTTAGAAACAATTGTTTTCTTCACAAATCTATTATATCATAAACAAAATCAAAACAACACTATCGTTCTTTGTCGAGCGACATAAATCTGAGTAGTTCGGGATGAAAATATAATTCAATCTTACCTACAGCGCCATGACGATGCTTAGCGATCAATAGCTCAGTGATATTAGTTTCTTCGTAGTTATCATCATTTTGGTGATAATAGTCGGGGCGATGCAAAAACATCACTAGGTCAGCATCTTGCTCAATAGAGCCAGATTCACGCAAATCCGACAAAATCGGTCTAGGATTCTCTCTACCTGTCACATTACGAGAAAGCTGTGCGAGAGCTATTACTGGAATACCTAATTCACGCGCTAAAATCTTTAATCCGCGCGAAACCTCCGAAACCTCTTGCGTACGTTGCCCCCTGTAGCGTTCAGAACCCTGAATGAGCTGCAAATAATCAACAATCACTATGCCGATATCATGGTCGTGCATAGCACGGCGGGCTTTATTTCGAAGCTCAGAAATCGTCATCGAGCTAGTATCGTCAATATAAATCGGTATTTCGTCCATTTCGGCGAGCGCATCGCCAATTCTCTGGAACTCCTCGTCGGTGAGATTGCCTGTTCTGATATTCCAGTTATTGACTCCAGAAACGTCCGAAACAATTCTGTCTACAATTTCATTTGACGCCATCTCCATCGAAAAGAACAAAACAGCCTTTTTGTTGATACTAGCAATATTATATGCTAAATTTTGCGCCAATGTGGTTTTACCCATTGCCGGCCTTGCACCAATGATAACCAAATCGCCTTTCTGGAAACCAGCCGTTTTCTTATCGAGATCCCGAAATCCAGTCTTCAGTCCTCGGAGTGCACCCTTGTTTTTATGCAAGTTCTCAATTCTGTCAAATGCATCGGCTAGGAGTGAATCCATCGAAACATAATCACTCCGTACAATCTTGTCAGAAACCTCGAATAGCTTCGCCTCCGCAGAGCCAATTAAGTCATCTGTATTAACATCATCCTCAAACGCCTTTTCAGTAATCAAGCTTCCGGCGCTAATTAACCTGCGACGAATCGCCATTTTTTCAATAATTTCAGCGTAGGCTTTAGCATGTGAAGCCGCCGGAACAAAATTAGAAAGTTCAGCTAAGTATTCGCCTCCACCAATATCTTTTAATACTTTTCTCGATTTTAATTCCGATGTTAGCGTCAACAAATCAATTGGCTTGTGTTGGTCATACAAACTAGCCATTGCATCAAATATAATCTGATGACGTTTTTCGTAAAAATCGTTCGGTGTTAAAACATTCAGAATTTCTGGCAAAACCGAATCCTGTAACAAGACCGCACCAAGCAAAGACTTCTCCGCAACTTCGTCGTGCGGTGGCACCTTGATGCTATTAGAATGGGCTTTTTCCTCCGTCATTTCTTACCTCTCCACCCATTATATCAGATATTTTTTCGAGCACAGCGTCCTTTTTTTCGCTACTAGGGTGCTCATCAGCCTCATGTATTGTAATTTTTACAAGCCCATCCGTTGCTTGCACTATGACTTTTTTATTGTTTTCTTTTGTTAGAATTGTCTTTATTATATTCCGCATCGGATAAATATCTAGCGTATTATCGGTATAAGTGTATTTGCACTTTTTAATCTGTGAATAAACCACATCACTAAGATTCTGCACCCTCGTCAAAAACCCATCCCAGTCGAAATCGACAGATTGTGAAGGTTGATTGGACGGCAATCGCAAACTATTACTTTGGGGGCTTCCGGAGGTTACGACCGAGGATGAGGGCGCGAGCCCCGTAACGACGGGCGCGAGCGACCCGTCCCCCAAAGTAATATGTTTGGATTGACGTCCTTCAGCCTTTCCCGGCGGTCCAGCGTATGAGGTGCTTAAAAATCCAAGTCGCGCATCCGAAGAAACAGGTTTAACCACGTTTTGAAGAGATAAAGCAACCAACAATTTCGCTTCTGGAAACGGCGCTTTTACATCGGGCAATTTAGCAAGTAATTTAATTAACGTCGGTTTCGGATTTTCAATGATTTTGGCAATGATTTCCTCTGCCAACGTCTCCGCCTTTACTCCAGACGACAACAAATCTTTCAAAAGCCCAGATATTTGCTGAGAATCGCCAGCCTCATAACAGGTCAGTAGTTTATTAATCTGTTCATCTTGCGGTAGCCCCAAAGCCTTCACGACCAGTTTTTCATCAATTAACTCGTCAGATAAGGTTGAAATTTGTTCCAAAAGCGATAGAGAGTCTCTAAATGATCCACCGCCTCGCCTCACAATTATAGAAAGAGCATCATCCGAAATACTATAATTTTCTTTGCTGGCGACAGACTTCAGATAATCAAACATCGTTTTTGAATCAGCAAGCTTAAAAGTATAGGTCTGCGCTCTTGAAGTAATCGTTACTGGTACTTTATAAGCGTCAGTGGTCGCCATAATAAATATAGCGTGTTCGGGCGGCTCTTCTAGAGTCTTTAGAAGTGCATTGAAGGCTTCCTTAGTTAGCATATGAACTTCATCTATAATATATATTTTGTATTTTGCGTGCGTCGGCGCAATAGCGACCTTCTCGCGAAGATCCCTAATATTATCAATCCCGCGATTACTCGCGCCATCGATTTCGATAATATCAACATATTCGTCTTCGACTTTATAATCAAAACCATTCACGGCGTGAGCAAAAATTCTCGCCACGCTTGTTTTGCCGCAACCTCTCGGACCAATAAAAAGATATGCATGAGAAACCCGATTTTGTTCCAATGATTTAATCAAAGGCTCAGTCACTTGTGGCTGCGCAACAACATCCTCCAGCCTCGTCGGCCGATACTTTCTATATAAAGCCTTCATATATTAATTATAACATAGCTTCGACGGCAGCCCAGGTAGCTTCGTCGTTCTTGGCAGGGATGGTTACAGAAACCTGTGAACCTTCGTGCAAATGGAAATAAGTTACCGATGCGTACAAAATCTGGTATTCCTTACCAGCAACTTCTACAAAGTATTTATCATCATGGTGAGTTAGAGTTCCGATCACGGTCTTTCGCTCTACTGGACCAATCTGCTTATAGAGGAATCTGCCATCTTCAGTGATAGTAAGTTTCATAATATCACCTTCGACAAGCTTTGATTTCGAAGCATAATTAGCCGGGACTGGATAATTTTTGCCATCTGGACCAATCATTATTTGACCATCGAAGATTCCTTCAATGACTTTACCTTCTGGGCTAGAAACTACCGTCTCGCGCGGAGCAGTAATAGTCTCTCCATCACCAAGGATAGAAATTAATAGTTCTTTCGCAGCCGATAAATTAGTCTCTGCTTCTCCAAGCAGACTGCGCAAGCGCTTTATTTGTTTTTCTGGTATTTCAGACATCACCTCGCATTCCTGTCTAAATATGGTATTATTATTATAATATACCTACTCCATAGTAAAGTCAAGTAGAATTATGCGTAGTTATCCACCTAAAAAACCTCGGTCGATTAAAAAATGTTGTAAATTTTACATAAAAACTAATGCTTATTCTCCTGGCTTCCAAAGCCCAGTATGCTTCTTGCCATCGATAATCATAGTTGGAATACCTTTAACCCTCAGTTGCTTTTCGACTATTTCGCGGTTCTCATTCATCTTGTCAGCAGTCTCTGGATAGTTAGCGATCTCTCGTATCTTTTCAACGCCATTTTTATCGACTCCAGCCTCTTTAAGCCACGATTCAATTTTGTTAATTGCTTCTTCGCGTGAATAATCGTCATTAAACTTTTGTTGGTACGAAAGTCCCTCGCTGTTTTTACCAGTATAGATTTTATCTATGATATACAGTGACAAATCTGATTTGTACTGTTCTGAAGCAAACATATATCGTACCACAATCTCTGAATTTTTGAATTTGTAGTTGTCATCGGCATCTTGAATCGCAAATGGTACCAACCTCACATTATGCGTGTCAAAGAAGCCAGTGTCTTTTTGGTTACGATACGAAATCATACAAACAGAGCAACCTGGATCGAAAATATCTACCACGACAGGTAAACCAGCAACTTCACCGTTATTAATACTAATATAAGCAAAATCGTAATCATCGGCGTTATAGGTTTTGAATTTGTCTGGAATTGCCTCAAAGATTTCACCCCACTCCGTAAACCATCTACCAGTAGCCTCAAAAACATTGGAAGGTTCGGATTCGTCTATCGAGCAGACCTCAGCGCCTAGAGAACACGCCGAAGGTTTAGTCACGTTACAAGACCCCAGTGCCCAGAGTGCTAGCAATGATTTAATGGCAGTCAAAATCGCCCAAACCGCTACTACTACGATTACAATCGAAAAAACCTCAATTATTATCGACAAAGGCTTCACCCACTTTGGATGTTTAATTATCACCTTCGAAAGTAAGCTATTTTTCACATCATCTTTAAAGCCGGTCTCGCATTTCTGCAAACGCACCTTTTTCCAAAGGCATCCCCATGCCTTTTTCATAGCTTTAAGATAAGCCTTACCAACCTTTGGTTTAAATATCGAAATCAGCGCCACAAACACGCCAATAAGAGCAAGAATAATAAAAGCAGCTATGCACACCATAATACAACTATTGTATCACTTTTTTCATGATAGTTTTAACTTTTTCGATATCTTCAGGACGATTATGCAGTCCAAGCGAAAAACGAACCAGAGGCGGTAATCCTAGAACATGGTCGAGATAATAATGGACGCAAAAATACCCAGTTCGCGCCATAATATTCTCGCGAGACAAAGCCGAACCGAGAAGATGCGAATCTAATCCATCCACATAAAAAGACATCGTTGGATTGGCTTTAGTATTCACCATATGAACCTTGTCTGAGTCATCTAAAAACTCAAACAATTCCGTATAGTTTGCCTCCAGGTTCTTCCAAGCAGACTTCGGTAAACCATTTATCCAATCGATAGCTTTGCCTAGCGCCACAATCTCGCCCCATGCCTGCAAGCCAGATTCAAATCTAGTGTAGCGATGTTCCTTCCCTTCTGCCGACAAAACAAATGAATCTTTTTCAACATCGTCCACCATGCCGCCCCCGAGAAAGCCATTAACGAGATATTTCATTAAATCATCGCGCCACACAATCACGCCGAGCGATGCTGAATACATCTTGTGTGCCGAAAAACAAATCGCATCAGCCTCAATTCCCTGTACAATATCAAGGGAGTGTGCCATTGTTTGTGCGCCATCGATAATAATGATTCCGCCGGCCTTATGCACGGCCTTTACTACGTCTTTAATATTAAGTAATTTCCTACCATCGATATTTGATGCACAATTTAATACCACAACAGCTTTAGAAAAATCACATTCTTTTACATCAATGGAACCATCCTCATTTCTTTCTATTACTTCGCGTGGTAGCCCCGTTCGCTCAGAAAATGCCATCGTTGCGAGAAACGGCGAATTATGTTCAATTTCGCTCGTAATCACTTTTTTAAAATGACTTGGCTCAATTTGCGATAAAATCAGATTTATACCATAAGTCGTATTGAGTGTAAAAGATACTGTATACTTACGCCCAGAAAGTTTCAGGAGTTTCAATACCTTTTCCCTAGTCGCTTCGACTTTTTCATCTGTCTCTACGCCCCATTTATATTTCACGCGTTCACCGCAAGAATTATGTTTGTAATAATAGTTATCGAGCGCATCAACCACGCACTTTGGGCGAAGGGACTGGCATGCTGAGTCAAGATAAACCTCTCCCGTTCCTAAATAGTCAAAATCTTTCATAATATATATTATAGCTGTAATTGCAAAATAAATCAAAGTGTGATATAATAGAAGATAGTTACCAAAGACAGTGGCGGGAGAAATCCTTAATCATGCCACCGAGGCAAATTCTTGTATTGTTTGGTGACGCTATTTAACAATTAGCTAGCTCATCGACTAATATTAAAATAACCAAAGGACTTTTTATGGCAATTTCAAAGGATAAAAAGAACACATTGGTTGCTGATTTAACGGAACTCTTAGAGAACGCCAAGTCTACCGTCTATGCCAAATATCAAGGCTTGACCGTAGCTGAGCTTCAAGAGCTTCGTAAAAATGCTCGCGAAGCGGGTGTGAAGATCAAAGTCGTCAAAAACCGTTTAGTGCGAGTTGCGATGAATCAAATTGCAGTCTACAAAGACACTGATACTACTGGGCTCACTGGCCAGTTACTTTACGCCATCTCTGATGACGATGAGGTCGCTCCAGCCAAAGTCCTAGCCGAGTTTGCCAAGAAGCATAACGCCCTAGACCTCATTGGCGGGTTCAGTGATCTTGGTATTAGCTTGTCTCAGGACGAAGTCAAGTCTCTAGCTGCAATGCCAAGCAAGAACGAGCTGATCGCTCAGGTCGTCGCACAACTTCTCTCTCCAGTTACCGACTCGATTTCCGGCCTTTCTGGCGGGTTATCCGGTATCGTATCTGGGCTTGAAGCTCACGCAAATTAGTAACCAAATAACCATTTAAAAATGAGGTGGAAATTTTTCGACTCGGGGGATTCCGGAGGCTGCTGCCGAGGGTTAGCGCCCGAGCCCCGTGAAGACGGGCGCGAGGGACGCGACCCCGAGTGAAAAATTTCACCTCCTATATAAAGGAGAAATTATGGCAACTGATATTAAAAAATTAGCTGAGGAACTAGTCAAGTTGACTGTTCTCGAAGTAAACGAACTCAAAAACGTCCTCAAGGACGAATATGGCATTGAGCCTGCCGCTGCAGCTGTTGCTGTTGCTGCTGGTCCAGCCGCCGGTGCAGAAGCTGCTGCTGACGAAGGCAAATCTGAATATGACGTCGTCTTGAAAGACGCCGGTTCTCAGAAGATTGCTGTAATCAAAGCAGTTAAGGAAGCTACCGGACTAGGTCTTGGCGAAGCCAAGGCTATCGTTGATGGTGCTCCTGCCACCGTCAAAGAGAAAGTCGCCAAAGCTGATGCTGAAGCAATGAAGAAGGCTCTCGAAGAAGCCGGCGCAACTGTCGAACTCGCTTAAACAACCGCTAGCTAATTGTATCAAAAACCACCTCGAAAGAGGTGGTTTTTGTTTTATGATACATGTTTTGTCGTCAAGAACTGGACTCCGGCGCCAATCGCCGCAATACCGATTAAAACTGGCCAATAGTATGTCTCGAAGCTGAGAGATGTGACAAAAGCAAAAATAGCAAGTGTCAAAGCATATGAACCCGCCACAGCAGTTGCAATAATGATCGCTGGTTTCATTAGCGCTACTGCGGCACCGGCCATTACGATACCAATAACCGCACCAATCGCAAGCGTCGACATTTCCGTACCAAAGTATTGAATTGTTGTCATCATCACAAGCACGAAGCATATCCCACCAACGCATAGTTTTTCAATCGTAAACCCTAGCATCGCGAGAAGAACTCCGCCCGCAATTGGAAGCAAGAATTGATATATATCATTATTTGCGATATCTGGCACAAGATTATTGATAGTCGGCATAAAATAGGTCATTAAAGTAAACCCCAGCAAAAACCAAATGATAAAAAACGCAATTTTCTTAATACGATACCCGAAAAAAAGTATCGCCAGCCCAATCGCGATAAATATTAATAGTTCATATAATTCTAAGCTTTTTATCATTTCCATAAGCATATTATAACACGTTTATCAAATAATATAATTTTGGGACGATAAAATACGCGCCATATAAAAATCACAACAGATCAGGCGGACTCGCCCTGATATTTCAGTATCAGATTCTCGTCCGTGACTGTTGTAATTTTTATTGGGCGATTTTATATGTCCCAAGAATTATATTATTTGATGCTTAGTTATAAATATTCTCAAGTTGAATCGAAGGACCCATCGTAGTCGTAATGAAAACAGACTTTACATAAGTACCTTTTAGCGAAGCCGGTTTCTGAGCTTTCAATGAATTAAAGAAGGCCTCAGCATTTTGTACTAGTTTATCGGCACCAAAGGAAACTTTACCAACACCAATATGTACAATAGCTTGCTTGTCAACGCGGTATTCAACTTTACCCGCCTTGGCTTCTTTGACGGCTTTCTCGACATCCATGGTGACGGTACCAGCCTTTGGATTTGGCATTAAACCTTTAGGACCAAGCAGTCTCGCAAACTTACCAAGTTTCGGCATGTATTGTGGAGTAGAAATCAGGATGTCGAAATTAATCGTCCCCTTTTCGAGCTGTTTCAAAAATTCTTCATCTTCAGCAATGTCGGCGCCAGCGGTTTTAGCATTCTTGCAAACGTCGAGCGGAGCAAACACTGCTACGCGTACAGTCTTACCATTGCCATTAGGAAGAACCAAGGTGGTACGAATATTTTGATCAGCTTGGCGTGGATCGACACCAAGTCTCGCATGAATTTCAACGCTGGCATCAAATTTGGCAGGATTTGACTTGATAGCTAGCTCGATAGCTTCTTTCAAACTATAAGTCTTTGTCTTGTCAATGAGTTTAGCAGATTCCTGGTATTTCTTGCCACGACGTTCGATTTTAGGACGAGTCACTGGTGCTGCACCTTTTGGCTTCTCAACAGCTTCAGCGGCTTTGCGCTCGAGTTTGCGTGCTTGGCGTTCCTCCTCGGCTTTTACTTCTTCAATGTGTTTCTTCGATTTTTTTCCAGATTTTGCAAATGTCTCTGGCTCTGTGTTTTCGGTAGTTTCGACCACTTCAGCCTGTTCAGCTTTGTCGTCAACTACTTCAATAGCTTCATTAGTATTTTTGACCTCTTCTTCGGCCATAATTGTCCTTTCTTGGTACAAACGGCTATCTGCCTCCCAAATATTAATTAACACTATTATTATAACAATATTTTGAATAAAAAGCAAGGAAAAGGGCTCGCCGCTGCGAGCCCAGGGGTCAGATCTTAGTCCGTAATAACTTTTATCTCGTAAAGATAAGTTGACGGACGCTCCTGATCTGCAATGTCCTGCTCGTGAAACCTGACTCTCCGTCGCAAAATGTTGAAACCACTGCATTCTGCTACAACTTCAGTCTCGATTTCATAAATGAGATTTTTCAGCTCAGTCGGAGTCATGTCTTCGATGTATTCGACAACATCTTCCCGACTCGCTTTTTCGAGCAGTTCGATACCTACCGGGTAGTCACGAAGAATTGGACCATCCTTCTTGTTGCGAAGGATATAGCCACGCCTCTTCTTCTTTTCGATTAACGCCGAATACCTCGAGCGTAAACTCTGGTAATCCGTATGATACGTTTCCCAGTAACCGAGCAACTTGTTCGTTGCTTGCCCGTAATCAAATTGATTCTTCACCATACTAAATAACCCCCTTTTCAGTATGTAAATACAGGTATCCATATAATTATAGCACACTTAAACAAAAAAGTCAAGCCGCTTAAGCTTGACTTTCTCGCATTAAAACAGATTAATCGGTGACTTCTACGCCCATCGAACGAGCGGTCCCAGCCACAATCTTGATTGCACCTTCTAGATCGATAGCATTAAGCTGGTCCATTTTTTTCTTAGCAATTTCCTCGAGCTGTGCGTGTGAAATCTTACCTACCTTGTCAGTGTTTGGTTTTCCAGAACCTTTGTCAATCTTAATAGCTTCACGAATCAAATCATCCACTGGCTGTCCGAGACAAGTCCAATCAAAAGTCCTATCTTCAAACACCCGAATATGAACAATTACGTTCTTACCCATTAAATCTTTGGTTTTTTCATTAAAAGGATTAATGAAATCCATCATATTAAGACCCCACTGACCGAGCGTCGAACCAACTGGAGGTCCAGCAGTCGCCCTTCCGGCTGGGATACGAAGTTTCAAATTCCCAATTACTTTCTTTTCTGCCATAAAATACCTTTCTAGTGCGTAACCACATAATTATAACAAATAATGAATAAAAAAGCAATTGTTAATTGAGTTGTTTAACTTGTAAAGCGTCGAGCTCGACAGGTGTTTCACGCCCAAACATCGAGACCATCACCTTGAGTTTACCCTTAGCGGCGTCAATCTCAGAAATCGAACCATCAAAACCTTTGAACGGACCATCAGTGATCGAAACAACTTCGCCGACCTCGTATTTAACAGAAAACTTTGGATCCTCGACACCCATGCGCTTTTTAATCTTAGCGATTTCCTTTTCAGAAACCGGCGTTGGCTGAGTACCTGTGCCAATAAATCCGGTTACGCCAGGAGTATTACGAATAATATACCAAGTCTCATCGGATAGTTTCATATCTACTAGTACATAACCTTGCAAAATCTTGCGATCGACGATTTTGCGCTTGCCATTCTTAATCTCAATCTGTTTTTCCTTTGGAACGATAGCCTCAAAAATCTTATCCGCCATCTCTACGGTATCAGTACGTTGATTGATTGAATCCGCAACCTTATCTTCATAGCCGCTATAAGTCGAAATTGCGTACCATGCTCTTCTATCATCATATCTATTTACTGCCATTTTAACCCTTTCCTAATATTAAATTAAATAACCATGTAAAGAACAAATCGAGTAAAGAAATAAATACTACAAACAAAGCCGTATAGATAAATACTGCTAGTACCATCTTCCAGGTAGCCTTGCGATTTGGCCAACGCACTTGACGGATTTCGCGCCAGGAATCACGTAAATATCGCCAAAGGTATACAAACGGGCGGAATAGTACAAAAGGTTTCTTCTCGTCAGTTTTCTTCTCGCTCTTTAATGCCTTCTTTTCGGCTTTACGAATTTCTTTCTGCTTTTGTTTCGCGACTTTTTTATCTTTGACTACTACTTTTTTGCGAGTAATAGTCGGCTCTTCGCCCTGCTCCTTCGCGGACGATTCCCCAGCTTTAATTCGCGTAATTTTAGCCATCTTGCTCCTTAACTTTATTAATGGTATCAAAAAAGTCTGATACCAGACTTGTCAAGATTATACTACTTGCTAAATAAATAGTCAAGATAATCCTTTAACATTCTGGCCCCCGAAATAATCGGAATAAATGCCGAGAGCTGCTTTTTTACTGCAAATTCCAAATCAAAGTCGTTTTCAAATATTTCGATGCTTTCTTCCATTCTCTGATAAAGCATATCGAGCTCGTCTTCTTCGGAACTGCCAGACACATTTAGGTACGCGCTAATTGGTCCATCCGCTACACCGCCATCATGTGTAGAAATAAGTAGCCCCATATTACCGACGTCCTTCATCCACGATGTGCCACAGGCCTCTAGTCCCACAATGGGAACATTAATTGCTGTATTGCAGCCCACCGACAAGCCATAGGCTAGTTCCTCATCATAATCAGGCAAATAGTGCACATGTGTGCGCAAATATTCGTCATCAGAAACACGCTTGAGAATAGATGAAAGCTTACCGGACATAATCTCATCACCAGTATGTACGCGTCCAGTTAAAATATAATGTGCATTTCTAGATTGCAAAATAGCCTTAAATCTATTTATGTCGCGAAAAGGCAAGTCCGGTCTTTTGTAGTCCACAAATCTACGTTTGAAATCAAAAATATAATCATCGTCTCTAAATTGCAGAATCTTACCCTCGAAATCAGGGTGCTTCATTAATATCGCATTCAAAGCATGTCGTCCCATAGTCTTGAAATCTCGTATATCGCTCGCGTTCAAATACTCGATTTTGTTCGTATAGTCAGGCGTTGGCGCCAAATCTTGATCCAAAATCCCAGCATCTAGATAATAATTCAATATCTCGGGCAAAAGCCAGGTCTCCAAATCTATACCATTTGTCACCGCTTTGAATTTTACCTTGTTTCCCGCAATATCGTGATAGTTCGCTACTCTTGCATGCAGCTTTGAAACACCTGAACGGAGTTCTGCAATTTCAATCGTCACCGAAGACAGTTTTAATTTGCCATTATCGAACTTGTCGCGCAACCATTTTTTTACAGCCAAAGAATGTAGATTCGGGAAAACAAAACGCTCGAATTGCTCAATACCAAACTCCGCCTCGGCCGCTTGCACAAGAGTATGATTAGTGTATAGTGTATGCTTACGTGTGTATACTACGGCCTCGTAAAAATCCATACCATTCTTGACTAACTCATCGAGTCTAGCTAGAGCTGCAAAAAAAGTCGCAACCTCGTTTAGCTGCATGATTGCTGGCTTTAGACCCAGTAGCTTCAAAGCTTGATAGCCACCAAAACCCAAAGAAACTTCTTGGTATAAACGATGGTCAGAGCCACTTGTATCGGAGTAGAGTTCACCAAAATTCGGTTCATAAATACATATTATTCTAGTATTCTTGAATTGTTTTTGGATGACTTCTAATTTACTTAATTCGCCACAACATTTGATATTGATAGTATCCACCAATCTAAAACCGTAATCGTGATAATCTTTCTTTTGGTGGCCATCAATCACCTTGCCATCAACAACAACCTGATGGGTCTCAGAAGGATAGAACGGCGTAATGAGTGCAAAAGGCACTCCCATTCTTTCGGCTACACGTCTCGTATCTGCCGCGAGAACACCTAGTCCGCCACCGCCGCGGATTCCATTTTGCTGGTCATATAATTCAATTGTCCAATAAGTATATGGACGCTCCGCGGAAATTGCTTTTGTTAAGCGATTGCGCTCCACCGACTCGTAAAAAATATCAACATCTTCAATATTCTCTAACGGATGGTAAAAAAAATCGTTTTCGTCCATACTGCTTATGATTATAGCACAAATTTTTTAGTACCAAAAATCTTTTGGTAATTTATCAGCAATTCTTTGATGGAAATCGTAGTCGAATCCTTCAAGACGCTTAGGGTTTTTGGTTTTGAAGTATTTTTTGCGGATTTCGGCTGCAGACATTATTTCACCCGGTATTAAACGATATTTCTTTCGGAAATTTAAACCACGCTTGTAGTTTTTGGGTGGAAGTATTGCTAAAGGTACAAAATCGCAATTCATTTCTGGATCTGAATAAAGCTTTAGAGCCAACATCGACATGGTCGGTATGATGTCCTCTTTTTTATTAAAGACATCTTCGTTTTTAAAAACGGTTGCTTGTCTGGTAGCAGAAGGCGCTACGAACACTACGCCACCCTCTTTTATTCCATCGTGCGAAATCTTAGTATATATATCTCGAAACTCCTTTTTGAGTCTACTACCCTCTTCATAAAGAAAAGTTCCCTCCTTTAAATCCATCTTTTTCCATGTAGCAGGAGTAATAGTCGGCGTTATAATGATACCAAGCCTCTTAATTCTGTCATAATTTGGTGCAAGCGATTCATACCAGGGCAGATTAACTGGAAAAAACATCGGCTTATCGCCCATAATATCAATTTTCATAGTTAAAATACGTGCGATTTCGCCTAGGGATGGATGATTAAAACCTACCACCATGCCATTTGGGTTATCCTTTGGCATTCCACTATACGAACCAGGAGTAATTTTTGAAAGAATTCTGACTAACTTCTTGCGCGCAGCTTGGTTATGTTTCTCTATATCTTTTTTAGGCCCAGTGGTACGAAAGAAATAATTAATAGCCGTATTGCATGCTTTTCCCACGGGCACCATTTCTTTGCGAAGCTTTTCTGCGCCCAAAGTCGTTAATAAAGAATAGTTTTCGTGTTGTAGTTTATCAATTACTTGTTCAGCAGTTAATTCTTTAAGTTCTTTTTTGGTAAATGTTTTTTTCTTCTTAGCCATACCATATATTATATCACAAATAAAACAAGTTTGGATATCACGATAAAATTCATTAATTTTTCCATTTTTTATTATGATTATGCTATAATAAAAACATGCGAGAGTGTTGGAGTGAGGACCTGTGAGGGGTCCGATAAAAAAGTTATTATTTATAAATATACTCGCATTTGTCAGCCTACTTTTCACCAGTCAGGCGGTTTTTGCTGAGTCGGATTTATCAATTTCAATTTCTTCCGATTCTGTTCATTTGAATCTATTTGCAGGTGAATTTGGCGCCGGGAGTCAGACTATCACCGCTTCTACTACTAACTCAGCCGGTTATACAATCAGATTAACCACGGCGGGTGATTCCTCTGCTCTAGTAGATAGTCTAGATAATTCGAAAATCATTCCTACTTTCACCCCACCGAGTGGTTCATCTAGTATCCCAGTTGACTCAATTAGTGATGGCTATGGCTATAGTGTAGATAGTGGTGCAAACTATTTACCAATACCAGAACCTCTAGACGCACCCGCCGTGTTGTTCCAAACTTCAAATTCTGGTTCCAATGAACACATATTGACTTTCGGTGTGAAAGCCCCTATCTCTACCCAATCCGGTAGTTACAGCAATACTTTTAATATTATTATAGTAGCAAACTTATTGCCCTGCCCAGAAGATAACATTTGCTATGCTGGCAATGGGGATGATGGTACTGGGACAATGCCAAATCAATCTGCTAGTTCAAATTCAAACATTGACTTATTAGCATCTAATTTCTCTCGCCCAGGATATGGCTTTGCGGGCTGGAATACTGAACCAGATGGCTCAGGCACTAATTATGGCCCCAACCAATCAATCACTACTGGTGATATTTCTGTCGCAGGGCTACAACTTTATGCTCGCTGGATAAAGTCATCAGGCAATCTACAAGGTTGGGATGGCTGCAGTGAAATGACGGCTATCCATTATGACGAAGTAACTGGCGACCTGATTGTGGCTCCAAATAGCATTACGGCCCTCACGGATTCTCGTGACCAGAATACATATGCTGTGGCTAAATTTGCTGATAATCAGTGTTGGATGATTGAAAACCTTCGCCTAGACCTTAATGCTCAAGGTCTTGAGATAAACAGCGACAATACAAACAAGCCAACTGCTGATTTTATCACAGCAGCAAATCAACATCCTGATTCATCGAATAGTTTCTGCACCGGTAATAACGCTAGTTGCAACGATCAGATAAAGTTTAACACTAACAACACGAATCGCGATTTAACCGCTTCGTATTATGAAAATACTAACTCCGCATCCTGGTATTCTTACGGGCATTATTACAACTGGTATACCGCTACTGCTGGTAACGGCACTTACGGCTTGAGTACTGAAGGTGCAGCAGCAAGTGGTGATATTTGCCCAGTGAATTGGCGATTGCCATCTGGGTATGGCGATCTTGGCGACTTGGCGGTTTTAGACATTTCTATGGGCGGAGATGGCAAAAAACGGACTACTAGTACGGCGGAGGGGGCAGCCTCTTCAAAGCGATGGCGCACTTATCCATATAACTATATCCTAAGCGGCGAATACCGAGATAGTGCTGGATACAATCGTGGCACTTCAAGTAGCTATGCTACGCTCAACGCGGCCAACGCCAATAGTACCAATAATCTTTGGTTGAAGCCTGACGACAATCGTGTGAATTCCAACAACACAATGAAAAATCGAGGACAAACCGTACGCTGTCTATTTAATCCAGGTTATCACATTAATGGTAATATTCATTATGATGCCAATGGAGGAACTGGCACGATGGCGGATGAGAATGATGTTAATTTTAGCACAGCAGTAGCCGCAAATAACACTTTTGCAAAAACGTATTATGAGTTTGCAGGCTGGAATACTGAAGCTGACGGCTCGGGCGTGGTTGTAACGGAAGGAGGTGCGGTGGCAAATGCGGCGGATAGTATGGATATTTCTGAAGGTCAAACGCTTACCTTGTATGCCACTTGGCGTTCACTGTATAGCCTGGTTTACGATGGCAACGGCGCTATGAACGGTACTATGACGAACGCAAAAGTCGATAATCTCGATTTGGGGCATAAGACTCTTGTTTCGTCTAACTATTCTCGTACTGGATATGGCTTTGCGGGCTGGAGCTTGGATGATGATGCTGGCACTAAATTGATGAATGGACAAAATGTGACAGTGTATGGTCCAAACGAATCCATCACCATTGACAGCAACTTTTTCGCAAATGCCGATCAAGATTATCAAATCACACTTTACGCGGTATGGCTTCCAGAAGATTCTAACTATACAATGCAATCATTCGGCACGAACGAATGTGATGCTTTGAGCCTTGGTGATGTTATCGCTCTTAAAGACGCTCGAGACAATAATACTTATGCTATTGCTAGACTTGAAGATGGGAATTGCTGGATGACAGAGAATCTGCGCCTTGATCCTTCCACTACTACCTTCACCAGTAGTAATACTAATTCGCCTACCGCTGATTTCATTGCGGCTGCTTCTAATTCTGCTAGCTCTAATACATTATGCAATGATGATGAGGACACTTGTATAGATACAATCCAATACAATACAAACGCATTAAAGCGCGAGCTTTCTCCGTCACACAACAACAATAGCGTTAACAGATCCTGGTATAGCTATGGCGTGATGTATAATTGGTTCACTGCTTCGGCTGGCAATGGCACCTACGACATAAGTAACACTGAGGTAATTGGCGATATCTGTCCTGTTGGATGGCGCTTGCCAACGGGTGGTCCGAATGGTGAATTTGTAGCACTAAATAATTTAGCCAATAGCGGCTCTACGACAACGGACGCTGGGTTGGTGAAATTCCCTGACAATTTCATTTATTCTGGTGACTTTAACCACGATACGCCTAATGGGCGCAACGATTATGGCCGCTATTGGAGCGCCACACCTGATGGTAATCTCAATGCCTACCGGCTCGGCATCGTCTCTAGTAATCCAACGCCAGCAGGATCATATAAAAAATGGGACGCTTTTGCTGTTCGATGTATTAAGGAGGGTAGCGCAGTGATACCTGACACTAAAGAATATATTCTCGATTACGATGCTGATAGTTTTACTACCGACGTTCCAGATGACGAAACCGCTACCAGTCAAAACAACTCATATGACTTTACTATTTCTACCAATGTCATTCCTCACGTCTTCGGCTATCAATTCTTAGGCTACAGCACGACGAGCGGCGACACTACGCCTGACTACGCCTATAATGCCACATCGGGTACCTTTACGCCAAATACTATTACCATTAATTCTACTGGCGATTCTACCACTATGACGATTTATGCCATATTCCAGGAGGACACTTGCCCCGCTGGTAATATTTGTTACTTTGATAATGGTGCAAATGGCGGCATCGGTACCATGGCGAATCAACCTGCTGAGTCTAATAGTGCTGCTACGCTTGTTCCATCTAATTATTCCAAGACGGGTTATGGCTTTGCTGGTTGGATTGAGTCTGAAAATGCGGTTCCTTACGGCCCGAACGCCACAATTAATACTGGAGATCTTAGTTCTTCAGGATTGAAGCTCTATGCTAAATGGATACCTTCTTCTGGAAACCTTCAGAATTGGAGTGGTTGTGATGCTATGACCCCAGGCGACATAACGGCATTAACCGACATTCGTGATAATCAAACTTATGCCGTAGCTAAACTAGGCGATGAAAAATGTTGGACTATCGAAAACTTGAGATTAGATCCTGGCACCGCCACTATGTCTAGCCAAAACACAAATAGTCCAACTGCTGATTTTCTAGACGCCGTTAACGATAGCGACGTTTCCCTTTCTTCAAATACCTTATGTGCCACCCGTGGTCCTGCATGTACTGATCAAGTTCAATATAATGCCAATAATTTAAATCGTAGTCTAACGCAAACCTATAATTCGGATGGCAATAATGTAGCTTGGTATGGTTATGGTGTTTATTATAACTGGTATACCGCTACGGCCGGGAACGGCACTTTCAGCTTTACGGAGCAGAGTGGCCCAAATCATGACGGTGTGCTAAGTGGAGATATTTGTCCTGTCAACTGGCATTTGCCGACTGGCGGTAGTAGCGGCGAATATGATGTTTTGAATAGAGTTATTAATAATAACTCAACCACTTCAGATGCTATTTGGCGTGCATATCCAAATAATTTTGTCTGGTCTGGTGACTATAATAATACTATAAGAAATTCGAGTTATTCAAACGGTAGGATGTGGACAGCGACCACGAAGGATAACGACAACGCCTATCGATTTGGATACGCAGTTGGAGTGTTGCAGGCAAGCGCAAGAGCCTACGAAAAGTGGGATGGTTTTGCTGTTAGATGTGTCTTCAATAGTGCTACAACCTATAATAGTGTTACGGTGTCATTACCGCAGAATGTCAGTAAAGTCACATTTTCTAATAATGTTCATGGCACCACAACCGCAACTAAAACAAACAACATCGTTAGTCTGGCTAAAGGAGCGACATATACTATAACCGCCACGATTGCATCTGGTTATAAACTAAATAACTGGACTCGTGGTACGAATGGTACTATAGGAGATTCCAGCCAAAATCCTACAACTTTTGTCATTACTGGAGATACTACCCTTGGTCTTTCAGTTAGCCAAGATACTGAGTATTCAGGGCTAGAGCCTCCAGTATCTTGCAGCACTCCCGTTCCAAACATTACCTATATGCAAGATATTAATACCGGTAACTATACTACAGTCTTAGATTCACTCGTTGACGAACAACCTTACTACCTCAGAGATTCCCGCGACAATGAGCCTTATTGCGTTTCGAAACTAGCCGATGGTCAACTCTGGATGCTAGATAACCTTAGATTAGACCTGGGGGATAGTAATACCCTAGCTAATGTTACCGCATCGAACACCAACGCTACGGCTGAGCAACTTCAGTATCTCAAGAATGGTGGTGGCACTGCCAGCGACCAATATCCTACTGCCTCCCTCAATAGCGAAGCCTGGGTGGATGGCGGTCAAGATTATTACAGCGTACCAATGTCGGTTTCTTCTGGAACTTGCTTATATTCGGGCTCTTGTGTTAATGAAAACAACAATCAATGGACCAAAGATTCAACGGTTCCAGTCTATGGAAATGGCAGCGGAAAGGTTGGTGTTCTATATAATTATTGCGCCGTCTCTGCAGGCACCTATTGCTATGGCAATGGCACGAGCAAAACTAATATTCCAGAGACAGATTCCAAACCTGATTCTCTCTATGACTTAGATGGTGACATCTGTCCAGCTGGTTGGCGAATGCCCACGGGTAATATAGCTGGCGATCTATACAGCCTTTATAATTATTATAGCTATAGAGACGCAAGCTCCCCCAATAGTTTGCAGTATAAAACTTCTATACCATTTGCAGGAAACTTTATTTCTGGTAAGTTTCATAGCGACCCAACTTTCCAGGGCGCCATTTGGACTTCCACAAGAGGCACGAGTTCAAACCCACAAGAATTTATCATAAGGCAGAATACGATAGTGATGAGCAATAGCCTAACTCATAATTACGCTATGGCTACCAGATGTATATTCAATGCTTCTGTTAATACTTCCGGTGAAGAGATTCCTGAACCTTAGCCATGAGCTAATCCAAAAACCAAAACCAGCCATTAAAAGGTATTCTTGACGGTGGCGGCGGCATGACCTCTCGCCAGAAAGACGGCTACATCCACAACACGGCCTACTCGAGAGATAACAATGAACGCCTATCTTGGGATGAATATCCCGATGGCAGCATCAGAAACGTCCACACTAGTAGGGATGGTAGTAGCTATATGCAGTACGACGATGATTAAAGTTGTCGACACGTCGGGGTGCACTGCACCCCTTTTTTTACTCTGCGAGGGTGAAAGATTTGCCGGATGGGGGAGCCGCGTATGTAGAAGTAGTTTTTCCATAAAGACGACTAGTAGTATTGTTGATACTATTTCCGTTCGTCCCAGGAATGGTTACGGACCAGGTGGTGGCGGAGGAACCGGCATATTTGAACATATTGCTCATATCTGTCACATTGGAAGTATCCCAGGAAGAAAGATTTAAGGCAAAGGTGGCGGCAGAGTAGCCGGCATAATAGAACATATTGTTCATATATGTCACATTGGAAGTATCCCAGGAAGAAAGATTTAAGGCAAAGGTGGCGGCAGAGTAGCCGGCGTAGTTGAACATGTCACTCACATCCTTCAGGTTGGAAGTATTCCAGGAAGATAGGTCGCCGATAGACCAGGTGGTAGCAGAGTAGCCAGCGTAAGCAAACATGCGGTACATATGCGTCACATTGGAGGTATCCCAGGAAGAGAGATCTAGGGCAAAGATAGTGGCGGAGTAGCCGGCATAATTAAACGCCCCTGACATATTCTCCACGTTGGAGGTATCCCAAGAAGATAGACCACCAATGGACCAGGTGGTGGCGGAGCGGCCGGCACCATTGAAAATGCCACCCATATTTGTCACGTTAGAAGTATTCCAGGAAGAGAGATTAAGATTAAATGTTGTGGCGGAGCGGCCGGCAAAATAGAACATGCGGCTCATATCTGTCACATTGGAAGTATCCCAGGAAGAAAGGTCGCCGATAGACCAGGCGGTGGCGGAGAAGCCGGCATAATAGAACACGTCGCTCATATCTGTCACATTGGAAGTATCCCATGAGGAAAGATCAAGATTAAAGGTAGTGGCGTAATGGCCAGCATTAAAGAACATACGAAGCATATAAGTTACATTTGAAGTATCCCAATCTGAAATACCAGAAATCTGAGAGAGGCTATTGAAATAATAGAACATAAAAGATGAATCAGAAGGCAGGAATACTTTTTCTCCTTCAGTATAAAAATGCATAATACCAGCATCATTAGTGTTATCAAAGACGGCATAGATTGGTTTCTTGGAAGTAGAAGTAGAAATGGTGTTCATTTCGGATGGAGTAAAATCAGCCGGAACAGGTGTTTTTAAGTGGATATTAATAGATTTAATATAACTATCGCTTGCATATATCGAATCTAAACTATCAACCACATCAAAATCCGGAGTAATGATAGTCTCTTCACCATTTACAACTGTAGCAGCGACGGATTTTAGCTTAGAGTTAACTACTTTTCCGGTATCTAACATAGCAGGATTAGCAATGGGTGTAGCATGGTTACTCGGATGAACCATAGTATAGATTACTTGTCCAGAATATGTATCGGCTGGTTGAGTTTTGGAAATGTAAGCTGCATAAGTAGTAGTAAGTTTAACTCCACCAGTAGTATCTGTCATATCTGTACCAGAGTTCTTGTGGGCGACTTTAGTATATTCATTTGGTACTACATGATACTGCGAAAATGAAGCGCTTGTAGCGGATTGTTCTGCTTCGCTTGGCAGAGCTACATTTGGCGCAGAATCAATCGTAAAGGCATTGGTACCAGTTGTATCACCAGAATCTTGAGTGATAGCTAGTTTCATCGCCCAGTTAGATATATCAGGATTACTTGCAGATGTAGCTAGTCCTGATTCTATAGCCGCATTACCACTAGCTGTTGTTCCTACTAACTTATTACTATTTGTTCCACCTATCTCATCTCCAGTATAACCGGCAGCATAGATAGCAAAGCCTTCATTGTCATTACAAAAAGCTGTGAGTGTAGTAGTACCAATATCTGCAGTATATATACCATTAGCTATATTAGCATTATGAGAATCCATACCAGTACCAGAAATAGAACAGGATTCTGGTACAGTGATATTGATTTCATCTACTACAGAATCATTATCGGCAGAAACCAAAGTAGAAGCTAGAATAGTACCAGAAAGAAGTGTAGTTGTGATTAGTATATTAGTGATGAGTGCCGTATACGATTTCATTGTATAATCCTATTTATTATATGCTCATCATACCACAAGCGGTTTGAAAAAACTAGATGCAGTTTAGCTTCATCTTGCTGGGGATGAGGGATGTGTAATCCCTATATCCCCCGCGAGCCAGATAATCGTTTCACGAAGAAACTAGGGACTTCGTCCCTACGGTCTACTCAGGATATAAAAAATACTAGAGCAAGCTCTAGATTTTTCATATCCTTCGTATCCCTGGAACGCTTCGCGTTCCTAGTTTCTTCTATTATAGACAATTCTCATGGCTGGGGCAAATTAAGCAGGCATTAACAATCTACAAGGAAGATATCCGCAATAAACTAGATAACTTCAATCCAGAAGGTTAATCCACCACCCTCTTTAGATTAATTATATCATAGATCTGTTGTTTTACTATTTTGTTGTGAGAA
>JAFWDS010000022.1 GCA_017516075.1 Candidatus Saccharimonadota bacterium
GCAATCTCCAAGGCTGGTCTGGTTGTTCTAGCCTACAAAGTGGTGCCGTGACGGCTCTGACCGACCAACGCGACAACGAAACCTATGCTGTAGCTAAACTTGCGGATGGTAATTGTTGGATGATTGAAAATATGCGTCTAGAAAACACTGGAACCGATAATACTAGTGGTTCGCTGGCACAAGGCTATAATGCTGGCTTTGCTGGATTAGCGGACCCGGAGGGATCATCATTATTTGGCAACGTTACTACGGCTAATACCCTTTATAGCACCGATGGCTCTACCGATAAAACTATTTCTGGTAGTAACCAAGGCTACAGATTTCCGCGTTATAACAATGTAAACACGCCTACTACAGCCACAGATAGACCAAGTAACCCGACTAGTAATTCATTCACTAATTACAATACGACAGTGGGTATGTATAGTTATGGTAACTATTACACTTGGGTGGCAGCTATTGCGGATACTACCGACTATACTGCTAATAACCAATCCGTCACTAGTACTTCTATCTGTCCTACTGGCTGGCATTTACCGAAAGGTGGTAATAAGTCCAATGAAGCTAACAATGATTTCTGGGCGCTAGTTGTAACTGGCATTAATGGTGGCACCAATCCAGCAAACTATGACAGCGGTACAACTCCATATTATACTGGTACTCCAGAGGGTTTAGATGTCTCTTATGCTCTGAGGGCTTACCCTAACAATTTCGTTTATTCCGGCGGCGTCTTCGGTGGCTCGGTGGGCAATCGCGGTAGCTTCGGCTACTATTGGTCGTCTACGTCAAACTCTGGCAACTACGCCTACTACCTGACCCTCAGCAGTAGTAACGTCTTCCCAGGCACGAGCAACTTCAGCAAGTACGGCGGATGGGCTATTCGTTGCGTCGCCCCTGGCGCGTAGCGTCTCCTAGTTCCAAGTCGCCTGAGAGCCCTAGGAACCTAAGTTTTTAGCATCCTGTAACTAAATATAATATATAGTGAGGGCTATACGCTATATATAGTGCTTTGATACAACTTAACACGCTAGATATAGCGTTTGGACGAGAGTATTGGAAGTGGTATAATGGAGAAATGGATTTGATTTTGGAGGGGTTAAATAAACAGCAGAGGGAAGCGGTGGAGACGCTTGAAGGGCCGGTGCTGATTCTGGCTGGAGCAGGATCTGGTAAAACTAAGACTCTGACGCATCGTATTGCGAATCTCATTTCTCACGGAGTATCGCCATCGCGAATTCTCGCCGTAACGTTCACAAATAAAGCAGCAAAAGAGATGCGAGAAAGATTGTGGGGGCTAGTAGCAATTGAACCTACCTTTTCTTCATCGCGACTTGAATTTTCAAGCACGTCATACGCTGGTCAGCCGGGAAAGACTGCCCTAAAGGGCAGCTTTCTCGGTGACGTCAGGAATATACGTGATGAAAATTCAAATCAAATTTATGATTCAGAAAAGGCAGGTTCAATTGCTACTGAACCACCGCGGTCTTTCATGCCTTATATGGGGACGTTTCATGGGATTGCTGTAAGAATACTTCGTATTGAGGCGGAGGCGCTGGGGCTGGATAAGAATTTCGTGATTTATGATATGGATGATCAAGTGTCGCTGATTCGGAGAATTATGAAGGAGCTCAAACTGACGGAAAATAAGCAGCTGAAGCCGAAGTCGGTGCAGGCGGTGATATCGAGCGAGAAAAATAAAGGCAATGGGCCGGAGGAGTACGAAGCGTGCGCATTTTATCCGAACCAGAAGCAGATAGCGAAGATTTTTTATAAATATGAAGAAGAAAAATCAAAAGCGCAGGCGCTGGATTTCGACGATTTGTTATTAAAAGAATTGGAGCTATTTAAGAATCATCCGGAGGTGCGCAAAAAATGGCAGGAGAAATTTGAGCATATTCTGATAGATGAGTATCAAGATACGAATATCATTCAATATAATATCGTGAAGCTGCTGGTGAATGAAAAGCAAAATATTTGCGCGGTGGGGGATGATTGGCAGTCGATTTATTCGTGGCGGGGGGCGGATTTTACGAATATTCTACATTTTGAGAGGGATTTTCCTGGGGCGAAGGTGATAAAGTTGGAGCAAAATTATCGGTCGACTGGGAATATTTTGGAAGCGTCGCAAAAAGTGATAAATGAAAACAAAACGCGGACGGATAAGACTCTCTTTACGGAGGCTGGCATGGGTGAGCCGATTGATATTGAGTCGCTGCGCGATGAAACGGCAGAAGCGAATTTTGTAGCGCTCAAAATTATCAATATGCAGAAGGATTATCCGGATTTTAGTGATTTTGCGGTGCTATATCGGACCAATGCGCAGTCGTATGCTTTTGAAAAAGCGTTTATTGATATGCATATTCCGTACAAGATCGTGGGTGGGGTGAGATTTTATGATAGGAAGGAAGTGAAGGACGTGCTGGCGATTTTGAAACTCATAGTAAATCAACGCGACAAGGTGAGTTTGGCACGTGTGGTGGGGAATGTGCTGTCTGGAGTGGGGGAAGCGAGTCTCGCTAAAATCCTGGCGGCAATGGATGCGATTGATGGGCCGGAGCCGCTTCTTGACGCAGATTTGCCGGAAGTTTTGAAAGCTGGGAAGGCGAAAAATGGTTTGATGCGGCTTACGAATTTTCTCCGGAAATATCGAAATGAGACAAATGTCCTACAAAACTATCTGAATGTGGGTGAAATCGTTAAGTCGGCGGTGGAGTATTTTGATTTTAAGAGTTTGACGGATGATGGAACTCCGACAGCGGAAGATAGGATGGGGAACTTGGAAGTTTTGGCGGCGACGGCGTCGGAATATGTGAGTTTGGATGATTTTTTGGCGGATGCGAGTTTGATGTCGTCGGCGGATGAAGCGTCGGTGAAAAATTCGGTGACTTTGATGACGCTGCATGCGGCGAAGGGGCTGGAATTTCCGGTGGTGTTTATTGTGGGGCTAGAAGAAGGGCTGTTTCCAAATGGTAGATGCGCGGAGGAAGAAGCGGAACTAGAAGAAGAGCGGAGGCTGATGTATGTAGGGATGACGAGGGCGATGCGGAGATTGTTTTTGACGTATGCTGGATCTAGGTATGCTTACGGGAGCCGGAATTTTAATATGCCGTCAAGGTTCTTAATGGAACTAGGCTATAATCCGTATGGTTCGAGTGGGTTTCGCGATGAGGATGGGGATGGATTTACGGATTTTGATGATTTTGGTGAGAGCGATTTTGATCCGTTTCCGGAAGATTTGCCGGTGTTTGAATAACAAAAAAGAGCTATTTATTAGCTCTTGTGGTCTGGGTGACTGGACTTGAACCAGCGGCCTCGACTTCCCAAAAGTCGCGCGCTACCAACTGCGCCACACCCAGACGCCCTTTTATTATATCATATTTTAAGAAATTATGGTAAAATAAAGATATAAAGGAGATAACAAGTGGCGGAGAATACTCATAAAAAACCGATTAGTACAAATAAGAATATCAACCCATCAAATGCCGTGCGGAGCTTTTTGTTCATGGTTATTTTGGTGTGTCTTGGTGCTTTTTTGATTATGAATCTGAATCAAAATAATGCCCAAATGACAGAAGTGCCAATTTCGGAGGTAATTCGGAGAGCAAATGATGCGAATGGGGATATAGCAAAAATAACAGTAACCGGAAATGAACTAGAGATAACCCTAAAAGGAAAAGAGCGACCAACCGAAAAATCTCGTAAGGATGGTTCTGGAACTTTATACGATCAGGGGTTGGTGAATCATTGCGAAGACATGGAGGGGGAGAGTTTGATTGAATGTGAGAAAAAATATCCAACGATTGAATTTAAAGAAGAGGTGAATGGCTGGGGGATTGCTTTAGATATAGCTTTGACTGTGCTTCCGATTATAGCTTTGGTAATATTCTTTTCGTGGATGATGAAACAGGCGACGGCGGCGAATAATCAATCGATGGCATTTGGTAAATCACGCGCAAGGTTGTATGGTCCGGATGAGAAAAAAGTAACATTTAAAGACGTAGCAGGAAATGAGTCTGCTAAGCAGGATTTGACAGAAATTGTGGATTTCTTGAAGAGCCCGAAGAAATATGAGAAATTGGGCGCGAAGATTCCGCGTGGTGTGCTTCTGGCTGGAGATCCTGGTACAGGTAAAACATTGATGGCTCGTGCTGTGGCTGGTGAAGCCGATGTGCCGTTTTTCTCAATTTCTGGATCGGAATTTGCGGAAATGTTTGTGGGTGTGGGTGCAAGTCGAGTACGGGATTTATTCTCTAAAGCGAAGAAAAATGCTCCATCAATTATCTTTATCGATGAGATAGATGCAGTTGCACATAAACGTGATGCGCGTGGTGGAGCTGGGCGAGAGGATGAGCAGACTCTGAACCAGATTCTGGTGGAGATGGATGGGTTTGATAATGATAGCGGAGTGATTGTAATGGCGGCGACCAATCGCGTGGATATGCTAGATAAGGCTTTGCTTCGTCCGGGGCGATTTGATAGACACGTAAATGTGACTTTGCCAGAGAGAAAAGATAGACTAGAGATTTTGAAAGTGCATTTCAAGGGTAAACCAGTTGAAGCGAATGTGGATCTAGAGGCGCTGGCGAAGAAAACAGCGGGGTCTTCTGGTGCGGATCTAGCGAATATTGCAAATGAGGCGGCAATTACGGCGGCGCGTGAAGGTCATAAGGCTATTTCGAACGCCGACGTGACGGAGGCTTTTGAGCGCGTGGCGATAGGACCAGAGAGAAAATCTAAGGTAATGAATGAGAAAGAGCGCAAGATTACAGCTTATCATGAGGCTGGACATGCAATTGTGGGACATGTTTTGCCAGATTCAGACCCGGTGCACAAGGTGACGATTATTCCGAGGGGTCAAACCGGTGGCGTGACTTGGTTTTTGCCACCGGAAGATAGGAGCTATAAGAGTGTATACGAACTTAAGGATATTTTAGCGCGAGCGATGGGTGGGCGCGTAGCGGAGAAGTTGATATTTGGTACGGATGCGGTGACGACTGGGGCTTCTTCGGATCTTAAGAATGTTGCCGAACTTGCCAAATCGATGGTGGTTGAAGAAGGTATGGGGTCGGGGACGAGGAATATGGTGTTTCCGAGTGAGGCGACTGGATATTATACAATTACTACTGGTAAGCCGTATTCGGAAAAAACTGCGGAAGTGATTGATGCGGAAATTAAGAAGTTGTCAGATGAGGCGGGTGTGCGAGCGGAAGCGGTTTTGAAAGCAAATAAAGCGGTACTTGATAAGTTGGCTGAAGAGTTATTGAAGCATGAGACGCTTGAAGAGTCTGAGCTTGAACCAATTTTGAAGTCTGCAAAATTACCTACTATAGTTAAATTACATTAACATTTTTTAAAGATTATTCATACTATAATTTTTCTTCGCGCTTCGTTTCACGCCAGGAAAGTTTTAGCGAAATTTTTAACGGAAAATTTGCTCGTCTCGCGGCTCTCTTCAGGGCTCGCGAGTCAAATTTTCCTAAATTCCGCAAAAACTTTCTTGGGTTTACTCTATGCTCAGAAAAATTATAGTTATGAATAATTATTAATAGAAAGGATAATATAATGGAGAGATTAGTTAAATACTTTGTACCAGAGAAATATATACTGAGCTACCGGTTTGATATAGGACATAAAACATTTTCAAGCACAGCTAAGATAACAGGCGAGGTGAAGAGTGAAACGATTAAGTTTCATGCGGTGAGGCTGGACGTAAAAACGCTTAAAATTAATAATTTAGCGGCGGATTATGAATTGAAGGATGATTTAATAATTGTTCATGGTTTGAAATTGGGTGCGGCGGAGATTGAGATTGAGTTTACTGGGGTTTTGAACGAAAATATGGAGGGGATTTATCTTTCGACTTACGAGTTTGAAGGGAAAACTGAGACTTTGATTGCGACGCAGTTTGAGAGTCATTATGCAAGAGAGGCGTTTCCGTGTATCGACGAACCGGAAGCCAAGGCGGTGTTTGAAGTAAGTATTAAGGCGCCAAATAAAGATGATTTGGTGTTAGTAAATACGCCGTCGCCAAGAATGTCGACATATTTGTTGGCATTTGTAGTTGGGAAACTACATGGTAAGTCGGTGACAAATAAGCACGGCGTGGAAATTACGACATACTGCGCGTTGAATCAAGACGTGGATAGCGTAGATTTTGCTAATGAAATTGCGGCGAAGAGTTTGGAGTTTTATGATGATAATTTTGGGGTGCCATATCCTTTGAAGAAGTTAGACCAAGTGGCGTTGCCGGATTTTGAGGCTGGGGCGATGGAGAACTGGGGACTAGTAACTTATCGCGAGTCGATGCTGCTGGCTGGAAAGGATGCGACGATAGCGACGCGAAAATCTGTGGCGCTGACTGTCGCGCATGAGCTTTCGCACCAGTGGTTTGGGGACCTCGTAACGATGAAATGGTGGGATGATTTGTGGCTGAATGAGTCGTTTGCAAGTGTGATGGAATACTATGCGGTGGATGCAATTCATCCAGAATACAAGATTTTTGAAGCGTTTTTCACTGGAGATGCATGTGCGGCTCTAAATCGCGATGCGTATACTGGCGTGCAATCGGTACATCAGGATGTGGCGACTCCTGAGGAGATTGCGACTTTGTTTGATCCGGCGATTGTGTATGCGAAGGGCGCGAGGTTGATGTTGATGCTGATTCGGTTGATGGGCTGGGAGGATTTTTGCAAAGGTTTGAAGGATTATTTTGAAAAGTATCAATATAAGAATACCGTGGGGGACGATTTGTGGGCAAACCTTAAGCCATACGCGGAGTTTGACCCGGCGAAACTGATGCATGCGTTTATCGACAAGCCTGGGTATCCGGTAGTGACGAATCTGGAGGGGGATTTTGAGAAGTTTTCGCAAAAGAGGTTCTTACTAGATGGGCCATGCGAAGATGAGAGCTGGCCTCTCACGGAAATTACGGAAGATATGTCGGGACATTATGTTTTGAATTTGACGGCGGATGAGTTTGAAGAGAGACTGGCGCGATTTGATAAGCTGGGGTTGGAAGAGAAATTGAGACTATTAATTGATAGAGATTTGATTACAAAAGCTGGGATGCAAAGTGCGGATGGGCTGGCAGAATTAGCTTTGAAATTCAAGAACGAGGACTCAGCATCAGTCTGGAATAAGTTGGCGTCAATTGTAGGGAATTTGAAGATGTACGTGGATGATGAGTCGAAGGAAGAGAAATTACTAAAAAAATATGTTTTGAAATTGGTGGATGGGAAACTATCTGAGGTGGGGTTGATTACAGGTGAAAATGATGATGAAAATACGATTCGTTTGCGGGCGAATTTGGCGGCGCTGGATTATTATGCGGAGGATGAAAAACGTTTGAGGACGCTTGCCGCAATGTATGAGGATGACTACAACAAAATGGATGCGGAGATTCGCAACGATATTTTGAGCGCGAAAGTATATTTTGAGCCAGTGGTAGTGGGGGAGTTTTTGCAGAAATACCAGGAAATTGCCGATCCGGAAGTGAAATTTGACTATTTGGCGGCGGCGTGTTTGGTGCGTGATGCTAATGAATTGGATAAACTGATAGCGTTACTCGGCGAAAATGATATTGTGAAACCACAGGACCAATTCTATCTGTTTTTGTGGTTGTATCGGAACCATCGAGTACGTATGAAAGTATTTGATTGGTTAACGAAGAATTGGGAGGTGGTGAAGAAGATTGGTGGAGATAAGTCTCTGGAGCATTATCCGACTTATGTTGCGAGACTAGCGAGAACTAAGGAAGAATTGGAGAAGTATCAAGAATTCTTTGGTCCGATGAAAGATGAGCCGGCTTTGAAGCGAGCAATTCAGATTGGGGAGTGCGAGATTAAAGCGAGGATTAAACTGATCGATCAGGGTAAAGAGGAAGTTGCTAAAGCAATAAAAGAGGCTATATGAAAAATCCCCCTGAACGCTTATGTTCAGGGGGAAGCAGATAGAGGAAGGGGGTTACACGAAGAAGGGGGGTTAGGGGAGTGTTAACTTCGTTTGCAATACAACTAGGTCGTATTGGCTTCCTCTTCAATCTGTTCAGATTGAGCTACCTAATCACGATAGTGCAGTCAAACCCTTCTTTGTGTTCCAGAAGTTTTTTGATGACTTCTTGGTTGGGCGACAATTCGTCGCAGTAATCACTTATGAAAATTATATTATTATCCATAAAAATGATTTTCTCGATCGGAAAATCATCAGGGATAGGTTTTCTTTCACCGGTGATTATGTTTAGCGAATCGGTCGTAAAACCGCTATTGATGAGTAGGTTGCGAATTGTTAAGAACGTTGCTTTGTCTTGCTTTATCCACATTGTATACTTCATACTCACACCTCATAGATAGCTCGAAATTATAAAGGTACTTGAATATATTATAGCATACTTTTGCAAAAAAAGCAAGAGTTTTATTTTGCTTTCTGGATTGGTATAATAGGGGTAAGTATTGGAGGTATTATGATAAAGGTTAATTTTCATCCAGAGGTAGATAAGGGTAAAATTGAGGGGATTTTGCAGGAAATCGCTAAAGATAAGATGGGCGGATGGTTGAATTTGCCCAAAAAAGTGGATATGAGCGAATTTATGCGAATTAAAGAGGCGGCGAAGAAGATTAACGAGGAAAGTGAATATTTGGTATGTATTGGGATAGGGGGGTCGTATCTGGGACACAGGGCATTAATTGAGGCACTACGGCCGGAATCAGAAACTAAGGTGATTTATGCGGGGAATTCGCTTTCAAAAAGAGAATTGGAATTTGCCTTGAATAAGGTAGGAGATCATGATTTTTCGGTGAATGTGATATCAAAATCGGGGACGACGCTGGAGCCGGCGATTGCTTTTGCTGCTTTTAAGAAGAAATTGATCGAGAAATATGGCGAAGAAGAGGCGTATAGGCGGATTTATGCGACGACGGATGCAAAAACAGGGGCGCTGCATGATGAGGCGGTGGCTTCCGGGTATACGAGATTCGTAGTGCCGGATGATATTGGGGGGAGATATTCGGTGCTAACTGCGGTGGGGTTACTACCTCTAGCGGTGGCTGGGGTAGATATAGATAATTTGCTTGAATCGGCTTCCGATGCGGTGGTATCGGTAGTGGAGCCGGCTGTGAAATATGCATGGATGCGGTATACTTTTGGGAAAAAGGGGTATGACACAGAGGTATTTGCAAGTTTTGAGCCGTCGACTTTGTATTTTAATGAATGGCTGAAGCAGCTATTTGGGGAGTCGGAAGGTAAGGGGCGTCAAGGGGTGTTTCCGGCCTCGGTGATTTATTCGACGGATTTGCATTCTCTGGGGCAGTTTATGCAGGATGGCAGGAGAAATCTGTGGGAGACGATTATTGATTTTCCGACCGATGATTTGAATTCTAAGGTGGTGCAGGCGGTGAGAGTGGCTCATACGCAGGGTGGGATTCCGGTGTTAGAAATAGGGGTGGAGAGTTTTGATGAAAAAGGATTTGGGGAGCTAATCTATTTCTTTGAGCTTGCGTGTGCGATTTCGGCGAAATTATTTGGAGTGAATCCGTTTGATCAGCCAGGGGTGGAGGCCTACAAAAATGAGCTGAAGAAGCTTATGGGGGAAACAACGAAATAAAAAATGGTGCTCGCTGAGAGACTCGAACTCTCACAGTATCGCTACCACTAGCACCTGAAGCTAGCGCGTCTACCAATTCCGCCAAGCGAGCACTCTGTTATTATAACATACTTTGGACGGGTCCTGCCAGATTCATTTTCCCCCGAATCCAGCTGGTTCGGGGGTCTCCCTATGAATCTGTCACCCGCCCATGTAATGCTAAATTAACTAGCTCTCGTAATGATAGTGCCAGCTTTGCCAGCGAGGGCAGGTTTCAAACTTTCGATATCAGTGATAATACCGATACGACCGGGTTTTTCGGCGAATTTTGCTGCGGCTTCTACCTTGGGAAGCATGGAGCCAGCTTTGAAATAGCCGTATTTTTTGAGGCGATTGATTTCTCCGGCGGAAACGTGCTCGAGGGCCTTTTGATCTGGCGTACCATAATTGATATAGACATTAGGGACGGCGGTAACAGAAATGAAAATGTCGGCGCCGACGAGTTCGGCAAGTTTTTCGGCGGCGTAATCTTTATCTATAACAGCATCGATACCTTTGAGGCGCTTCAGGATTTTGGTGCGGATGACCGGAATACCACCGCCACCCGCGGCGATGACAATAGCCCCGTCTTCGACGAGGTCCTTGATGGATTTTTTTTCGACAATATCGATAGGTTTGGGGCTAGCAACGACACGGCGCCAACCGCGACCAGCATCTTCTTTGACGGTCCAGCCCTTTTCACGCGCGAGAGCTTTCGCTTCTTTTTCGGAATAGAACTGGCCGATAGGTTTGGTGGGGTTTTTGAAAGCGGAATCATCGCGGCTAACTACGACTTGAGAAACAATGGTGACGACTTTTTTGTTTTTGCGTTTTTTAGCGAAGGCATTGTTGATAGCCTGGGTGAGCCAATAACCGATTTGACCTTGGCTCATAGCGACGGCAGTCTCAAGTGGCATAGCAGGAGCCTTTTCGGACGAGGCGGACTCTTCGTGAATGAGAATGTTGCCAACTTGGGGGCCATTGCCATGGGCGACGATGATTTCGTATTGGTTAGCGAGTTCGGCGATAGTTTCGCCTACTTCAATGGCGATTTTCTTTTGGGCTTCGGCCGTGGCTTCACCGTTTTTTTGGAGAGCGTTCCCGCCGAGTGCTAGGACAATGCGTTTCTTTTCCATATTCTTATTATACCACTTGTGCTTAAAGAAAAAGTAATATATAATGAGATTATATTAAAAAGGGCATAATATGGATTTCTATGGGAGAGATTTTTTAAGGATATTAGATTTTAGCGAAGATGAGCTGAGATATATGCTGACCATCGCAAAAAAATTCAAGCAATACAAAAAAGAACATAAAATGCATAAGTTTTTCCCAGACAAAAACATTGCGATTTTATTTGAAAAAACATCAACTAGGACCAGATGTTCGTTTGAAGTGGCCGGATATGATCTCGGGATGGGTGTGACATTTCTAGACCCGAGTGGGTCGCAGATGGGCCATAAAGAGTCAATTGCGGATACGGCGAGAGTTTTGGCTAGGCTTTATGATGGGATTGAATATCGCGGATTTGACCAGAAAATTGTAGACGATCTTGCGAAATATTCGAGTGTGCCGGTATGGAATGGCTTGACGGACGAGTGTCATCCGACGCAGGCGCTGGGTGATTTTATGACTATAGAAGAGCATTTTGGGCATCTAGAAGGTTTAACTTTGGCATTTGTGGGCGATACGAGAAATAATGTAGCAAATTCTCTCATGGCGATGAGTGCTAAAATGGGCGTGAACTTCATCGCTTGTGGGCCGAGTGAACTGAGGCCTTCCGATGAGATCGTGGCAAAGTGCCGTCCGATTGCCGAGAAAAATGGTTCAACTATTACGATTACTTCTGATTTGGCCGAATTGTATGGTAAGGCAGACATAATATATACGGATGTTTGGTTGTCTCTGGGCGAGCCACAAGAGAAATGGGGCGAAAGGATTGAGCTCCTCAAACAATATCAGGTAAATTCGGAGATGATGGCAAAAGCGAAGGAAACTGCAATATTCTTGCATTGCCTCCCTTCATTCCACGATTTAAATACTTCGATCGCAAGAGATGTCAATAAAGTGTTTGGCATTGATGAGATGGAAGTGACAAACGAAGTATTTGAGTCTAAGCAGTCACTAGTGATCGATCAGGCCGAAAATAGAATGCACACCATCAAAGCAATAATGTTCTTGACGCTATATAAAAAGGAGGAGAAATAATGAAAAACTCAATATCAAACTTTAGTGAAATTGCGCCTTTGAAGAAGGTTCTAATGCATCGGCCAGGGGAAGAGTTTTTGAATTTAACTCCGAATACTTTGGAAAGATTATTGTTTGATGATATTCCGTATTTGAAGCAGGCACAGGAAGAGCACGATGCCTATGCGAATGCTCTCAGAGCAGAAGGAATTGAGGTAGTTTATATTACAGATTTAGTGGCGGAAGCGCTTGAAGCTGGCGGACGCATCGTGCGTAAGAAATTTTTGGAACAATACATTAAAGAAGCTGGTGTGACCTCCCCAAAAATCGCCAAGCATTGTTTTGATTTTTTGAATTCGATTAAAAATACACGCGATATGGTGAAAAAATGTATTGCTGGGATTGATGTGACTGAGCTCGTGAAGCTTGGCAAAGTTTCGGGATTTTATGCTACGCGCGACACTGGCAAGATGATTATGGAGCCGATTCCGAATATTTTGTTTCAGCGTGACCCGATGGCGACGATTGGGCATGGTGCGACGCTGCATAATATGTGGTCAGTGACGCGGACTAGGGAATCGATATTTGCGGAGTATGTATTTAAATACCATCCGTTTTACGATGATACGAAGATTTATTATGATAGAACTGAGCCGTATTGTATAGAAGGCGGTGACATTCAGGTTTTGTCGAAAGAAGTGATAGCAATTGGGATTTCGCAACGTACCGAGCCGGATGCGATTGCAGATTTTGCGAGGAATTTGTTTAAGGATAAAAACAATGAATTTAAATATGTTCTTGCAATAGATATTCCGGACGAGAGAAGTTTCATGCACCTTGATACTGTGATGACACAGGTTGATGAAAACAAATTTGCCGTGCAGGACGCGATTATGGACATTTCGACGATTTATGAGATTTCGGCAGGGCGTGGTGGCGATATTGAGATCGTAGAGATACATCAAAATTTGACAAAGGTTTTGGAGAAATACTTGCATCTTGATAAAGTCGAGCTGATTAAATGCGGTAATGGTCGCAGAATTGATGCGGAACGCGAGCAATGGAGCGATGGTGTGAATTTGCTTTGCATTCGTCCAGGCGTGGTGATGGCGTATGATAGAAATTTTGTGACTAATGAGGCGCTGAGGCGTCACGGCGTAAAAGTAATTGAGATACCAAGCAGTGAGCTGTCTAGGGGGCGTGGTGGTTCACATTGTATGAGTATGGCACTAGTGAGAGAGGAGGCGTAGCGGGAGGTAGATTTTTAACGTTGAGAGACAAAACAAAATTAAATATAAAAGGGAAAAATTATGAAGATAAATATCGAACAAAGTGGGGGACTTGAAAGTATTAATATTAAGAGGATTTAAAATGTTTAGGAAGAAAAATCGAAGTAAGAGACGAACGCGCGCGATGCTATCGGCGTATTCGATTATTATGATTTTGATTGTTTTGCTTGGCATTTTGTCGCATGTATTGCCGAAGGCAAAATATACAGTGGCTCCTATTGACGATGACCTATCCAGTGTAGAAATTGGTGCGGGTGAATGGGAGGATGAAGCGGAAGCTGGTGGACCAGAAGAATTAAAAGGTGAAGAATCACCTGAACTCGAAGTTGGTGACGAAGTTGAAACTGGAACTTTGTTAATCGCGACTGATGGTGCGGATGAAGCTGAGACTTACGATACGCTTGAAGAGTGTGAAGAGGTTTATGGCGAAGATGGTTGCGTAATTGTTGATGGTTCTGGCGTAGTGGGTGCACAGCTCTACCAAGTTTTGATGGCGCCGATTCTTGGATTTGAGAATGCCATTGATGTCTGTATCTTTGTGATGGTGCTCGGTGGTTTCCTAGCTATCATGGCAAAAACTAAGGCGCTTGAGACTGGTATTAAGATTTTAGTGAGAAAAATGCACGGCAAAGAATATTTGTTGATTTTGATGCTGATGTTTATTTTTTCGATTCTTGGTACAACTTATGGGTTTCTCGAAGAAAGCGTTGGTTTCTATGTGCTAATTGCGGCGACAATGTTTGCTGCTGGCATGGATCCGCTGGTCGGTGTCGCGACTATTCTCTTGGGCTCCGGTGCTGGTGTGCTCGGGTCTACAATTAACCCGTTTGCGACTGGCGTAGCAGTGTCGGCGATGAAGGATGCGGGGATTGAGTTTAATCAAGGTACTATTATACTGATTGCAGTAGTGCTTTGGTTGACGACTCTTGCAATTGCGGCGTTCTTTGTAGTGAAATATGCTAAAAAAGTGCAACGTGATAAGGGTTCAACGTTCCTCAGTCTACGTGAACAAGCGATAGCCGAGAAAAAATATTCGAAATTCCTTGAAACTAAAGGAAGTATCGAGAAATTGACTGGTAGACAAATTGCTTCATTAATTGTGTTTGGCCTAACATTCTTAGTAATGATTATTGGGTTTATTCCATGGGGCGATTTCGGAATCACATTCTTTGATTCGTGGACCGGCTGGTTGACGGGTGCACCGCTTGGCCTATGGTGGTTCTATGAAGCGGCGCTTTGGTTCTTGCTTGCTTCGATTCTGCTCGCAATTATTAATCGTGAAGGTGAACATGGGTTTATCGACACATTTATTGATGGCGCTGATGATATGATTGGCGTAGTATTAGTGATTGCAGTGGCGCGTGGTGCTTCGGTGTTGATGGCGGAAACTTCGATGGATAACTTCATTGTAGTGAATGCTTCGAACTTCCTCGCGACGTTGCCGGAAATGGCATTTGTGCCGCTAAACTATATACTGCACATTGTATTGTCAGTATTAGTGCCATCATCGTCTGGGCTTGCGACTTTGTCAACACCGATTATTGCGCCGGTGGCGGCAAATCTTGGCTACAGCACAGATGTAGCAGCGATGACAATCGTAGCTGCGAATGGTCTCGTCAACTTGATTACGCCAACTTGTGGTGCGATTATGGCTGGGCTTGCGCTTGCCAAAGTAGATTATTCGACTTGGTTTAAGTGGGGGATTCGCGTAGTGGCATGTATCGCGATTGTGAACATTATCGTACTTTGTCTATTCTCATTGTAGAATATTCAAATCTACAAATTCCTCAGCGATAAAATTTCGCCAAGATAAAAATTACAACGGTAGGCGGATTTTGTCGGAAATTACAGTTTCCTCCAAAATCCGTACTAGTTGTAATTTTTATATGCTTCGGAGTTTTGTAGATTCGAATATTCTAAACAAAACAATAAGAAAAATACCGATTTGGGACACTCCGGAGGTTACGACCGAGGGGTAGGGCGCGAGCCCCGTAACGACGGGCGCGAGCGACCCGAGTCCCAAATGGTATTCTTTTATTGTTTTGCGTGTAGTGTGATATAATGTGCTTATGGATAAATATACACTTACGCATAAACAACCAACACGAAAGGATTTTGTCGATACAGCAGATTTTGACCAGTCGGAAATTATGGACATTATTAGGGTTTCACAAGTGGTGCGGGATTATATTAAAGGTGGTGGATATTTGAATTCACTTTTTCATAAGGTACTTGCGATGTTATTTGAACAAAAGTCGACAAGGACGCGGGTGTCGTTTGAAACTGCTATGGCGCAGCTTGGCGGACATGCGATTAACCTTGCTCCTGGAGCGATTCAATTAGGTGCACACGAAACGATTGAGGATACTGCTGTGGTGCTTGGCAGGATGTGTGATATGATTATGTCGCGAGTGGACAGACATGAATCGATTGAAGCTTTGGCAAAATATGCGAAGGTACCAGTAATTAATGGTATGAGTGATAAAGTGCATCCAACTCAGGGCGTAGGAGATATGATTACGATTTTTGATCATTGGCCAGAGGGCAAAAAAGCCAGTGAAATCAAAGTGATTTTTGTGGGTGATGCAACACAGGTGTGTAATACACTTTGTGATATGGTGACAAAAATGGGTATGAATTTTGTGCATTATGGTCCAGCTAATCATAAAATCGCAGATGAATGGTTGGCGATTGGAAGAAAGAATAATGAAAAATATGGTGGCACATGTGAATGGACAGATAATCCAGAATGTTTGAAAGGTGCGGATTTTATCTATACGGATGTTTGGTACGGGCTTTATGATGCGGAAACTCCGAAAGAAGAATATATGAAGGATTTTTATCCGAAATATCAAGTTAATGATGAAATGATGCAAGCGACTGGCAACGCAAACTGCAAGTTTATGCATTGTCTGCCAGCAAATCGCGGTGAGGAAGTTACCGATTCGGTACTCGATAGTCCAAATTCGGCAGCTTGGGATGAAGCGGAGAATCGCCTAACAGCGCAAAGGGGGTTGGTATTGTACTTTGGCCGTGTAGCTGAGGCTACGTTAAACTATATAAAACAACAAAAGGAGGGCAAAAATGCCGAAGAAAAAATATAAATTCAGGCTGTTTTCTGCAGTGCTTGCGACGGTCTGTATAATTTTGGTGGGAGACGCCGTAGCGCCAACTGCAGCCATCGGAAATTCGATGTATGTGTGGTGGGCGATTATGCTAATTGGCTTCTTCGTGCCATATGCGTTGATTAGCGCAGAGCTAGGAACGCAATATCCATCGGAAGGTGGGATGTACACCTGGATTAAGAAAGCCTTTGGCAAAAAATGGGCTTCGAGGGTTGCGTGGTTTTACTGGGTCAACTATCCGCTATGGATTGCTAGTTTGGCTGATTTGATCACTACGCTTATTATGCAAATGTTTGGCATAGAAATGGAAATCTGGATGGTACTTGCAATTCAGGTTGCCTATATTGCTTTAGTGACAATTTTGGGCATGCTACGTATTTCGCAGTCCGATTGGGTGTCGAATATTGGTGCGATTATTAAGATATTAATTCTTTCGGCGATTGGTTTTCTTGGTTTTTATGTGTTATTTACTAAAGGTACGGCAAATCCGGTCGAATCGTGGCATGATTTTGTGCCGCTCGCGTCTGCGGATGGGGGAATCGACTGGACGGGGTTGTCGTTTGTATCGCTCATCATCTTTAATATGCTTGGGTTTGAAGTGGTCGGTACGTTTTATGATGATATGGATCAGCCAAAGAAACAAATTCCGAAGGCCATCATTCTTGGTGGTATTTTGATTGCGATTTTCTACATTTTGCCGTCGTTCGGTATGGGTGTAGGAACTTCGTTCGAGGAAATCCAGACTAATACGGGTTTGCTTGATTCATATAATGTGTTAATGTTAAACGCTGGGTTCACGGAAGCTGCAATTCAAGCAGTGACGATTGTGGTCGGCGGTTTGTTTATTCTAACATTAGTTTCCAACGTTTCTTCCTGGAACTTCGGTGTGTATTCGGTGATTGCTTGTGCAGCCGAGGATGGTATGTTCCCGAAGTCATGGAAAAAACGAAACAAAGATGGTGTACCTTATATGGTAGGTATTTGGACTGGTATAATAGCAGGGATTTTGGCGGTGGCCGGAATTATTTTGGCATATTGTTTTCCGGAATGGGAAGACGGCGCGAATATGTTCTGGGCATTCTTTGATTTGTCGCTAGTATGTCTACTTTTGTCGTACATCCCGATGTTTGCGGCGTTTATCAAATTACACAAAAATGGTCCGCAAGTCAAGAGTGGTTATTGGTTAAAGATTGGTCCAGTAATGCGTTGGTTGATGGGTATTGTACCGCTATTCCTTCTTGGTATTTCGTTACTATTTACTTGGATACCAGAGTTTTCGCTTGAAGCGATTGCTGATAATGCTACACTTTTGGTGTCGTCGGCGGTTTGTATAATAATTGGTGAAGTCATGATACTAAATATGTCGAGAAAAGATAGGCAGAAAAGAATTAGTAGGAAAGCGAGTAGGAGATGAGGTTAGAATCTACACCGAAACAGGATGGATTCTATATGCCTTCGGAGCTTGCTCCGCATAAATGTACGTATTTGCTTTGGCCGGAGCGTCCAGATAATTGGCGTTCTGGCGCCAAGCCGGCGCAAAAAGCATTTCGTCAAGTAATAGAGACTATTGCGAAATATGAGCCAGTGGTGCTTGGTGTAAACCAATCACAGTATGCTCACGTGCTAGGCATGAATATGAAGAATGTACATGTGGTGGAGATTTCAAACAACGACTCATGGATTCGTGATACGGGTGCGACGATGGTTGTGAACGATCAAGGCGAGATGCGTGCGGTGGATTGGGCATTTAATGGTTATGGCGGTCTAGTGAATGGGATTTATTTTCCTTGGGATCTTGATGATATGATTGCATCGAAGATGGCGGCGATTGAAGGGGTGGATAGATATAGGACAGATGATTTTGTACTTGAAGGTGGTTCCGTGCATACGGATGGCGAGGGGACACTTCTAGTTACAGAAGAGACTTTGTTAGATGAAGGACGAAATCCTGGAAAATCTAAAGAAGAAATTGAAAGGTATTTGCTGGATTATTGTGGCGCTGAGAAGGTTTTGTGGATTCCATATGGTATATACAAGGACGAGGATACCAATGGACACGTAGATAATATTTGTCAATTTGTGGCGCCTGGTAAAGTAGTGCTGGCATGGGAAGATAATCCTGAAGATCCACAGCACGAACGCTCGGCAAAGGATTTGGAATATCTCGAAAGTGTGACGGATGCAAAAGGTCGCAAATTGGAAATCGTGAAGATTCACGTACCAAATGTGGTAACTATTACAAAAGTTGAATCAGAAGGTGTTGACGTGGTGGAAGGGACTTTCCCGCGTAATGAAGGTGATAGATTGCCGGCATCTTATGTGAATTATTACAACTGTAATGGTGCGATTATCTTACCGATATTTGGTGATCCGCATGATGTAGATGCAGTGAAAATTTTGCAAGAATGTTTTCCGGATAGAGTGATAGAACCGATTTATGCGCGCGAAATACTACTCGGCGGTGGCGATATCCATTGCATAACACAACAGGTGCCTAGGGTTTAAACTTTTTTCCGGGGGAAAAAGTTTAGCAAAAAAGGCCAGATTGAAAATCGAATTGGAAGTGAATTCCAATTCGTTTTTTTTGTTTATAACATTTTAATTCCGTTGGAATTAAAATGATTATGCTATAATAGTAGGTATGGATAAACTACAGTTTGATGGGCCTGTGGTGCTCGCAATTTTAGATGGTGTCGGGTTGGCGCCGGATTCGAATGGAAATGCTGTGTCGAAGGCGCGGACGATTTTTTTGGGGCAGGCTTCGCAAAAGTATTTACATGTAGCGCTCGATGCTTCGGGTGAGGCGGTAGGACTTTTGCCTGGGCAGATGGGAAATTCGGAAGTTGGTCACAACACAATGGGTTGTGGGCGAGTGATTAAGCAGGGAATTGCACATATTGAGGAAGCATTTGCTTCGGGTGAAGTGTTTGATTCGGAGGCTTGGAAGGGTGCAATTACAAGAATCCTATCGGAGAATAATAGGAGTCAGCTTGATAAAACTAGTGAAGTGTGGTATAATAATAAGATAGCACCTGCAACACTACATTTTGCAGGGATTTTTTCTGACGGAGGGGTGCATAGTCATATTTCGCATTTAGAACAAATGATTGAGAAGGCCTACGAAGAGGGCGTGCGAAGAATGCGTATTCATGCGATTTTTGATGGGCGTGATGTGCCACCAATGGCGGAGCCAAAGTATATTCAGAGAATAGAACAGTTTGCTAAAAGATTTCCCGATGCGGATATCCAAATTGCTTCAGGTGGTGGGCGGATGGTTTGTGTAGCTGATAGATATGAAAATGATTGGATGGTAGTGAAGGCGGGGTTTGATATGATGGTAAGGGGCGAAGCAAAATATTTCTTCCGTTCAGCAGAGGAAGCTGTGACAACTTTGCGTCGGATTGAGCCGGATGTGCAGGATCAATATTTGCCACCTTTTGTGATTGTGGATGCAGATGATAGGCCTGTGGGGAAAATTGAGAAGGGTGATGCTCTGATTTATTTCGATTTTCGTGCGGACAGGGCAATCGAGATTGCGCAGGCGTTTACGTATTGGGATTTTCCTTATTTTGATCGAGGAGATTATCAGCCCACTGATGTGTATTTCGTGGGGATGACAGAATATAATTCTGATACACACGTACCAGAGCATCGTTTGGTGGAGCCGATTCATATTGATCAGACTTTGAATGAGTTTTTGGGTAAACATGGTGTGTCGGAGCTTGCGGTTTCGGAGACGGTGAAATTTGGTCACATTACGTATTATTTTAATGGGAATAGCTACGAGAGAGCCGAACGCGAAGATTTTGAGCAGATTGATTCTTATACGGAGCCGTTTGATACAAGACCATGGATGCGGACGGCAGAAATTACGGATAAAGTACTCGAAAAATTGCCGGATTATAAGTTCGTGAGGATTAATTATCCGGGCGGTGATATGGTGGGGCATACAGCAAATATCGAGGCGACAATTGTGGCGATGGAGGCGATTGACTTGAGCCTAGCGAGGATAATGAAGAAGGTGACGGAGATGGGAGGGTGCATGATTGTGGTGGCGGATCATGGGAATGCAGAAGAGCTACTGGATAAGGAGGGCAAGCCAAAAACTTCTCATACTATCAATAAAGTACCATGCATTATTTGTGATGATACGGCGAATCGTGAGAAATATGAGTTGAATGATTTGGATAATCCAGGGCTGTCCAATATAGCGTCGACAGTGGCGACGCTACTCGGATTAGAAGCTCCAAAAGAATGGGGTAAATCTTTGATTAAATTAACCGCAGACGACGTTGTTGGCATGGAGCCAACCCTCGACAGACCCACCGTCTAAGTATTCGCCCTCGGTGGTAGCTATGCGCATAGTGCCACCATTTTTGATGTAATCATCGATAGGATCGGTAATCATGTATTCTTGGTCGAGAGGACCGAAATCGTGGGAATCAACGTAGTCGACGATTTTTTGGAGGAGTTCTGGAGCGAGAATGTATTTGGAAACATTGATAAGATTAGAGGGAGCTTCCTTGGGGGTGGGTTTTTCGACGACGCCGACGAGCTTGCCGTCTTTTTCGGATAGAACGCCGTATTTTTCGACTTTGTTTTTGTCAATTTCGACGCCGAGGATGGCGGATTCGGAATCATCTTTGACGGATTTGATGAGAGCTGTTGCGGCGGATTCACCGTCGGGATTCCAAATGAAATCATCGCCCATGAAAACTAGGACTGGTTCGTCGAGGCTATATTCTTTGACGACCATGGCAATAGGTACGGCGGTGCCGTATTTGCCGGCGGGATCTTGGATGGTGTAGTGAATAGTGACGTCATCCGGAAGGGTTTTGGCGAGTGCGAGGCGATCTTCTTTGCCGCGGTCGATTAAATACTGATTGAGCGCAAGGTTATCTTTATAGAATTCTTGGACTTGGCAGGGCTCGACGTTGGAGATGACCATATAAATATCTTTGACGCCGGCCTTGATGAGCTCTTGGACTGAATAGTCTACGAGTGGACGGTTGCCAACTGGCAACATTGATTTTTCGATAATTTTGGTAATCGGTAGACGTCTGGTACCCCAACCCGCTACCGGAATAATAGCTTTCGTAATCATAATGAGACAATTATAGCATAAAGAAGTCTAGATAGGAGTTTTTTCAACGTTGAAACATGCGCCGCATAAAAATTACAACAGATTAGGCGGACTCGCCCTGATATTTCAGTATCAGATTTTCGTCCGTAACTGTTGTAATTTTTATCGGGCAGTTTCAAAATGTTTCAAAAACTCCTATCTAGAGTTCTCTTGCCATCTTCTCAAGTTTTCTGAAATCGGTTTTGTTGGCACGAGTGAGGGGTAATTCATCCAAGAAGATGATTTTGGTGGGAAGTTCGTATGACTTGAGTGTAAAACGACGTTTGCCGATATTGAAGGGCTCTTTGGTGGTTTCTAAGATTTGTTTTCTGGTGGCATCATTGTGCGGAACACCATCTTTTGTTACTACAAAAGCATAAGGGGCGAGTTTGAGTTTTTGGTCTGGGCCTTTGACGACGTAGCATTTATCGATGAGTTTGGATTTTGATACTGCGGTGCGCACTACTTCATAGTAGATTTTGGCGGGAAGATTGTTGATAAAGAAAGTGGCGCGTCCGACCAATGTAACGTAGCCAGTAGGAGTGACATAGGCAAGATCACCGGTTTTGATGAATTTTTTGCCATGGATGGTGATGATTTTTTCGAGGTCGAGTTCTGGGCGATTGTAGTAGCGATTCAAAACATGTTTGCCGGTGGCGTAGAGGATACCCGAGCGACCGAAATCTAATTCTTCGCCGGTTTCGGCATCTAAAACCATAACATCGACGCCGGCTGGGACGATGCCGACGGAATCCGGATTGAAGGCGGAACTGCCAACGGCGGTGGAGATGAGACCTAGGGCTTCGCCGACGCCGTAACCATTGCTGATTTTGATGTCGGTAAGTCCGCGAGACTTGAAGAAATCGATAGCAGCCAAAGAGGCAGACTTTTCGAGACGTTCACCTCCGGAGGCAAACATTTTGAGATTGGAAATGTCGGTGGTGTCTTTGATAGTAGTGATAGCTTCAAGGAGTGGCGGGATGCCAAAGATAGTGTTGGGGTTTTTGCCGATGTAATAGTCTAGGTTTTCGTCGTTGATGTCCGGGGTTAGGATAACTTCACCGCCACCGCAAATTGGTGCTAGAGTAGAAACAACGAAACCATACGGACAATCAAATTTGACATAATCCATCCAAGTGTGGAGTTTTTTGTCCCACATTTTGACTTCTGATGCAACTTTTGAGAAGATGGCGGATGCAATGAGGTTTTGATTGGTAAAAACCATGGGTTTGGGGCCAGAAGTGGATCCGGAAGTGAAAGAAATCAGAGCTTCGTTACTAGGTTTGAAAGTGTTTTTGGGAATGCGACCATGGTAGCGATTAGCAATAATGGTGATGTTGGTTTTGCCGAGCCAAAAACCGTCAAGGGCGCGAAAATCGATATCTTCGGTTTGTGTGTCATCTGGGCCGGCTTGATCAACTGTGTGACCGTCAAGATTAATGACATATTTGAGTGACTTGACTTCTTTTTTGAGGTTGTGAATACGATCACTACTATATTTATATGTGATGAGGAGTTTGGAATTGAATTCTTCGAGATAGTGGATGATTGTATCGCGAGCAGACCTTTCGTCGAGGAAGCTGACAATTGCGCCGATGCGGTTGGCTGCCAAAAAAATAAGGACGCTTTCGTACATTGGGCGTCCATTGGCAACTGTGATGATGTCGTGCTCTTTGATTCCGAGTTCGAGGAAGGCTTTGGCGAGGGTTTTGATGTCTTGTTTTAGCTCTTTGCGGGTAAAATCTAGTTCTTTTTGGTTGATGACTATGTCGTTTTGGTGACGGAAGCAGGATAGATTGAAAAGAGCTGATACACTAATCGGCGGAACGAGAGGGGCCTTTTTTTTACCTTTAATCTTTAACATATTTCCACATTTTGATTGAATAGTTTTATTATACCACATAATGTGTTACAATTATAAACATAAGGAGAAAAAATGGAACCAAATTATAATATGACAAATGGACCAATGCCGATGATGACACCGGCGCCTGGTGGAAATACAGGAAAAGGTAAATGGATGCTATATGCCGTGATAGTGTTGACGATTTTGGCGATTGGCGGGATTGGCTTTGGAATTTGGGCAATGGTAGATGGTAATACGCAAAAAGCAGAATTAAATGCACAGATTGATGCTTTGAATGCGAGAATTACCGAGCTAGGAGGAGATGAAGAGCCAGTTTCAACCGGATATTTTTATGGTAAGCCCGAATCTGCCGAGGAGATTGATTCAATTTTTATATCTTATAATGAAGGTAAAGACAATATAGATATATTGGATGGCGAAATACGTTATTATGCATTTGACGAAGAAGGGAATACTACTGATGAGACTTCAAGGGTTCTCGAGACGGATACAAGCGGAATAAAACAATATGTTTTTGAGAACGATTTGGATTATTTGGAGTCATATTATTCCGAGGAAGATTTTAATTGGTCGATTGTGGTGAATGGCGCAGGGATGGGGTGCACAAAATATGGGAATGGCGAATATCCTGATTGGTTTAAGGCATTACTGAACGAACTAAAAGTCGACGAATATGGATATTTATATAAATAGGTTTTAGGAGGTAAAATGGAACAAAATAAGATAGAGAATAATCAAACTAATGCGACGATTTCGGCGTCGGTGCCGGAGCAGAATGTGACGACTACTGGGGTGGCTGGGTCGGCGTCTGGTGAAAATATGATGGCTGCCGGTGGCAAGAAAAAGAGTAATGGGATGCTTTATGGGATGATTTTGTGTGCGGTGTTGGCGATTGGTGGAATTGGATTCGGTGTGTGGGCGATGATGGATGGGAATAGCCAGAAGAATAGCTATGAAGAGCAGATTAGTGCACTGAAGAAGCAGAATAATGAGTTGCAAGAGAAGATTGAAAATAATACCGATAGCGGCACTGTTGTTGATATAGATGTTGATAATAGTGGAAGCGGTGGGGGTACTAGTGTTACTAGCGGACCCTATATAAGCGACGGCTATTTTAATGTTCCAGAATGGGGGTTGAAATTTAAGATACCTGATGATTTGGCGAATTATGGTTATTCGGTCGATTATGATACTGCCCATGCGGGCGGCACTTTGCCGCAAGTAGGTTTTACTGCGATGTTGAAGTCTGATATTCGTGACGATGCTATAGATCGCTACTATGACAACATTGAAACGTGTGCTATCGTGAGTGTGTCAAAGGAGCCAAAAGATTGGAATAAATATGGCATCAACGGCATAATAAAGGAATTTGATGATTATAAGTTGTTGATTTGGAATTATACAAGCCATGGTAGTTGTGATAGTAAACTCCATATCGATGAAGTGCAGGCAAAAATACAAGAAATGTTTTCAAATCCGGAAGCATACTAAAAGAAGATAAAAATTACAAATTAGCACTCTTGACGTGGGAGTGCTAATTTGCTACAATAAGAGTATTATGCAGGAAGAATTTAGTGAAATCATGAATAAATTGTCCGAAAATGCAAGATTTGCTCTGCAGAAATCGGATTATTATGCCAAAAGATATAACAATGGCTACATGGGGACAGAACACCTGCTACTTGGAATAATGTCGATGGATAATTCGACGGGTGCAAAAATGTTACGAGAGGAAGGCGTAACGACGGAGGAAGTAGAAAAAGCACTAAACAAGGTAGCGGTGGAGGTGCCAGGCTCGGACATGGCAATGATGTCGCTGTCTGAGGCGGTGATTTTGACGCTTCGGATGGCGCAGAATTATACCAAAGAGCAGGGGCTCACAGTAATTGGGACGGAGCATGTGCTTTATGCGCTGCTTAGTCAACCGAATTCGCGAGCTTCTTTGATTCTGACTGGTCTTAAAGTCGACAATGATAAAGTTTTAGACGAAATCGAGAAACTAGTCGAAGAACAGACCAAAGACGAGAAGCTAAAAGCGGAAAAAGCGAAGTATTTGAATAAAAAACAATTGAAGTTTTTGACACGGTATGGAAAGGATTTGACGGAAGAGGCCAAGCAAGGTCATCTTGATACCGTAATCGGACGCGAAAACGAAATCGAGAGAGTAGTAACAGTGCTTTCGCGTCGGACGAAATCCAATCCGGTGCTGATTGGCGAAGCTGGTGTAGGTAAAACTGCGATTGTGGAAGGCTTAGCTACTAGGATTGCCAAAATGGAAGTGCCAGGGAATTTGATTGGTAAGCATATTTATCAGGTGGATCTCAGCTCGCTCGTGGCTGGTACGAAGTTTCGTGGTGAATTTGAGGAACGCATTAAGGGCGTGATCGACGAGGCGATTGACGATGATTCGATACTATTATTTATTGATGAGATTCATCTTCTATGTGGTGCTGGCTCTGGCGAGGGGAGTATGGATGCAGCGAATATTTTGAAACCAGCGCTGGCGCGAAATACGATTAATTTAATCGGTGCAACGACTTTAGATGAGTATCGTAAGACGATTGAGAAGGATAAGGCTTTGTCACGTAGATTTCAGACTGTGATGGTAGAGGAGCCGTCTCCGGCGGTGACGCTTCGGATCCTTAAAGGAATTAAGTCGCACTATGAGAATCACCATGGCGTGATAATTCCGGATGCGCTACTTGAAACTGCAATTACGATGGGGCAGAGATATATTAATGATAGATTTATGCCGGATAAGGTGATTGATATTATTGATGAAGCGTCGGCGATTGCGAAAGTGGCGGCGGATAAACGTGGCGGTGGTAAATACAAGAAAATGAAGATTGAAAAGTCTACGCTTGAGAATAAAATTACCGAAGCGGCGGAAAAGGAAGACTACGAGAAGGCCGCTGAGTACAAGACGGAGCTTGCGAGACTAGAAAAGGAAATCAAGAAACTAGAAAAATCTGGCGTGAAGGAAAAAGTGAATCCAAAACTGACGGAAGAAAACTTGGCTACGGCGGTGTCTTTGAAGACCGGCATTCCGGTGTCGAAAGTGCATGGCTCGGAAATGAAGATGCTGTTAGGGCTTGAAGATGAATTAAAGAAATCTATAATCGGTCAAGACGAAGCGGTGCATGCGGTGGCGAAGGCGATTAGGAGAGGACGTTCTGGTATTACGGATTCGCATCGTCCGATTGGTTCGTTTCTGTTTATGGGGCCTACTGGTGTGGGTAAGACGGAACTCGCGCGCGTGATTGCGAAAGAAATCTTTGGCGGAGAGAATGCTCTAGTGAAGATTGATATGAGTGAGTTTGGTGAGAAGCATAATGTGTCGCGACTAGTTGGCGCGCCAGCTGGATATATTGGCTATGAGGATGGTGGTAAGTTAACCGAAGCGGTGCGTCGTAAGCCGTATTCGGTTGTGCTGTTTGATGAAATCGAAAAGGCGCATCCGGATGTGTTTAATCTACTACTTCAGATTTTGGAAGATGGGATTCTTACTGATGGGCAAGGTAATAAAATCAAGTTTAATAATACGATTGTGATTTTGACTTCTAATCTTGGCTCTGCGGATATGTATAGAGAATCGGAGCTTGGATTTACCGCGAAGACTGCGAAGGATAAAAAAGCTTTGGCAGAAGAATATGAAGAAAACAAATCCTATGCCATGAAGGCGCTCAAAAAAGTGATGCGACCGGAGCTAATTAATCGCTTGGATAATATTTTAGTATTCCACGCGTTGACTAGAAAAGACGTAGAGAAGATATTCGATAATTTGATCAATGAGCTCAAGAAGCGTTTGGCAACGAAGGGAATTGGTTTGAAGGTGGATGAAAAAGCGAAAGATTATTTGATAAGCGAAGGGTATGATTCGAAAAACGGCGCAAGGCCGCTTCGGCGCAAGATTGAAGACGAAGTAGAGTCGTTGTTGTCTGAGGAAATTATTGCGGAGAATTTGAAAAAGGGTGATATACCGACTTTGAAATACGTAAGCAAGAAACTTAAACTAGTAAAGGAGTAATATGGCAAAAAATTATTTAGTACCTACGGTGGTAGAAGAGACTAATAAAGGAGAACGTGCATATGATATATATTCGCGTTTACTTAACGACCGGATTGTTTTCTTGGGCGAGGATGTAAATCCGCATACAGCGAACCTCGTGATTGCGCAACTATTGTATCTTGCGCATGAGGACAATAAGAAACCAATCAAGCTCTATATCAATTCTCCTGGTGGGAGTGTATATGATGGGTTGGCAATTATTGATACGATGAATTATATTGAACCAGACGTGGAGACGATTGGGATCGGTTTGCAAGCGAGTATGGGAGCGATGTTACTAAGCTCTGGAGCTAAGGGCAAAAGATATTGTTTACCAAATGCACGAATCATGATTCATCAACCATCGTCTGGAACGGAAGGTAAAATTACCGACCAAGAGATTATGTTGCGCGAAGGGGTTTTTTTGAAAAAACGTTTGGCGGAGATTTTTGCTAAAAATACCGGTAAAGATTTGAAACAAGTTGAAAAAGACATGGATCGTGATAATTGGATGAGCGCAGAAGAAGCAAAACAATATGGAATTATTGACGAAATTATAAAATAAAACCATTAGAATTATCTTGACTTACCGCTTGTCTAGTAGTATAGTTATTAGCATAAAGGTTAACACAAAGAAGGTAATAAAATGGTAAATAAAAAGGGTGCCAAAATAAAGTTCGTTTTAGTCTTTATTTTGTCTTTTGCTTTAAATGTTTCTACCGCTGTTTTTGCGGATAATTATGGGATAGACTATAGTGGTGGCCAAGAATTGGGCGCAGAGAATACTACGATCAATCCTGATCTCGTCAATAACTTTACTCCGTTGCTAGATGATGTTATTTTTAGCGAGAGTGTTTATTCGACTTCTAGCAAATGGGAAGACGCTTACTCTAAAACTGTGGGCGATAATTGTAGGCCTGTTAAGTATTTCAGGGTGTCAGATAGCAAAACTATTAATGAGAGCGACAACCTTATAGCATCTTTTTCGAATGAGCAATATGTTATAGATATTCACTTTAAGTCAGCTGGAGTTGATGGATTCGTGGATGATGGCAAAGATTTTGCAATCTCCCCAAATGGTAATTGGATTGACGGGGCGCCAGTTTTGTACTCAGATGCAGAATGCGAAACTCAAATGACAGAAACCTTGAAGAGCAATCTTTTACAGCAGGGTTCAAGGCTATTTGTCGATATGGATGTCAAGCTTCGCAAAAAAGGAGCAAATTCCGTATTTGTTTCCGACAAATTATACTTTGGTATTATAGATATCGATGCGGCTCAGTCTTTCAAAATTCTTAACCAGTCAAACGTTTTAACAAAGAATAATATGTTCGTTAAAAACGCAGAAGATTTACAATATGCAAATCCAAGTGTTGCTTTTAGAAATATGTATGTTACCAATAATGATAGCAGTTACATTTATTCTCAATATGATGTCAATAGTACTCCTTCTGTAATGTTTAATCCCAATACAAGCAACATTTATGTTAAGCTAGATCAAACGACTCAGCAAGATGGTTTGGATATTGTGTTTGGGTTCGGGACACAGGCTGGTAGTAGGGTTGAATATTATGCTCAGCAATATACAGTTAACTACGCATCCGATGATGGCGGCGACATTACTGGTATTGCTACCGAGGAAGTAATTTCCGGCGAACATCCATCCGGCACTACTGATACGCCAAAAGAACATTACGTTCTAAACCATTGGGTAGCCGATGTAGATGTCACCATTAACAACCAAACCGTGACAGCTGGTACGCCACTTACGCTAGAGCAAATCCTACAAGTAGTAGTTGATAAAGATATCACCTTTACGGCTATTCATGATCGCCAATATACCGTAAACTATACATCTGACGATGGTGGCGACATTACTGGTATTGCTACCGAGGAAGTAATTTCCGGCGAACATCCATCCGGCACTACTGATACGCCAAAAGAAC
>JAFWDS010000001.1 GCA_017516075.1 Candidatus Saccharimonadota bacterium
ACCAGAAGATACTAGCGTACAGGCTACTGGGATAGTGATGGCTACGTTGTCTTCGGAGGAGTTGGAGGAAGTGGCGGAAGTAGGGAGAGTAAGAATAACACTAATAGATAATGTTGCTGTCACTAATCCTAAGACAGCGATAATAGACATATCCTTAGATGCTATTATTTTGTTCATTGTTACCTCGTTTATGGTTTTATTATAGCATAAACGTGACGAATAGATAGTTTATTTACGTGAAAGAATGACGAGATTTTCGATATGAGGGGTGTGGGGAAAGAAATTGAAGGTTTTGATATCTTCGATTTGGTAATTGTCTAGGAGAAGTTTGATGTCGCGGGCTTGGGTGGATGGGTTACAGGAGAGATAAATGATTTTCTCAGGTTTGATTTCATTTAATTTGTCGACAAGTTTGTGGTCGCAGCCGGCGCGAGGAGGATCGAGGATTACTGTCTGGTTGAAGGCGATATAATCCGTAACTTCTTCTGATTTTGCCAATTTAGCAAAGATATTACTCAACGGCTTATTTCTCGAACCGCTTCGCTCGCGCCCGTCGTCACGGGGCTCGCTCGCTATTCCGCTCCCGTTGTCGCGTACGTTCTCGAAATAAGCCGTCTGAGTAATATTTCTTGCTAGTTCGGTGTAGGCGGATTTGTCGCATTCGACCAGGGTGAGGTGGCGATCGCGGGCGACGGAGAGGCCGATGGTGCCGACACCGGCGTAGAGATCGAGAACTTGGTCGGTGACGATATGCTTCTTAATCTCCGTGAGAGCCATTTCGTAGACTGGGAGATTAATTTGAAAAAAGCCGTTTGGGGAATATGAATATTCGTGGCCGAGAATGGTGTCGGTGAGATTTGGGAAAACTGGGTGGGGTTGGTGGTTTTCGTAGAGACCACCGGAAATTTCGCCTTTTTGATTACAACGCAGGAGTAATGATTGGTACTTGCGGGCTTCTTCGTGACGAGCGTTTAAGTCGTCAATAATGTTCCTAGCGGCAGTGAAAATTTCTGGACGTTCGATAGAAGATTTGGTGATGGGGATTTTGCGATGAGAACCGCGAGCACGAAAAGCTAGTTCGATTTTGCTAGTAGTTAAGTTCCAATAGAGGGAATACTCCATTTTGTTGCGATAGTAATAGTCGCTACTGTCGGTGAAGATTTCTGGGGTTTTGATATCGATACTGTGTTCGCGAAAGATTTCGACAACTAAGGCTTGTTTGAGTTTTAATTCTTCAGCGTAGTCTAAAATTTGCCACGGGGAAGTGGATAAATAACAGTCATCGAGTGGTTCGACGCGGAAGGGGGAGGGTCGGTCGATTTTGGTGGCGATGGCTTCTTCGAAATGGGATTTTTTCTTGGTGACCTGGTAGTCTGTAACTATTTCGCCAGGGAGAGCGTTCCAGAAAAAAATCTTCTTACCGCTCTTTAGCGTGCCAAGAGCTTGACCTCCCGGAATGATTTTTTCAATCTTAACCATGTTTTATATTATACCAGAGTTATGTTATAATCTGGTTATGACTGCAACAGAGGTCTTACGCGATAGTGAAAATGCTGCTCTTTCTAATAACCAGATCGTATCGAACGTATCTGGTAAAAAATTACGAACCAAAGGGACTGGTAGATTAAAAGGATTTACGGCGGCGGGATTTTTGACTGCCATAATAGTAGTGTTTGCGGTGTTGTTTGGCTCGGGAAGTTTAGTGCCTTCGGCGATTTCGGAGCGTTTGATTGAAGAGACTGATGTGCAATATGCGGATGCGGTAGAGAGCAAAAAAATCGTATTTCAACAAGCTTTGATGAATGGGGAATTGCCGGATAACACTACGGAGATTTTGAAAGACAATGGAGTATTGGTGGGTTATACGAAGGATGGTGGATTTGTGGAAGGGAATAAAGCTGATGGAGAGTTAGTGCTAAAAATGGGTGATGAAATTATTTCGGCAAAAGATTTTATTAGTAAAGTTAGTACTGATACCAAACTATACAATGCTTTTAATAGTGCTACTTATGCTAGAGCAGCGTATTACTATGATGAATCAGCAGAAAAAATCTTTAAGGAAGAGATTGGGACGTCGAGAAATAACTTTGTAGATGGCGTAGAGTTTGAAGAAGTGATGAAAAATAAAATGAAACAAGGTAGTGATATTACTGTAAATACCGTGTCGTCAATACAAAACGAAGATGGAGAATATGAGTTGGTTGAATCTGGGAGCGCAGCGAGCTCTAGTTCCGATAATTTTGTAGCACTGGTGAGTGCGCAAAATACGGCGAATACTGGTGCTGAAGCGACTCTTAATGCGGCGAATGCTTTGACAGTGGCCGATACCACTAGTAAAGAACAGCGTTCGAGTTTGTTTTATGCCTTAATTATGGAGCCAATTAGTCAAATGAAGGCTGAGGATGGGAATAATGCCTTAAATGAAATGATGAACTATCTAACCGACGTACATGAAACGAAAGTAGTAAATGTAAAAACTGGTGAAATAGAAACCGTAAAAGGCTCGGCTTTAGATTCACCGAGTTTATATGCAGTGTTATCGGGAGAAAAAGTGGATACTGAAGCGGTACAAAATTATTCTTCAGAACGGATTTTGAAAACAGTTGAAAATCAATTAAATTCTAAGAGTGAAGATGCAATTAAAGGAACGGTGGCCTCTACCGAGAAAGGAGTACGTGGTTCTATCGGGCGACTACTGGAGTCAGGCGTTGAATCGGCTTCGTCGGCGATTTTGGATTTGGTGCAACCTACGGTATCCAAATCTTTGGAAAAAAATTCTTACGAAGATATTAAGGGGATTGACGCAGGAGAATTTTTGGTAGACGGAGCGGTAAATGTAGGGAAACGACTAGCGAAGGCTAGTGGTGCTACGGCGGGCGATTCTGA
>JAFWDS010000023.1 GCA_017516075.1 Candidatus Saccharimonadota bacterium
ACCGTCTCTGAGGGTACGCTTTGTGCTGCAATTATTATTCTCCTAATTTTGCCTGCACTTCTTGCAACTTGCGACAAAATAATCTTGAGAAGAAAGTCTGAATAAGTTTTAGCTGAGCTAGGACAAAGAACCGTACGATTCTTCATCTTAGCTCAGCTAAGGCTGGACTTTTTGTTTCGTTTGAGGACACCATAATTCCGCAGCATAAAAAATAGAAGCGCAAACACCTCTTTTCTATTAGTTTTGGCTGGGGATGAGGGATGGGGATCCCTATATCCCCTGCGAGCCAGATAATCATTACCCGAAGAAACTAGGGACTGCGTCCCTAATCCACTCACAGAATAAAAAATATGAGAGCAAGCTCTCAATTTTTCATTCTGTTCGTGTCTTACGGAAAGCTTCGCTTTCCTAGTTTCTTCTATCTAAAGATTCTCATGGCTGGGGATGAGGGATTCGAACCCCCGAATGGTGGGACCAGAACCCACTGCCTTACCACTTGGCGAATCCCCAACAATTACCACCGCTAAATCGGTATATTTGTAATTATACCACAAGTCTATTCACTACGCAACGCTTCGACTGGGTCCTTTCGGGAAGCAGAACGCGACGGAATGATTCCTGCTATCAACGTCAATACTACAGACAATAACACTAAGAAAAGTGCCATTTGGATATCGAGCGTTGCGGACAACGGAATATCACCAGTATAATGGTGCAAAACCAGATTGATTATAGGAATCAAGAGATATGAAATCCCGATTCCGAATATGCCGGACAGGAACCCGATAATAAATGTTTCAGCATTAAATATCGACGAAATATTGTGTTTACTTGCCCCAATCGCGCGCAAAATTCCAATTTCCTTCGTTCTTTCATATACGGAAATATATGTAATGACTCCAATCATAATCGACGAAACAATCAACGAAATCGAAACAAAAGCAATCAAAACATAGGATACAGCATCCACAATTGTTTTTACGGAAGACATCAAAACCCCGGTTGTATCAGTATAATCAATCACCTTGTCATCCATCCCAAACGACCGCATATTCTCATTATAATCATCTAGAAATTCGATGAAATGCGTCTTCCCGTCAAAACTCCAGAAATAAAGCATCATCGTAGTCGGATCATTCAAATCTTGATATCCGAGTGCCGATAAATTAGTAGCCAGTGTTGACTTCTTTTTGGTAAACATAGCAGTCACTACGCGAGACAATTCTTCTTCAGAAAAGTTTAGTTTAAATGCCCCGATGATGGCATCCTGGTCAACATGAAATGCTGATGCAAAACTATTGGTGAGATACGACGATAACTCTCCGACTTTAGTTAAGATTTCTTTTTTCATTTCAACCTCTGTGATTGCTATAGCAAACGAATCTATGGTGGAATCAACCGGTACAGCTTGCAAATATTGCTCTAAAACAGGACCATATATCAAATCAACAATCGGAATCGGCATCGTCTCGACGTCATACGGAATACTTTGCTTTTGCATAGCTTGGTCAAAACCAGTAACATAGGCATTTAATAGACCTTTGAGTAATCCTGCAAAAGTAGTTTTAAAAGTATCAGCAGGAATTGAATATTGAGATTCAAAATCGCCGAACGATTCATTAGCCAAGAATTCGTCCACTAACCTATCAATATCCGCTTTCATAAATGTGCCATTGCCATCTAATCCGGCAATTGATGTTTTTAAACTATCAGCCAAATCTTCAAAACGGTTCGTCAATGTATCCTTGACCGGAGAAATATCTGCAGTAATGTCGTTCGAAATCTCATTAATATAATCACGTGTCTTTTGGGCTACTGCGTTTTGATCAATATTCACGCCAAAAGCTTGTTTCAGCTTGGCTTCATCTATCGAAACCAAATCCGAAAACTCAAAATTATAGTCATTCCCTTCCTCGCCAAATTTAGTATTCGAAAAGATATCAATCTCCGGATTATTCAATTGTTTTTTAACTATCTCAGTCTCAGCAGATTTATCAATAATATGCTCTACTAGAGATGGTAGATACGCAATTCCGCTACCGCTCGATATCATTTCGCCATCCATCACGGCTACACCAGTAATTTTTAAAATTTCGGAATCATTAAACACCTTCCTCATATAATCTTTGTCACTAGTCATATCTTCATAAACATCATATTTGGAATTAAACCGATAAATATCAGTATTAGCTACTAAACGCAAGTCCACATTCATTAAATCGTCATAAGATAGTTCCAAAGGCTCATTATGGATATCGGCGCTTTCGCCACTCATGATTTTTGAAACTATCTTATTTAATTCGTCTGTATCATGAAAACCAAGTGAGTAGGTGATTAATTCTGATACTTTCCCCTCACTACTTAATACCACCAATAGCTCATTGTATTTTTCCGGATAACGTCCGGCGAGTAGATTTGTATTATCTTTCATATTGTCCAAGTCGTATTGCTGGTAAACCGAAGTCATTGAAGAATAATTTCTAAGTAGCGATGATTCGCCCACCAAAGAAGTGAATAACGTACTCGGATTCATCTTGGCTATCGAGCCAGTCGCATCCTCTGCATAAATTAGAGGATCAACATTATATTGATACTCTAGCATCCTAATATCGTCTTTCACCTCTGACTTATGGGTATCCATATAATTAGCAAAACTCGATAAATCGTTATTCGACACCGTACCAAGCGTTGCGGTTAAAACTTGATCCTCTTTCAATTTACCATTATTCGTCACCTCGGCATTGCCACCAGTAAAACTCAGAAGTATTCCAGTCACATCAGCCGTTTCCTTTTGCAGCATCAATGGATACGAGGTCAAGGTATCCTCTTCAATTTTATCAATGTAATTCTGAAAACCGGTCGAAACCGCAGATATTAAGGCAATTCCAATAATCCCAATCGACCCGGCAACCGCTACCAAAATAGTACGAGCCTTTTTTGTTAATAAATTCCGTAAAGAAAGACCAAAAGCGGTCGCGAACCTCATCTTTGTTTTTTTAGTCTTCTTTTCAGCCTCCAAAAGATTTAAATCAGTTTTTATGCTGCCGTCGTATTTATTTGAATCAGCAGTAATTTTCCCATCACGTAATTTAACAATTCTGTTAGCATACTCATTAGCGAGATCAGGATTATGTGTCACCATAATAACAAGTTTTCGCTTCGCAATCTTTTTTAGCAAATCCATTACCTGTATAGACGTCGTAGAATCTAGCGCACCAGTCGGCTCATCAGCGAGCAAAATGTCTGGATCATTCACTAAGGCTCTCGCAATTGCCACGCGTTGCATCTGCCCACCAGATAGCTGCGCTGGCAGTTTATCGACGTGTTCAGAAAGCCCCACTTCTTTTAAAACTTTACATGCTTTGGCCAAGGATTCTCTCTTCGAAATGCCCGACAGCGTCAAAGCTAGCCTCACATTTTGCAAAACGGTTTGATGCGGTATTAGATTGTAAGATTGAAAGACAAAACCAACTCTATGGTTTCGATAAGCGTCCCAATCTTTATCTTTAAAATCCTTTGTGGACTTTTCATTAATAATCAAGTCGCCAGATGTGTAATCGTCTAGTCCTCCAATAATATTGAGAAGTGTAGTCTTACCCGAACCAGAAGGCCCCAAAATCGCCACAAATTCATTCTCACGAAAATTAATCGAAACCTTGTTAAGCACGGTTCTACTCTGTCCACCGGTCACGTAGACTTTGCTCACACTCCGAATTTCAAGCATAACTACCATTATGATACCACATTTTCAAGTTAATTTCAGTATTAATTTGTTATAATAAAAAAATGGCAACCACTGTTTTTGACCGCATAGAGAAAAAATACCTTATCACTAGAAGCGAAAAGACTCAGCTCTTATATGAAATTAAAAAGTATATGCATCCAGATAAATACCATAAATCCGAAATACTTAATCTTTATTTCGACAACGAAAACTACGATTTTATTAACCAGTCCATTGACTGGGTTAGCTTCAAAGAAAAACTGCGTGCCAGAAGCTACAATGGCTACGATCGTGTTTTCTTAGAAATCAAAACCAAGCTAGAACGACCAGACAACAATATTGGCTACAAACGGCGCGTTATGATTACTAATTCGGATTTCGACAAGTTGCTCAAAAAACAACAGAATACTCTAGAGCTAGCCAATCAATCTTTAGAAAAGAATAATGATAATCAAATTGCAAAAGAAATCGACTATATGATTCAATATTTCGATTTACGACCCAAAGTATTCGTTACCTACAAACGTGAATCGTACAAAGACGAAGCTAATCTGCGAGTTACGTTCGACGAAAAACTCAAGTATCGTGACACGAATCTTAGTCTTAAAAAGTCAAAGGATGATAAAATATATTTTAATGATAACCGCAACATTATCATGGAAATTAAGGCGGACGAATCTTTACCACTTTGGCTAGTTCAGCAAATGTCAAAGCTAAAAATCTATCCACAGAGTTTTAGTAAAATCGGTAAAGTATATCAACGAATAAGAAAGGAGCAAAATGTTTAATACAATTTTCGACAGCACGTCGACCGGTCTGGATATCACCACCGGCTTAATCGCGGCGGGGGTTGCCCTGCTACTTGGCATCGTTATCGCAATCACACATATGAAAACTTCACAAACTACTAAAGGTTTCCTCACTACGCTCGCCACACTCCCGGTCTTAGTTATGTCCGTGATGATTATGATTAATGGCAATCTCGGCACCTCCATTGCGATTCTTGGTGCATTTTCTCTTATTCGTTTCCGCTCGATTCAGGGTCAAGCCAAAGAACTACTTAGCGTCTTTTTTGCTATGGCGATAGGTCTAGCCTGTGGTATGGGCCACGTCTTATTCGCTACGGTAGTCACAATCATTGGAGTTATCGCAATCCTCTTTTTCTCATACACTCATTTTCTCGAACCCAACAAAAGCCAACGCGTTCTCAAAATCGTTATCCCGGAAGATATGGACTACGAAGAAGTATTCGAAGAAACCTTTAAAAAATACGCCACCAAGGCCGAACTAGTGCGAATGAAGACCATGAATATGGGTAGCCTCTACAAACTTACATACGACATAACACTAAGATCAAACATTAAAGAAAAAGAATTCCTAGACGAAATCCGCGTCAAAAACTGCAACCTCAAAGTCCTGCTCTCACATCCTTGTCTCGAAGAGGAGATTTAAATGACCGAAAAACAACGCAGTAAATTTGATTCAAAATGGTTAATCTTACTTGTGGTAATTGCCTCCGTCATTACTACTACAATTATCATGAATAATGACCACGCCAACAACACCGGCAGTAAGTTTGCTGGAGCCATAGAAACAGACAATGGCGACCTCAAAATTGACTGGACTAAATACCCGACCACCAATATCGAACTTACCGATTCTTTAACAATTACCAAATCTGGTACTTATTATTTGACTGGCACTCTAGAAGACGGCTATATAGAAATAAAAGGCGACAAAACCAGCAAAGTCCGCATCATCTTGGATAATGTCAACATTTATAACTCCATAGGCCCAGCTATCTCGTGCATCGAAGCAGACGATTTTGTAATAGAATTCACGGGGGATAATTCCTTAGAAGACGGCGTAGCTTATTCTAGTGATTATGACGACGACATTACAGGTGCAATCTATAGCAAAGGCGATCTTTCCATCAGTGGCGACGGCACTCTTGAAATCACCGCAAACTATGCAGACGCAATTGTCGGCAAAGATGATCTCAAAATAGATGGTGGCACCTACACTATAAAAGCCAAAGACGACGGTATCCGCGGTAAAGATTCAGTCTACATCGTTTCTGGCAGATTCAATCTCGATACTGAAACCGACGCCATCAAATCCACCAACGAAACTGATTCTGGTAAAGGTTTTGTATTAATCGAAAATGGTAACATCAATATTAAGGCTGGCGCCAAAGGGATTAAAGCTACCAATAGCATATTGATAAACGGCGGCGAATACATGTTAAATACCTACGACGACGCTATTCATTCTAATAACTACATCGGTATCACTGGTGGCATCTTTGCCATTAATTCTAGCGATGATGCTATTCACGCCAACAGTGAATTAATTATCGACAACGGCGAAATCAATATCGCAAGAAGCTATGAAGGTCTCGAAGCCCAAGTCGTCACTATCAATAATGGCAAAATTAGCGTCATAGCATCAGACGACGGCATTAACGCCGGAGGCGGCAACGATTCCTCTTCATTGAATCGGCCTGGCGCCAACCCTTTCAACGCTGATGAGAATTGCAAAATCGATATTAACGACAGCGAAATCTACCTAAATACTTCAGGAGACGGCATAGATAGTAATGGATGGGTAAATATCAATGGCGGCAATATTACAATAGATGGCCCCACCAATAATGGCAACGGCGCCCTAGACGCCGGAATGGGCATCGTCATGAATGGCGGAAAAGTCATCGCCATCGGTTCCAGCGGTATGGCCGAAACACTAGGCCAAAACTCAAGAGTCAACAATATTAGCGTATATCTAGATAAAACCTACTCAGCCAAAACTCTTATCGAAATCAAGAACTCCAAGGGCCAAACCATCATCGAGCATACCTCCGCAAAATCATTCAGCAATTTAACCATCGGCACTGAAGATTTTGAATTCGGCGAAGTATATACTATATATCTAAATGGTGAAAAAAGCCAAATCTTCACCATTACAGATATTACCACCACGATAGGAAATAATAATACGAATCAGAAAAACCCTCCCCAGCCAAATAAACCATAACTTTGTAGCGCATTGTAACATTTATGCTATAATTGATTAAAAGGAGGCACCAGTGCAACTAATAGTTATATTACTAACCACAGTATCAGTTTTGACATTTCTTTCGGGAGCAATTGTTTTCTTCGGCTCCACAAAGAAAGACCGAGCCAGATCGGCATGGTATTTTTTGGCCGCCATCTTTGCAACTATTTGGATGGCGTCCATTTCGTTCTTTTTGATTGCATCACCAAGTCGTATCAATTCAATCGGCTGGCACGTCAACTGGACCTTTATCAGCGCCATTATTCTCGATATCGGCTTCTTGGGCTACGGAGCGTGGACCAAAAAACGCGGCAAAATTGTTACCTTAATCTTTTTGCTTCTTGGTTTAATCGTTTCGGCAGCAATCTTGATTAATCCAGGTGATTTATATTCAGCCGTAACGCTATCGCCTACCGGCAATACAGTTACAATGAATATTGCCCCGCTATATTTTGCCTATATCGGTTTCTTTTGCCTAATCGTCCCAGCAATTATTGCAGTATTCTTTAGCCAGTTTCTCAAAACCCGCTCAAATCGCAAACGTGGCGGCGATTTTCTCACCATGAGTAGTTTCGGTTTATCTAGTACACTAGTAATGATCTTTAATTTAATACTACCTTTATTTGGCAACTGGAGCTTAATATGGATTGGTCCTCTTTCGCTCGCAGTCACTATAATTTCTGTATATTATACAATCCTACGCTACAAAATGCTCAATCTCTCATCAATTTGGTTACGCGTATTCTCATACGTTATAGTGATTGCGTCGCTTGCTATTATATACATGGTTTTATTCTCGATAGTGTTCGCTGCCCTATTCCGCGGCTCTACACCATCCACAGAAGTCATCGTCTTAAACTTCATTATGATTCTCATCTTCATTTCCCTAATTCCTGCCATGAGTAGTTCCCTAAACTACATCAAATACCTAATTAGTGGCCAAAAGAAAACCAACGAGGAACAATAACAATAATGGAAGCAACAAAACCAAAAAACACAAAAGTCACAATACTGCTTTCTATCAATGCGGCGGCTGTTTTGATTGCCGGTGTTCTTATCGCCAGTGCCATCTGGCTCAACGGTGGTCTAGAATTCCGCGCCGTTGATGAACGCTCTGATATTGTAGAAGACACTCTAGGAGAGCTAGAACTTCTAGAATCTATCTCAGATTCAAATGCGGACACTTCAAAATACACCAGCACTACAGGAAACGATGATTACATCTCTACTTCAAGCCACGAATTCGACAACACTTCAGTGCAGCCTGGCGAACTCTGGAACGAAAAGGCCATCACGATTTATGCCACACCAGATACCGATATCTGTATCGGCGGAAGTCTATCTGACCTTGGCGAAATGTATTGGCAAACATCAGATACAAATGTCATCTCCGGATTTTATAATTCAGCCCGCACTTGGCTAGGATTTAATGACGAGACTTGCCGTTATCCAGTAATCAGAGGCATCGGCACCACCACTATCACTGCAGGTACCTACGATGGCAAACGTAAAGACAGCATCGTTGTTAACGTCGTTGAGCCGCCAGCAGATCAATGGAAACACGAAGTCTTGACCTTAGTCAACAAAATTCGCATCAAGAACGACCTTGAGCAACTCGCCTGGGGGTATGCATGCGAATCCGCAGCAGACGTTCGCGCCAAAGAAACTGTTACATTATACTCCCATAATCGCCCCGATGGTTCCAGTTGGTCTACTGCCTGCCCAGTTCCTAAAAGTAGCGGCGGAGTCAGTGGTGAAAACTTAGCTATCGGCAATGCAGCCGTTTCGCCAGCAACTGTAGTCGCACTCTGGATGAGCTCCGACACCCACCGAGCTAACATCCTAAATCCCGACTACACCAAATTAGCCGTAGGATTTAATTTCGACCTCAACACCGACTACAAAACCTACTGGTCTCAATTCTTTAGTACTTATTGATTATTCTCATAAAAATACTCTTCAAATCTTCTGCCGAAATCCGTAATCTTCTGATAAGGTACCCTACTGGTCATAACGACGACTATGTAATGACGTTTCGCCTCCGGGAATTCAACAATCGCCGCATCATGATAAATATTCCAATAGTTGCCGTTTGGATTAAAATCCCAACCCACCTTATTGTATACATTGGCTCGACTAAACCCGCTAGGCAGGCCCTGTCTCCAATTATAAGTAGTGGCGGGTTGCACCAAGAAAGAATCTTTCATCTGATTAATATAATCCGGATTTACAATGTCATTATGAAGATAAAAAATGTACATCATCTTAAAAATATCTTGCGGATTAGAAACGAGTCTAGAGATATCCGAATCATGAATATCAAAATCATTCTTTATAATCAAATCGAGTTCATCGTGCCCAATCATTTGCCAAAGCGGCTCAGCGCACTCCGACTTTGATTCGCGAATCGCTAAATCTAGACATTTAGAAATAGTTTGACCTGTGCCACTCACGATATCATCTGGATTCCAAGTCCCGTCCTCCAGTCTGCGATACCCCTCATAGACTACAAACAATTTGTATAGCGAAGCTGTATTGTGTACGCTCGTCGAGTCATACTCGCCAACAATTTGTTCATTCTCCAAATCATACACTATTACACCACGTTTCCCGGAAGTACTATTCACAAAATCATCGACAATAGGCTGGAAATCGATTAACGAATATTCCTCATCTTCAGTTTCTTCCTCTGGATTAATCACCTCTGGCTCGGGATTTGGACTAGAAGGAGCAGGTTGAGAAGATATCAAACCTCGTACCACCAGAATCCCCACCAATGTACTAACCGCTACAAGAACACCCAAGAGGCTAGCTAATACAAATAAATTTGTTTTTTTAGTTACGGCCGCACACTCATCAGTCTTTCGATGAACCATTCCTTCTTCTCCTTATCCATTAATCTTGTTTGCATAGTAGAATCATAAACAGTTGGGACTACTTTGGTTTGGAGCAATTTATTGCCATAAATATAATGCGATAAAATCAAGCTTCGCGTAGTTCCGGGCCACCAAATTTGATCAAAGAATAGATTTCCTAATCCATAGAATATTACGCCATCTCCATATAATTCATATGTTTGAGGTTGATGCGCAGAAGTACCCACCACGATATCAGCACCTAAATCAATCAAATGTCTAAAGAATCCAACTTGATCACCCGCTGACGAATTCGCATAGTCACACGTCCTATCTTCATATTCCGACGCATACCCACTACATTCATAGTATTGTATATCGACAATCACCAAATCGCCATTCTCTTTAGCTTTATTAATGTTAGTTACAGCATCTTCCTCATAATACTGGTTTGCCCCCGGAGTAGCGTCATATGTTGCTCCGCCAGTAGAAAGATTATATGCCAGAAACGTCACCTTAGAATTCTTATCGTTTATATTCAGCGGCTTTTTAGCTTCTTCTGCAGTTTTGCCACCGCCAACTATCTTGATGCCTTTTTCGTTGTAAGTATCGATTGATTCCCTAGCAGCCTCGTCGCCGCAATCTTGATTGTGGTTGCCAGTCAACTCTACAATGTCTAGCCCAATAGCTGTAAGAGTGTCTATAAAACGTTTGTCAGAGCAAATATTAGCCGAAGAGGCATAATCAGTAAAAGAAGATTCATTGGATGTATGAGTTAAATCAAAACTAGAAAGATAATCTTTGATGTTTTCCGCAAAATAAGTTGCGTCACCCCCTATAGCTTTTAACTTGGCATTCATTCCACGCGACATAGCAGTTACGCCAGTTTGTGCGAATGTTAAAACAGTATCTTTGGAAGGATAATCCTTAGCAAAACTATTTTCCACTAATGGTTGGATCTCCTCGTCAAATTTTTCAGAATCAAATGAAATTATCCGAAATTTTGCACCATGGTCAAAATCATCTAGAAAATAGTATCCATCTTTTGAAAGAAGCTTCCGCGTAAAATCAAGCTGTTCAAGTGGTATCCATTCTATTTCTGTTTCCGTATATTCCGAAACATCATCTCGATTTTCATAAAAGCTATTGGTTGGCACTTCAATAGAGTATAAATATTCTCCGGGTTCTAGCAAAGGACGTTCCTCTACTGTACGTGCATCAATAGCCACGTCCTTATCAAGTACTAGTTCCTCGTCATCGAAAATCCCATGTAATATACTAAGCTCATCGTTATTCAAACCTTCGCCATAATACACAACTCCGGGTATTTTAAAAATACCAGTCTTTGTAAAAAACTGAATGCCAAAAAAAGCCACCACAAAAACAATCGCAAAAGAAACAAATCCTACCAAAAATGTCTTAAAAGGGTGTCTTTTATTCTTGGCCATACATCTATCATTATATGCTATAATAATGCTATGTTCAAGTGGGCAAACTTGTTTGGAAAAAAAGAAGTAAACTACAATATGCCGTCACCTAGCGGACGCAATATTTGTCATTTCACATTGCAATCAGGCGAAATATCGTATTCTCTAGAACGCGACCAAAAACCCATTATTAAGAATTCATCACTTGGCTTTAAGATTTGCGGAGAAAAAGATCTCGGCAGAAACCTCAGACTAATCCGTGAAAAACGCAGCAAAAAAAATGAAACTATCGAAATGCCGTGGGGCGAAGACAGATTCATTAAAAATAATTACAACGAATACGCCTTCTACCTCGCCGAAAATAGTCCAGAAGCTAGAATCCTCACACTCAGATTTAGAATATTCGATAATGGCATTGCCTTTCGTTATGAAATACCCGCCCAGCCCAAGTTCCAAAACATATCGGTTCAAGACGAATTAACGGAGTTCAATATCGATTTAAACACAGCAGTTTGGGCAATTCCTGCATACCAACCGGATCGTTATGAATACAACTATGAAAAGACTGCGGTTTTCAACTTGGCTAATTCAGTGCATACTCCACTCACGATGTGTACGCCAAACGGATACTACCTTTCAATCCACGAAGCTGCATTATACAACTATGGTTCCATGACTATCAAACTTGGCCCAAACCGCATACTCAAATCAGACATCACGCCACTATCAGATAGGACTATAGCCCATCTTACACTACCCTTCGAGACGCCCTGGCGTTTAATTATGCTTGCCGATTCGCCGACCGAGCTCACCGAAAATCGTCTAATGTATGCCCTCAACGAACCACCCAAATCTGACTTTAGTTGGGTCAAAACTTTAAAGTTTATCGGAATTTGGTGGGCAATGTATGTAGGTGAATGGACCTGGGCCCCGGGCGAACGTCATGGCGCCACAACAGAACATGCCAAAGAATACATCGACGCGGCTGTGCGTCTAGGCATTAATGGCCTCCTAATCGAAGGATGGAATGACGGATGGGAAGGCGATTGGCTTGAAAATGGGATTAATAATAGTTTTACTACATCCACACCAGATTTCGACATGGAAGCCGTTGCAAGATATGCCAACAGCAAAAACATCGAAATAGTCGGTCATCACGAAACAGTAGGGTTCGTTGATAACTACGAAAAACAATTAGAAGAAGCCTATAATTACTATGCCGTCAATGGTATCCACTACATTAAAACCGGCTATGCTGGCAGCAAAATGCTCATCAATGGCCACAAAGAATTCCATCATTCCCAATTTGGTGTCAATCATTATCAAAAAACCATCGAGCTTGCCGCCAAAAAGCATATTTGTCTCGACATTCATGAGCCCATCAAAGGTACCGGCATCGAACGCACTTGGCCAAATCTCCTAGCCCGTGAAGGCGCCCGCGGTCAAGAATACGAAGGCGGCGCCCTTTCACCATCACATGCTTGTTATTTACCATATACCAGACTATTATCCGGCGGCATGGATTATACACCAGGAATATTTGATATCGAAAACGCCGTTAAACGTATATCTACGACCCTCGCACGTCAAATAGCATATTACGTCACAATTTATTCCGGTATGCAAATGGCTGCCGATAGACCACATGTTTATGAAGGGCGATTCCCAAAAATATTTGAATTCATCAAAGCAGTACCGACAAATTTCGAAAGAACCATTGCGCTAGCTGGCGAGATAGGCAGATATTATGTAGTCGCCCGCAAAGATAGATATTCTGAAAACTGGTTCATCGGCGGAGTGACAGATGAGTCGCCTCGAAAGGTCAGTATTAGTCTAGATTTTCTCGAAAATGGCTCATACGAAGCTATCATCTATACCGATTCAGAAGACGCCCACTATCGCGACAATCCTTTCGGTATTGTTATACAGAAAAAAACCATCGGCAAAAGCGACATTCTGGACATTTATATGGCTTCAGGTGGTGGATTCGCTATAAAGCTACAGCGGTTACCATAAAACGATGCGTAGCATCGCCACCATCTAATAGCTCCCCAGCGCAAGTCATAATTACAATAGTATCTTTTTCCTCACCTTTCAGTATCTCGGTCATATCAACCCGAGACTTTTCTTTAAACTCAAGTTTAACAACCTTATAAACCTTTCCATCGTATGTGATCTCATCCCCGAGATTTACATGATTTAAATCTTGAAACACAGTAGTGGAATGACCAATCAATAAAGTCTTATTCTCCGTTCTAGTGTAACTACCCGCAATCGTGTCTGGCGTGTCGAGCTTACCATTATTAACCTCAACTTTAGTCACGCCAGTCTCAAGCGAAATGCTCGGAATAGCAAGCTGACTAGCTATTTCATAATGCGCAGCTTCTGCTGGCTGGAGACCATATATAATATATGCAGCAAAGCATACAAAATACAGACTTACGAAAATTATCCTAGGATTAAGCTTATGCTTTAATTCCACACTCTCCTCCTTGCCATTATTATAGCACAAGCAGATTAATTAACACAATCTATCAAATTAATGTTTTTTATGTTTTAATACTAGACACCAGGATTAAACATTTTTAATCTTTTTTCGTGTAATTTATAATTCTTGTCGTGTTTACCAACCTCACTCCAAAAAGCCTTAGAATGATCCATATGATTCAAATGAGCCAGTTCGTGTAATATTACATAGTCTCTTAGCACTTCAGGAACTTTCATCAGACCAATATTCAGAGAAATGGTCCGATTTGAAGAACAACTGCCCCATCTTGTATTAGCGTGCGTCAAACGACACTTGTCGTAAGAATAACCATACAATGTTGCATAATACTCTAAACGATAAGGCAAATATTCTCTGGCTTTTTTCATCAATACTTTCTTTTGATAATCCCTAGCCTTTTGTTCGCTTGGATCTTTTAAAGGGAGCTTATTTCTAATTATTTCGCGATTCGAATTCAAAAATCTCTTAGCCAGAAAATCCGAAGTATATTTTGGCACCGACATAGCTAATCTTCCAGAAGTAGAAACCGAAAATCTCACCCCTCGTGCCAAGGGACTTTTTCGAACGATTACTTCACCAAATTCTTTATCGTTAATTATCATTTAATTTCTGTAAGTTCAGCTAGACCAGTAATCACATGTTTTGTCTGGGTCTCAAAAGTATGTTTGCCAGATAGTATAATAGGGTGTTCCGTCTCAGTAGGCGCCTCCATCTCGGAAACAGCCTGGTCATAAACTTCTTTAGCTTTGCCAACATTACGATAGCGCGTCTTTAATCGTAGTCGAATCGTAGCCATATCAGTTTGCACCCATATCAGCGAAGGACTATAATCTGAATTTCTCAGAATGTTTCTTACTTCGGTGCGTTCTATTTCGGTCCCTAAACCGCCCTCGATTATAATAGTCTGTTTAGTCCTAAGTATTAATTTCAAAACATCCAAAACCTGCTCTCTCGAAAAACCATATTCTGCACCTATTTCATCGAAATTATAATAAGCTAATCCAAACTTTTTCCCGAATTTTTCCGCAAAAGTCGTTTTTCCACTGCAAGGCGCCCCAAAAACCAACAGAGCACGTGGTTTACTTCTATTCTTATTACCTTCCATCATAAATCAATTGTACCATATTTTTAATATTTGTGGTAAAATAAAAAAGTACATTAGTAGGGGTGTAGCTCAGTTGGTAGAGCAGCGGTCTCCAAAACCGCGTGTCGTGAGTTCAAGTCTTGCCACCCCTGCCATTTTTTATACACAAATATAATTATTTGTGCTAAAATAGTATAGATGAAAATACTTATGCTCGGTTGGGAACTACCACCTCACAATAGCGGAGGGCTTGGTGTTGCCTGTTACAACATGGCGAAAGCCCTATCGAAAGAGGGAGCTAATATCGAATTTGTTATTCCATACGAAGACAAAGAAACAAAGTACGAATTCATGCAAGTTATGCCGGCCACCAATCTCGAACCTATCTATCGCTATGGCAATGGAGCTTACGAATCATATCTCATCGATGCCAAAATGATCCCTTCCAGCAATCAGGAACTTTTGTCTATTCGAGACATCCAAAAACTCTACTATGATTATGTAGAAAAGCATCTCCAAGAAAGCCACCCAGATGTCGTGCACGCACATGATTGGCTCACCTACGAAGCCGGTATACTGGCCAAAAAAGAATTTGGTCTCCCGCTCATCGCCCACGTCCATGCTACAGAATATGATCGTGCTGGTATGCAAAGAGGAAACCCCCTAATTCACGAAATCGAATACGAAGGGCTCATGATGGCTGATAGAATTATTGCCGTTTCCGAGACCACCAAACGCATTATCCACGAAAAATACCACATCCCTCTAAGCAAAATCGAAGTAATCTACAATTCCTTAGATGAAGATTATGAAGATGGTGATTATCAATTTGCCGACGACGCCTATCGCAGCATCAAAAAACTAGAATCCGAAGGTTATACGATTATTTCGACTGTTGGCCGTTTCACTATCCAAAAAGGTCTTCAAAACTTAATGCGAGCCGCAAGCCTAGCCATCAAAAAGAACCCAAAACTTCTGTTTGTGTTTGCTGGAAATGGTGAAGAATTCAATGAACTAGTTGCACTTTCGGCCGAACTCGGTATCGCTAAAAATGTTGTATTTACTGGCTTTATTCGCGGCACTAAACTTCGAGACATTTACACGATTACAGATATTTTTGTGATGAGCTCAATATCCGAACCATTCGGTCTTACTGCGCTCGAAGCTGCACATCATGGCGACGCTCTAATCCTTACCAAGCAATCTGGTGTTTCGGAAATCATATGGTCAGCCATGAAATACGATTTTTGGGACCAAAAGAAGCTCGCCGAAGAAATACTCGCCATCGCCAGTAGCGATACTTTGAAAAATACTCTAAAAGACAACGTACGAAACGAATATCGTCAGATATCATGGGATAAAGTTGCGAAAAAATGCTTGAAGGTCTATAATAAAATAATAAAACATAAGGGGATTAATTAGAGTGCGATCGATTTGTCTATACCTACACATTCATCAGCCTGTCCGCTATCGCGAATACTCCGTTTTTGAAGTTTCTAATAATTCCGATTATTACACAGACGATTATTATGGTAGGCAATCAAACGAACGCATTTTTAGAAAAGTAGCCGACAAAAGCTACCGCCCTATGCTAGCTCTACTCGAAAAAAACATCAAGTCTCACCCAAATTTTAAATTCTCACTTTCTATTACCGGTACTTGGCTTGACCAAGCCGAAAAATGGGCACCAGAGCTTATCGAGCAAATCAAATACATGGTTTCAACTGGTCAAGTCGAAATCATTGGCGAAACATATTATCATTCCCTCGCCTTCTTTTATGACGAAACCGAATTCGATGCACAAGTGGATTTACACGCTCAGAAAATCAAATCACTCTTCGGTGTCTCACCGCAAATTTTCCGTAACACCGAGCTAGCTTATAACGACAAATTAGCCAAATGGGCAGAAGATAAAGGATACAAAGGAATCCTCGCCGAAGGTTGGGATAAAATTCTCGGCTGGCGCAGCCCCAACTACGTCTATCGTCCGGCCGGTTGCCAAAATCTCAGACTATTACTTAAAAACTACCGCTTATCAGATGACATCGCCTTTAGATTTTCCAACCACAATTGGTCCGAATGGCCTCTCACTGTCAAAAAGTATCAAAACTGGCTAGATATGGACTGTTTACGTGGCAATCTAATCAATCTTTTTATGGATTTCGAAACTTTTGGCGAACATCAGTGGAAAGATACCGGTATATTCTATTTCATGGATGATTTTATCGATAAATGGCTAGCCGAATATGATAATAGATTCGTTACCGCTTCCGAAGCATGTAATCTCATGCCGCCAGCTGACGATATCTCTATGCCAGAGACAGTTACCTGGGCCGACACCGAACGTGATTTATCCGCTTGGCTCGCCAACGCCATGCAAAAAACCGCCATGCACACCATCTATTCTATGCGCTCACAAATCCTTGCCTCAAAGGATGAAAAGCTGATTCAAGATTGGCGTTATCTTACTACTTCGGATCATCCCTACTCGATGTGCACTAAATACTGGAACGACGGCGACGTCCACGCCTATTTCTCCGCCTACGCCTCACCATACGAATCATTCATGTACTTCATGAATGTAATAAGAGACTTGGAATATAGGTTAGCAACAAAATAGTACTTTTGAGGACACTCCGGAGGTTACGACCGAGGGGTAGGGCGCGAGCCCTGTAACGACAGGCGCGAGCGACCCGAGTCCGAAAAAGTACTTTTTGTTGCTTAACTAACGCTTCTTTTCTTTAACTTCATTACGTCCAAGATTCTTCTTGGTTTCGGTGAAGGTAACGTGTTTGCGAAGCACAGGATCATACTTACGTAGTGTAAGCTTATCTGGAGTGTTCATCGTGTTTTTCTTGGTATAATAAGCACGCACGCCAGATTCTTCTGAAACGAGCCCAACTAATTTTCTCTTAGTATTATTCTTCTTTGCCATAATTCCTATTATTCTACCACAGATTAATAAAAAAGGCAAGACTAGCTGTCTTGCCAAAACCGATCGAGTGTTACACGAAGTTACTCAATACCGCTGCCATTGCAGTGAATACAAGTTATACCATGAACATCCTTACCGCGACCATCGCAATAATGGCACTTATGCCAACTGCTAGAGCCGCGGAAGCTCTGTTCATGCGCAATCTTGATATGTCTCTGCATAAAGCGGTTCAGTTCGTAACTTTCGCCACAGATTACTCTGCCGCAATATGGACACGTATCGTGCACTCATCTCACCCCCTTTTAATAAAGAGCTATAATACCACCATTTCGTAAACTATTATAGTATTATTGCTCATTTTTTGCAAGCAAAAGCGTAATGAAATCTTTGATATGTTTAAGCCCTTTAGAATGATCACTTTCTACAAAAATCTCTGGGTCATCCATAAATTCAAGCGTAGACACCATATTATATACTACTTTCATCAGTTTCAAAATCACATCTCTAAACTCATCGTCAAATTCGTAAACTTTATCGTACACAAACCTGTCTTTTTTATCGGGTTCCACAAAGAGAATGTGTCCCTTCGTCACCTTGTATTTTCGATAAGTCGGTGAGTAATTTAAAAGAAGTCTATAGAATTCTAGCTGCAAACAATATTTAAAAAGTGCGGGATACGACTGCCAACCACCTTTATTGTATCCAGTTGTCTTAAAATCGTAAATCTCAATCGTTTTATCGTTTTCATCAATCACAATATGATCAATCGAGCCAGTTACCGGCACACCGTCAATCGTGATTTTTTCGCCACCAATATTCACCTCGGCTTTGCCCTTTCGAAGAATTGGACCGAATTCTCTTAGAGACACCACCAAATCGCCCGGACCTCGCTCACGGAGTGCCTGTTTGATACTCGACTCTAGCTCGCGTTTCTCAAGCTCCGCCAAAAAGAAATCTATCGCTTCTTCGTCACTGATGCCTTTATTAGTCACTTCTTCAAACGTTCGGTGTACTAGATTACCAAACGCCAATGACTCATCCTCGGGTTTGCCCGGCACATGTAAAATCTCGCGTTTAAAGAATTCAACTGGCCCACCATAAGTCAAATCTACAAAGGTTTTTAAGCTCGTTGCCGACATCCTATAATGCTTAACTGATTCTTTGTAGATCGCTTTCATGTCTGGCGAAAGTTTTAGATAAGATTTTAGCCAACTCTTGAGATTATTCTCCATAATCTCTCTATCAAACTGTTCGTAAAAACACTTTACTTCCTTAGTTGGCAGAAATGGAGAAAAAACCTTACCATCTTTCTCGTATTCTTGAAGATATTCAAGTCTTGCCGGGTTTTTGCCGTTAAAATCGGTTACCGAATTTGTAATATATAGCCCCTGCTTCGCTCGGGTAAGTGCTACATACAGAATACGGAGTTTTTCACCATCGGTCGTCCCAGAATGTTGAATCTGTTTCAAATTCCTAGGCAAAGTCAGCGTAGTGTTATTCCCTTTTTCCTTACCCCAGCCGGCATGATCTGCCGAAATAATAAATACGTGCTCAAACTCTAATCCCTTAGCCTTATGCGCAGTCAAAACTTGTACGGCATTTTCGGCGTCACGATACGGTGATGTAGTATTTAGAGACATCTGCGCAGATTCATAATCTCGCACTAGCTCCACAAGCTCTGGCAGTTTCAGATTCCTATCGCCAAAATGATTGCGTAATTTACCGCGCAAACCCGCCAAATTCTCATACAATGTATATGTAGAATACTCATCTTCATTTGAATAGTATTCGAGAAATGGCGAACGATAGCCCTTTAATTCCGAAGCACCAATAATATAATCCAATATGATTTCTAGTGGCTCGGTAAAAGAGGCAGCAGCAAGATTCGCCAAAAATTCCGCCACTTGTCGAATATCCGGCACATCAGAATCCGCCAAATAATCAAACACCGCTTTTCTGTCTTTGCGAGCCTGAGATACAATTTTGATCACCTCAAGCATTGGTAAATTAAAGAATGGGTAACCTAGAACCTCAACTGCAGAAACATTTTCATTGCGCTCATTACATAGTTCATACGCAAATTGTGCTATCGTTAAAATCTGATGTATCTTATCGTCTTCTAATAGATCATTTTGCTTTTCATAAGCAATATTAATTTCTGGATGAGACTTGAGATATGGTAAAAGCGGTGTAAAATACTTCCGCATATAAGAAATAATCGCTATTTCGGTCTGAGGCACGCCAGACTTAATCAAATCTGCAACTTTGTCCGCAATAAACCCAAATTCCATATCGGAAGAGCGAAATTCGTAGCGATATATTTGTGATTCCTTCGGAGCATCCTTATGCGAAGTAAGTTCTTTATCTGCAAACCTGTCCGGCGCCTGTTTAATAATTTCGCGCGAAAAATCCAAGATTTCTTGGGTACTACGATAATTCTCCGTAAGAGGTATCACTTCTGCATTATAGTGCTTTTGAAAATCGGTCAAATTAGTCGAAAGAGCACCCTGAAATTCGTAAATCGCCTGGTCATCGTCCCCCACCGCCATAATCGCTGGTTTTTCGTAATCAGTCAATTTCTTAATAATCATAAACTGCGATGGGTTCGTATCCTGGAATTCGTCTAGCAAAATATATTCAAACCTCTCCGAAACCGTCAAACGAAATCCTTCGTCCTCCGATAGCACCCTCACCGCTTCCTGAATCATGTCATCAAAATCATACAAGCCATTTTCGCGTAAATAATTGTTATAATCTGCCATCACTCGAGCAACACTTAGTAGTTTTTTGTTGGCTACTCTGTCTTTCAGACGATAATCGCCATTCTTGTCCTTTTCAAAGAATTCATTGCGCCAATTCGTCAGAGGAGTAGGTTTTTGCAGCGATTCAGCCTCTATGAGCGCGTCTTTCAAGCTTCTCGCCAGTTCCCCAATCGAACGCTCTACGGTCGGCAAAATTGGCTTAGTATTCTCATAATCTTTCAAAATATCATATATAGGTTGATATGCTCTATCCAGAGATTCTTTATATTTATAAGGAACCACATTTTTAAGAAGCGGCGAAATAGCTTCCGACAATACTTTAGAATCCTCCAAATTTGTCTCACCAACGAGTTTCAGGTTGTCCGGAGAAAGACCTGCCGACTTTGCCGAGGAAATCACTTTGATAATCAACTTAACATTGTCACCGCGTAGAATATCCGTAGCAGGTAATTTATCACGTATCTCCTTGACGATTTTGAATTGCGTCACTTCATCAATCGCCGATTCCAGATTTCTATCATATTTCTCACTATAGTTTCTGTATTGAGCGAGGATAGAAGTTCCGAAAACGTGGTAAGTACTGACGTTTACTTTGCCACCTTCTGGACCAATTATGGATTTTAGGCGTTCTCTCATATTTAACGCCCCGGAGTCGGTAAAAGTTAAACACAAAATGTTTTCCGGATTCGTATCAGTTACTTTCAGTATATGCGCAACCTTCTCAGATAATAGCTGAGTTTTACCGGTGCCAGGTCCAGCTAGTACTAAAAGTGGCCCATCTAGATATTCTACAGCGCGTTTTTGATTGACATTAAGCTTCATCTTTAAACTCCTCAATTATCCGATTCATAACAGTACAAGTTTTAGGAATAACAATTTCACGGCGCATAATGCGCTTCAGAGCCGATAGGCCCTCTACGGTTTTCTCCGGTTGATAATCAGAATTCTGACGCTTTTTATCGCCAAACTCGTAATTTCGCGATGGATACCCACAAGTTAATTTCAAATCCCCAATACCACAAACCAAATCTACGGTTCTAGAAAGAGCACCATTGGCTTTGAGAATCAGTTTCATCTCGGTACAAACATCTTTAATATATTGCTCCCACTCTCTACTGTCTCTTTGTAAGTTTCTCAGCCCCGCCTCGATAGCATAAACATTCTTGAGGCCCCCGCACATCAGTATTCCATTATTATCATCAGAATAATCAAATGACAGATAATCGGTAGTAAAGAGCTCAATTATGCGCTTATCAGAAGCTGTCAATTTAGTTTGTTTTCCAGCCTTGATATCATCTGCAAATCCCGGCCCAGAAAGCACCATAAAATCCTTGAAATCTTTAAAAGTTTGACAAGACAAAATCCCCTTTGTCGCCACAATTAGCGGTCTATTTTTTGGTAAATATGGCAGAACATACGGCACGGCTTTAGAAGGCACCGCAAGCAAGATATAATCCGCTCCACTAATCACATCAGACAGCCTTTCCTGCTCTATTCTGGTGTCATAATAATCGATATCAAAAGCCTTATCGGCCAAAATTCCACCGAGGGCCGTACCAAACGCCCCCGCACCAAGTATTGCTATTTTCATATATCTATTATAGCACTATTTGACGCCTCGAAATCACTCAATTTTTTAACGTCGCAAAATACCAAAAAACGCTATATCTAGTGTATATTACCCATCTTGACACGCTATATCTAGCGTCTCTGCCCCACCATATATTATATGTAGTTTCGGGATGCTAGGAACTTGGGTTCCTAGGACCCTCATATAATGAGTAAAGTAGCATTTGTGGTTATATAATCCCAACCTCAAATGCTATAATATTTGGGATATCGTGGGCTGGTTAGGGCTCTTAACGCTAGGCGTTTTGCTCCAGGCTCCAGCCACGACCTCCCCACTTAAT
>JAFWDS010000004.1 GCA_017516075.1 Candidatus Saccharimonadota bacterium
GGACTCCAAAATATCTGGCATTATTATTCAACTTCCACTCCTTCACCAAGAAAAAACTGATGAACTCTGCAATCTAATTGCTCCAAATAAAGATGTCGACGGTCTCGGCCAAAACGCCAATTTTGATTCCGCCACAGCCACAGCCATTAACTGGCTTCTCGCGGGCTATGATATTAAACTAGAACAACAAAAAATCGCTATCGTTGGTCGAGGCAAACTCGTTGGCGCTCCGCTTTTTAAAATGTTCAAAAATTCTCATCTCGATGTCTCCCTCTTTCACCATGGCGATGACTTGACAAAACTTAAGCAGTATGATATAATCATCACCGCCACGGGCGTTCCGGGGCTAATTGTTGATTCTATGATTAAACCTGGCGCCTGCATCGTCGACGCTGGCACTGCCAGCGAAAACGGCATCCTTAAAGGCGACATCGCAGACGACGTCCGCTCTCGCACGAATCTTTCTGCTATCACTCCCAAACTCGGTGGCGTCGGCCCCCTCACCGTCGCCTGCCTCTTTGATCACGTCATTCAAGCTACATAATTAATTTAACTTATTTTCGTTAAAGTATCAGTTGCCTTATCATATTTATATTCACCAGATATTTCAGCAAGCTGTTTCGCTTTAGTAGAATCCCACGCAGCGCCAGGCTTATCACGATTTTCAATCGTCTGGGTAGCAAGATTCTTAATTCTAGCAGCCGTATCAGAGTCCATTTCTCCTTTACTTATCAACTCTGAAATCTTATCTAGTGAATGGCCCTTCATACCAACCAATTCCTGGCTATTAGTAACATAATTATCCATAGCTCTAGAAATGTTAGACTTGCCATCTTTTCCACTCATTCCTAACCAAGTATCATAATCTTGAGTTCCAGCCGTACCTCTATTCAATTGGGCAGCAAATTCAAACGCCAAAGGATCACCCTGACGATACATTCCGTTGTTTTCACCGGTAGCCATCTCTTTTGATACAGCCTGCATCATCTCCGGACTATACGTTGATCCAGACTCTATTACCTGTCTAGAAAATCTCTCGGCAGTATCTTTCCTTCGACCAGCAACACGTGCCACCGCAGCTGCACCAAATTTATTCCCCTCCTTCATATAATCATTATACATTGTAAACAAAGTATCCTCATCCTCACCATTCCTTGTTTTATCGTTAATCAAAGTTGCATAGTTTGACACTTCATCTGCTTCCATCTTCTTCCTCTGCGTAATTGCAGCCGCTTCATAACCAACATCCATTAAACTATTTTCCCTATCTCTTGCATCTTGATTCTTCAAATACTGTGATCGAGCTCTTGCCATATTCCTTTTTCCGCCCCTTAATAAAGTCCCAATCTTCCCAACCTTCAAAGCATCACCATTTCTATCAATTCCGGCTAACTTTCTAGCTTTTCGCTCCATAGCTAAATCTTGTAAATCTTTATACCTTCCACTATCACGTATACCCTTAGTAGCATTACCACTAAGGGTCTGGCCAAATCCAGCCAACTTTGAACCCATACTGCCCATCGCTGCAAATGATTGTTTCAAAACAGTAGGAATAAAGAAAATCGGAGCTACGCTTACTATAATGGCAACAAAAATGCCAAAACCAGTAGCTAATCCTGCTACAACCATAAGTCTTGAAACAAAATCGCCAGCTCCCACTAAAAGACCAGCAATCGGATAGACCAATAACAAACCTTCAAAAAGCTTCAGCCATCTATCAAATAGTTTCTTGGTATTTGGTAAAGCATACATAACCACTGCCAAAGGCGATATTACGACCAAAACTACAATAGCAGCTTGTCGTACAGACAATAAAATAAATAAGAAGAAAATACTTATAGCTACCCCAACAGCAGTAACCAATAATGATAGAATCATAGCTGCATCTGCAAAAACTACACTAGTTGTTATTACGCCAGTTAAGAGTCCTAGTCCAGCCAATCCTCCACCGACTGCAGCTATATTTTTCCCTAAATCTTTACCGTCATAAACAAACTCATTTATATTTAAATTATCAGACATATTTTGCAATAAGGCTTGAAAACCATTGCCAAGAATATTTGACAAATCTACTGCCAAAACACAAAGAAAATACGACAGATTAATCATAATCGCGAGAACAATCAATTTTGGTAAAATCTTCTTTATTCCGTAATTCGTAATTCCCACTCCAGTCAATTGTGAAAAAATCACAACCAAAAGAATTATCACGAATACTATATTCGCAAAATCTCGAAACTGCTCCCACGCCTGAGTAACGCCATCCTTGCCCTTACCGTCAAATAAATCAGTCGACTTTATGGAAAGAAATGGCTCTACAACACCATTATATGCATTGTTCGCTGCAGTACTTGCTAAATCAATCACTCTACATATTATCCAATTCAAACCAAAGCCTTTACCTTCACTTAAACACGGATCGCCATTGTTATTATTATCTGTCTCATCAGTTACTCCACCATTCTTCAACAGTTCTTGCATCTCTTTTACTTCACTATCACTATAACTGCCGCTCTTTTGTAGCTTTTTAATCAAATCGTCTATTCCAATTTCCCCTTCAAACCATCCATCTTTATTTACTGCATGCACCTTTTTATTCGCACTCACATTTGCATTATGTTCATTCTTGTTATACCAACACTTCTGTGTCTTCTTTTCACCATTTGCCCATTTATACCATTGAATCTCGCCATCCATATAATCGCCGCTCTTGCAACTGATTGTTGTACCATAATAACTATGTAAATAAGCTTGATACAATAATCTTTTTTCCAGAGAACCTATTGCCACAGATTTTTTTGTCTCTTTATTACCAGAAAGCGTCGCGATAGCTTTTTCACCTCCTTTGGGTCGCTTTGCTTTCGTTAGTTTAGCAACCACACCATTACTCGCAGCTTCTGGGCCTTTCGTTTCAAGATTAGTTATCTTATTGTCTATCTTCTCTCTTGTGCATTTACCACCAGAACAAATATTATAATCGCTTACTAATTTGTTTATAATTTTCTTCGCGCTCAATTTACTGTTTTCTTCTGATCCCTTCAGATTAATACATCTAGAATTATTAATCTGGCTCTCACCTTTGCCATTCAACATAGTTAAGCAAATTACTCCAGATGCTTCACCATTTTGCCACCAAAAACCAGCCTGCTGATATTTTGGATCACCGCCCGTCCATGTTCGACCATTTTCTTGGCAAACTCGATTCGATGTCTTCTTCTTGCCATTGTATTTGAAAGACAAATAATAACAATTACCAGATTGCGCATCGCTATTCATGGAATAACCCATATTAGTCAAAAACTCTTCTATCTTGTCTTTACCAGAAGACGAAGCAGGCGCTTTAGACTTATATTTATTCAACAAAGCCTCACAATTAATAGTTTCTCTCTTAGCCAATGGCATTTTTACCTTAGCACCGGGACCTGCCGTATCAACCCCTAAAGGACGATAAAACAAGCTGACCATACCAGCATATTCGGACAATTCAATCTTACCATCAATAACATATTTTCCATCCTTGGTTGCCTGATAGCAATTATACACACCTTGATATCGCCCCTTCTTATTTACAGATTCATATATAGTGCTTACCTGACCAGCCATTGCACTCTTAACATTTCCAAAAGTTACAAAAACCGACAAGAACAAACCTAACAACAAAACCAATTTAAACCTTATTCTCCTATTACTATTCACCACTTACCTCCAAATCAGCGTCTTCTTCGTTTTCGACCAAATCATTATACACTATATCAGCAAAAGCGTAGACCTGAGCATGTAATTCAATCTCAACATCGTCCAAGAGCCTCGCTATCCTATAATCATATTCCGTCACCGTTGCTGCTAGTTTTTCAACATCTTCATTGTCGTCTAAACATTCATAGTTTATTTCCTCATCTATCAAACACCCTAATTCCTTATACTTTTTTACTAAAGCAACTTCACTCAAACCATACCTTGCTACAAGATTATAATAATTATTCCCATATATATCATCCAAATTTTCAAAAGGAGCTGCTATTGTATTCACATACTCTTTTGCAGCAGCTTCACCACCGTCATTATAAACTTCTATAATATCCCTTTCACTTATATCATCATTTTCAAAATACATCATCATGAAATCGAACGAAACTTTGTATTCTTCTATCAAACTCATTGCTTCTTCATTATCCTGCCATACATCCGTATAATAACCATAAAATGTTTCAAAATAATCCTTTAGATTCGTCCGGTAATCAGCACTTTCATCTTTACCTGCATTTTTATAGAAAAAACTTTCTTCACTTTCATCAACTGTTAAATCTTCGCCATCTACTTCCTCTACATTCTCTGCCATTTCTATCTCATCCTCATTCTCTACTCCATCCGCATCGTCATATTCCAGTTCAAAAGACACCATACTAGCCTCATTTGACTCTGGCAAATCTTCGTTTTTCGCTTCACCAGTCAAGAAATAATTAGCATAAATATTAAATGCGCTCCGGAGATCCGTGGCCTTCGCACCAAAACCTCCACCCGTACCCATAATAGCAAAGACAACTAAAACCATCACAATCACGGCACCAGCCACGCCACCAACTATCCACCATTTTTTTGGATTCTTACCACCACTATCCTTAGATAGTACGATATCCCCCGTGCCAGAAGCAACTGGCATCGGGCCATTCATCATCGAAAAAGAGTTCGTCGCCATTGGATTAGACTGCATAGAGTTCGTCGCCATCGAACTAGACGGCATAGAGTTAATCGGCATCGGATTAGACGACACAGAACCAGTTGGAATAGAGCCAAATCTCCTGGCATTATTTATCGGCATTGGACCAGTCTGACCCATATTATTCGACACAACATTCGGCGCAGGATTACTAACCACCGCACTATCCGGCATCGGATTAACCGCCGAACCACCACCAGCCGACGTAGCATCATTCGGCGTGCCAACATTACTCGGATTTATTCCACCCGAATCAGAACTACCAAAAGAATTGTTTTTTGATGGATCCATTTTCACCATTATACCATAAGTGCTTTCAAAAACACAATAAAAAAAACATGCTTTAAAACAATTCTACATCAATTAATTCATCAAGCATATCAAA
>JAFWDS010000005.1 GCA_017516075.1 Candidatus Saccharimonadota bacterium
CCTATGCCATAGCAAAACTAGCTGATGGTAACTGCTGGATGATAGAAAACATGCGTCTAGAAAATACTGGAACCGATAATACTAATGGTTCGCTTGCGCAAGGCTACAATGCTAGCTTTGCTGGATTAGCTAATCCAGAAGCGCCATGGGCAGATAATAGTACTACTGCAAATAGCCTATATAGCACCGATGGCTCTACCGATAAAACTATTTCTGGTAGTAACCAAGCCCATAGATTTCCGCGTTATAACAATGTAAACACTCCTACTACAGCCACAGATAGACCAAGTAACCCGACTAGTAATTCATTCACTAATAACAATACGACAGTGGGTATGTATAGTTATGGCAACTATTACACTTGGGCAGCAGCTATTGCAGATACTACACATTATTCCACAAATAATCAATCAGTTAGTAGTACTTCTATCTGTCCTACTGGCTGGCATTTACCGAAAGGTGGTAATAAGTCCAATGAAGCCAACAATGATTTCTGGGCGCTAGTTGTAACTGGCATTAATGGTGGCACCAATCCAGCAAACTATGATAGCAGTACAACTCCATATTATACTGGTACTCCAGAGGGTTCAGATGTCTCTAATGCTCTGAGGGCTTACCCTAACAATTTTGTTTATTCCGGCGGCGTTCGCAGCGGTTCGGTGTACGATCGTGGGTCCTACGGCCGCTATTGGTCATCTACAGTAAGCTCTTACGTCTACGCTTATAGTATGCAGTTCGGTAGTAGCTTCGTCGGCCCAGGCATTGACAACATCACCCAAAAGTACTACGGAATGAGTGTTCGCTGTGTCTTTTCTGGTACTTGAACTATATCCCTAAACCCAACCCCACAAAGTACATAACTAATTAAAAATCACCGGAGGACCCCCATGCAAAACCCATTCAAAACCAAAAACCATATCGACACCATCAGCGAAGGCGTCGCCACTAAAAAATCTTCACTTTCCAAAACAACTATCACTAGCCTACTAGTACTCATAGCCTCAATCTTCATAGCAGTTGTCGTTTTTATTTTCCTAAGTTTCAACCATCCCATCATAGAAGAAAACTATTTCACTTCCGACGACACCAAAACTACCATCACCCTCACCCCAGATAACAGCTCCAATACTTCCAACCTCATCAACACCCACCTCGTCTACACCTATGACAAAGACAATAATGTTTCTAGTCTCAAAACCTATTTCGAATACTCCGACGCCGAAACCGCCAAGACCGCCTACGAATCTTCCAAAGATCAGCCAGAATTCAAAAACGCCGAGCTAAAAGATAAGTACATCATCGTTACCGCCGACGAAAACCAATACAAAGGTCTCACCGCAAACGACATTCACCAACAAGCCGACGCCCTCAAATCTTTTCAATCCAAATCAAAATCAGAAACAGAATCCCCCGAATCAAACGAAAACAATTAGAACTAGTCACTAATCTTCGAAATAATCAACTTTCTCTCTCGTCCTTCCCCTTCCGAGTGAGTCTCAATATCCGAATAATCTTGCGCGGTCTTATGTACGATTCTTCTATCCGCCGCATTTAGATTAATTTCCATCGGTTCCCCAGTTTCGCGCACCTTGCGAATCCAATTCTCTGCCTTCTCAGCAATTCTATCCGCTCTCTGTCTCTTATAATTTGCCACATCCACGTTCACACGTCGAAGCTCCGCGTCCTTTGACACCAGCGCCATCGACACCACATGCTGCAATGCCCTCAGATTATCCGCATTCCGCCCAATCAAAAGCGAATTAAGCGAAGTAGAAGGCACCGATAGCTGTATTACTTCATCGTCCACCGTCGAAGAAACCGCCACATTGATACCAAAAAAACTCAGCAAATCTTCTAGGTATCTTGCCGCAAATCTTACTGATTCGTCTTTATTCATATTATTATCTCCTTTTCTTTTTACTTTCCTTTGCGGAGATACGTGTTATTTTTGTTCCTGTCTTTTTATTTGTAATAACTTCAGCCTCCTGAATCTTGCGAAGCTCCTTCAGTACCGCCTTATCAGTTACAGCATCAATTTCCTTATCCACCCGATTAAGTGCAATCTTTTGCATAGTGAGTGTCATAATGTTGCTGAGGAAATAGTAAAACGCCAACGCTCCATTCAAATTAAACATAATGATAAACATCATAATCGGCATCATCGCCGACATCTGCCCAGTTGTCATACTCTTAATATCCGCATCTTCTATCTCCTTACCATCCTTAGCTTCTTTTATTAAGTCGCGGAACTTCTTCTTCTTTTCAGACTGACCAGAAGGTAGTTGTTGCTTGGTTGCATAGTATAATAGTATCGACGCAAAAACAGCACATACCAATATAAACAACGCACTCCAACTAAACTTACCAGTCATCACATCACTCGCCTTCACATCAAGCCGAACTAGTCCAAATAACTTCGGATGAAAATCATACGCCGTCTTTTCCTCTGCCGGAATCTCCGTATTCACTAAATCTTCTAGATAAACCTTCTGCTTTTCCTGCAGACCCCGAATCTCTGAACCCTCATACGCTACAATATCATACGCCCTATTTGCTAAATTGTCTTGTGGCAAAGGCGTCGCTACTACTCTAATCGCCGAAAAAATTGCAATAAATATCGGCAGCTGAATCAAAGTCGTTGCGAGAGACGCAAATGGCTTGATATTATATCTCTTATATAAATCCATCGTCTGCAAAGATTCCATCTGTTTGTTCCCTTTGCAATTCTTTTTAATCTGGGTCAGCTCCGGCTGAATTTTACGAATCAGTTTCGTCTGATTAAATTGCCTTTTAGTTAGCGGCCACATCAAAAGCTTCACTAGGATTGTAAAGATAATAATCGCAAGCCCAAAATCATGCACCAAATTAAAGATTACAAATAGAATGTTCACAATCGGCCGCACTACAATCATATCGATAAAATTAAACGGACTCCCAGTCGCAATCGAGCCAATCACAAACAAAATAAATATACCCCAATAAATATACTTTCTCACACTCTTCTTATCCATTCATATTATTATAACACAACTATTCGCGTTCGACGCAAAAAGAAGCAACCACTAATCCATCCAACCCTATCAAATATCTTTCCTAAATATCAGATAAACAAAAACTCTTCGTAACAAAAAACTACTACCGAGCCACACATCGTACCACATCACCGCGGACACGATCTTCGCTGTAGTCTGGGCCGACGTAGTCATCCGAGTCCGCGACCAAGCTGTACACATCCTTATCTCCATAGGCTACAGACGACCACGAGAACACGTCGCTACCGACGTTTCCCAGTCTACCATACCAGAAGCCAGACAAACCAAGATAGATAGGTGATTCCCAAATCTTTTGACCATTACCAAGTGCACGATCATCATCATCCCATCCATATTGTTCTACTAAATTCCAGAATGATTTATCTGGAGCAGCAGAAACGGAATAACAATCACCAATAGGGAGTGTCCAGCCAGCCGGACAGATAGATTGTTCTACTATACCGCCTGTAATACTGCTACTATTATTTGATGCAATAGCTGCATTCCAATTATAGAAGTTTCCTAAGTGATATTGTTGAGTAGGAGTACCAGATACGGTAATATAGGTAGCAATGGGGTTAAGAGATTCGTCGCAGGCTGGCTCATGAGTAGTACTATCCCAAGTACAACTATTATAATAAGTACTCCAATTACTATAATTACTCAGTGTTTCATTCCAGTATAGGTTACCTGGATCATAGGATTCTGGAGTGTAGTTATTCTGACAATAGTTGTATTGACTATTCCAAGTTCCTCCCTGGCACCAGGTCTTAGTATTGGAATCATAGGTAGAGCGAGCTGGGGTCCAGCTAGCAATACTATAGCTCGTACCATTCCAACCAAGATCTGTATCTAGGTTTGTGTAGGTTTTATTCGAATCTAGATCCAAGTCTAGATTCTGCGTCATCCAGATATTACCATCAGCAAGTTTGGATATAGTATATGATTTACTATCTCGTTTATCAATTAGGGTATATTGCTGTTCACTTGTCATTGATGATAATATGGAAGATTTGTTGGTAGAGGAAATGTCTTGCATACAAACAATATCTGTACTTGTATTGGTACCAATTGTAGTGCCAGATGGATTACAAGCCCCTGGCACTAACGCAGTGGATGGATGGACTAGAATATATATAACTTGCCCAGAATATGTTTCAGCCGGTTGGGTCTTACTAATATATGCAGCGTAAGTAGTAGTGAGTTTAACTCCGCCAGTCATAGCCATCATATCAGTGCCAGAATTCTTATGGGCTACCTTGGTGTATTTATTTGGCACTACGTGGTATTGATCAAACGAAGCATCAGAACCTCCACTTACATTCGGCGCAGAATCAATAGCAAAAGCATTAGCACCAGAAGTATCACCTGAGTCCTGTGTCATAGCTAGCTTCATCGCCCAGTTGGATACATCAGGATTCCCAGCAGATGTAGCTATACCAGATTCTATGGCGGAGTTTCCACTAGCAGTTGTCCCCACTAGTTTATTACTATTTGTTCCTCCTACTTCATCACCGGTGTATCCTGCCGCATAGATAGCAAATCCTTCCGCGTCATTACAAAAAGCATGCAAAGTAGTAGTACCAATGTTTGCTTGGTAAGTGCCATTCGTAATCTCGGCATTATGAGACGTCATACCAGTACCACTCATAGAACAAGACACTGGAACAGTGATATTAATCTCATCCACCACATCATCTGCAGAAACAAAAATAGATGCCAAAGCCGCACCAGAAAGCAATGTAGTGATTATTAGTATATTGGTAACATTTGTCGCAACATTTTTCATATATAACCTTCTTTATACTTCCATCATACCACAAGCACTTTCAAAAATCCACACCACAAAACCAAAAACCTCACAACCATCGCCACAATAAAAGCCCCTCTTAAATAGTTCTACTCTCTGTCACCAGTTTACTTAATACTTTTTCTAATTCACCAACCCTCATCTTTTCAACATCTTTCGAAAAAACCACAAAAATATAATCAGTCTTCCTTGGAATAGACTCAAAATTTTTCCGAATCACTTCGTAAACTCTTCGCCGTATCCGATTCCTCTTCACTGCCGACTTCTCCACCTTTTTTGACACCACCACTGCAAATCTCATAAATCCTCTGGTGTTCTCGGCAAAAACTAGAGACACCTTCGGCGACCGAATCGTCTTCCCTTTCTGATACACATATCTCACCCCACCTCGTGAATGAAACCGATACTTCTTACTTAGCATATTATTATTATACTCTATATTTAATATAATCATTTCTAGAATATAGAAATGATTATATTAATATATAGTACAACAAACAATAATTAAGCGGTTAACCTTGCACGCCCTTTGAGTCTACGACGCGCCAAAACCTTTCGCCCATTCTTGGTCGCATTCCGCTTCATAAATCCGTGCTCAACCTTGCGCTGCCTCTTGTGTGGCTGATATGTTCTTTTTGGCATAATATTATTCCTCAAACTTTATTATTTTTCAAATATTTATTATAGTATACCGCATTTTTCCACATTTTTCAAGGAGTTTTCCACAGGGCATTTAGAGGACACTTGCAAAATGTGGAAACATTCTTATCTGTTATAATTTTTACATATTACAACATAAAAAATTCCCTCCAAAACCTGTGGAAAACTATACATTCCGTGCTATAATAATTACAGCAAAGGAGGTAAACACACTAATGTACGACGTTTGGAAAAACGCTCTCGCTGAAATCGAACAACAAATTTCCCCAGCCAATTTTTCAACCTGGTTCCAGGACACTTCTCTCCTTTCCACCGATAGCGGCGCAATTATTATCGGTGTCAAAAACACTTTCTATGTCAAGCAACTCCGTTCCAGATATCTAGATATTATTACTATCGCTCTCAAAAATAATGGTGTCACGGTAAATACGGTTGATTTCGAAGTCAACACTCCCACCAAAACCAAAGTCAAACCTCGAGAAGTTACTAGCGCCAACAATCTTATTAAAGAAAAAATCCGTACTATCAAGAATACTTCCAAATCCCAAAACCCTCTAAATAACGGCTTAAATAGTAAATACACACTAGATAATTTCGTCGTCGGCTCCAACAATGACCTTGCTGTTTCTGTCGCCAAAAACATCATCGCTTCTCCTGGTACTAAATATAATCCCTTTTTTCTCTACGGCGGACCAGGCCTTGGTAAAACCCACCTTGTCCAAGCCATTGGTAACGAACTATTAAGAAACAACCCTAACTTCAAAATCTACTACACCCCCATCAATCATTTCTATTCCGATTTTATTGAAGCCATCCAAAACGGCAAAGGCAAAGAATTCTACCAAAGATTCCAAAAACTCGACTGCCTAATAATAGACGATTTCCAGCTCATTGTGAATAAGGAAAAAAGCCAAGAAGAATTCTTTAACATTTTCAATGACCTCTATCAACTCAACAAACAAATCATCGTGACTTCCGATCGTCTCCCGCGCCAAATCAAAACCGTCGACGAACGCCTCGCTTCTAGACTCACTTGGGCTGGCGCCTACGATCTCCAACTCCCTAAATTCGAAGACAAATGTGCTATCCTTCGTGCCAAGGCCGAATTAGAAGGTATCGAAATAGAACCAGAAGCTATTGAGTACATTGCTGAAAACGTCAACACTAATATTCGCGACCTCGAAGGAGAATTCTCTGCCATCCTCCTTATGTCCGATGTCCGCAATATGACCCCATTAGAACTCATCCAAAACGGCTCCGTTAGTGTTAGTAAAACTTCCAAATTCCGCCCCACCACCAGTAAACAAGTTGTCGACAAAGTTGCAAAGTATTACGATCTCACCACTAAAGAAATGTGTAGCAAAACCCGCGTTTCACATATCAAAACCGCTCGCCAAATCGCCATGTTCCTTTTATCTAAAGAATTAAATCTCAGCACCAATAAAATCGCTTCCGAAGTTGGCGTCAAAGACCACACTACAGTTATGCATGGTATCAAAAAAATCGAAAACGATCTCAAACTCAATTTCATCCTCCGTGATCAAATCGAAGAAATCAAGGAGAAAATCTATGGCTAAAATCACCAAAAATGTGGAAAACACGTGCAAAAGCACTCGTAAAACTACGTGTATTAAAAGTGAAATTAATTGTTCAAAAATTATAAATAATTTATTCCGCGTGGATAACTTAGTTTATTCACTAACTTTTTCGCTTTTCCCCACCAACTTTTCCGCAAGACTCTTACAGGGTATAAATAGTTACTTTTCCACTTTTACACATAGCCTAATACTACTATTATTAAATAATTAAATAGAAAGGAAGAAAAATGATCATTAAAGTCACACAAGAAAAATTAAGTAAAGCCTTAAATAATGTTAGTCGCATAGCTATGAATAAGGTTACCTTACCTATTTTAAATAATGTCCTCTTAAGAGTAGAAAAGAAAAAGGTATATCTCATCACCACTAATCTAGATATGGCAGTCAAAGATTATCTTCCTGTCTCTAATTCAGAAGATGGAGTAGTTACAGTACCAGCCAAACTTCTAGCGGAATTTGTTTCCAACCTTCCCAAAGGTGAAACCATCGAAATCACATCCGAAGACACCAAAGTAAAAATCAAAGCCGGCAAGTATTCCTCTATTATTAATGGTTCCATTGCTGATGATTTCCCAGAACTCCCAGAAATCAACGAAAAACAAGCTGTCATCTACAAAATCGGAGCCGATGAATTCAAAAACAGTATGAGTCAAGTTTTGATTGCTACCTCAAGCGACCTCACTAGGCCAGCTCTTACTGGTGTATATTTTAATACTTCAGATCATACTCTTGCTGTCGCTTCTACGGATGGCTATCGTCTAGCCGAGAAAAAACTCATCGATAAAACCGAAAGTGAAGTCAGTGCTATTGTTCCAGCTAGTTCCCTTCAAGAAGTTCTCCGTTCTATCAGTGATGATGTAGAAGAAATCGAAATCGCCTTCAATGATGACTTAGTGCGATTTCGTCTAGGGGAAGTAGAGATTATCTCCAAACTTATAGATGCTAGTTTCCCTGATTACCAAAAACTCATCCCCAAAGACAATGATATTTTTGCTTCGGTCAACCGCGAAGAATTAGTCCGCATTACCAAACTTGCTGCACTCTTTGCGCGCTCAGTTGGTGGCTCCATTATTTGTGAAGCCAAAGACCCTAATACCTTCTCGGTCAAATCTATCGCTAATGAATATGGTGAAAACGATTCCGAAATAGAAGCCACTATTAAAAACACCGGCAAAGTCAACCTTAATTCTCGCTTCCTCCTTGATGCTCTTGGTGCTCTCGAAGAAAAAGAACTCGAACTTAGTTTTTCAAATCGTGTCACCCCAATTATTCTCAAAAACAAGAAATCCAAGCTCTACACTCATATTATAATGCCGCTTAATTCATAATGATAATTAAAACCATCAAACTCAACAATTTTAGAAATCACTCAAGTTTTATCCTAGAGTGTAAGGATGAAACCTCATTAATTCTAGGTGAAAATGGCTACGGCAAAACCTCTGTCCTCGAAGCAATCTATATTTTAACCAGGGGTAAAAGCTTTCGTGCTACCGACCCAGAAATCATTAAAAGAGGTACCGAATTCTATCGTATAGAATTAGAATATCAAACCGGCGAAAAAAGTATCGCAACATTCGACGGCAAAACCAAAACCTTTATCATTCTGGATAAAAAAACCAAACGCCTCCCCAAGAACCACAAATACCCAGTGATTCTTTTTACGCCATCAGATCTCAATCTGATTAGCCACGCACCGAGTCGCCGTCGCGATTATTTTGATCGCATTTTTAGTCAATTTAATGAGGATTATGGTGTTAGTCTTTCTAAATACAACAAAGCAATAAAACAACGAAACGAATTACTTAAAGCCTCAAATCTCACTAAGGATATGCTATTTTCCTGGAATATTATGTTAGCAAAATATGGTATTAGGCTACACGATTATCGGAAATCTTTTACTCAGGAAATTAATCAGGTACTTACTGATACTTATCGTTCTATTTCCAAGAATCAAGACGAAGTATATATTAATTACAAAACCGAAGCTAATAATACCACCGAACAAACCTATCTAAAAAAACTCGAATCTACCCTTGATAGAGATGTAATTTTAGGTCACACTAGTTTTGGAGTTCATCACGATGATTATATTTTTGAATTCAACCACAAACTAGCAGATGGTTCAGCCTCTAGGGGTGAAACCCGCTCCATTATTCTCGCCTTAAAATTTGTCGAAGCAAAGATGATTTTTAAGAAACTCAATAAAAACCCCCTCATCCTACTCGATGATGTTTTCTCTGAATTAGACGAAACTAGACGCCACTGTCTCATTGATAACTTTAAAGACAATCAAGTAATCATTACAAGTGTAGAATCAGTCTAATCATTATTATATGCGTAATAATCTCTTAAATACGCAATTACGGGGTTTTCTTCCCCCTCAAAGAACGGAATAGTTGTATAAGCAGTTTTATCATCGGCGTATTGTCGGAGCACTGCTGTTGCTCGCGCTAGAGAAACATATCTCTGCGCATATTTATACGTTGACCAGTCGCTATTACTATAAGAATTTACAAAGGCTTCTCCCGAGGCTAACCTTTTACTATTGTCATCTGACTCCAAGAACTTCTTCACCATCCCAAGTATATTTGATATAAATGAAACCGACCCCGAATTATTTGATTCTGATTCTAGAATTCCCCCATCCACTACACCAATCGGAGTAACCCTTTCATCATTGTCTCTTATAAATCTAGCTAGTACACTATCGCTATTAATTGTCCTGTTTCCTGAAGAAGATAAAGTAGTATTATTATTCACAAACTCAATAAATCCTGGATCATTAAAGGTATCGTTCAAAGTAGAAGTATCAAAAGTTGCACTATCAGCACATTGTGCTGTTCCTACCGCTCCAATCGTAGCTAATGTCTCACAATCACCAAAAGTAGTTAAATATCTCCCATTGTCATCATCGTCTGCATGGGAAGTTGGTAATAGTGCTACTACCGAAGTGTTAACTGTTTCAGCAAAAGTATTTACTCCACTAAATAATCCACTCTTGTTGTGTGACACCGCTATCGCCAGATTATATATAATAGATCCAAGAAAAGTATTTTTGGAGGTTACATCAAACGGACTTCTGTTTAATCTGTCCGCCTTAGCATCCATCGCTAGGACTGTTGAATTTAATTTTGCGTATTGGCGTACCGATTCGGCGTCACCAGGTGTCGCACCACTTGCTCTTGCGAGCTCTGCACCTACATTAATTGCTCCCTCCACCAAGAATTCTCCCGCGTCTATTCCTTTAATCGTCCGATAAGAATTATCTACTAGAGAGCTTTGGATTGTTGGTTTTATTACGTCTAACGAATCGCTTGAAGCGAGTTCATTCCCAGAATTAGTAAAACGTCCAATCGATCCCTTTATCTTTTCCTTAGTAGAAGCCACTGTACCCCTAATAATGTCACCACTATTACTATTCCCTACTCTATTTTCTACAGTTTTTAATACTCTATCAGAAGAATAATTACTCACCGCATCTGTATCAACCTTACTACCTGCAAGTACTGCATATAAACTCGGTGACTCCAGTGGTGTCCCGGTCTCCTGAATCACTCCACCGGTTTTTACATCTACTACTTCTGACTCCTCGTTTTTATATAAATAATTCATCGCATCGTTAATTTGTGACTCATTCCCTTCCCCTGCCTTCATTTTGCTAATATTCTCCATAAACGTCAAGAAGAACAAACTAGACCTCTGTTTCTTTGAAATCTTATCGGCCACCTTGAGTGTGTCGGCTGAGCCAAGAGCTGATTCTGTGCTTGTTGCACCAGGGTTCTTTTCCCTTACCTCGTTTACAAAACTTTCGGTATCCTTACCAGACCTTGCGTTGTTTCCATTCTCTGTATATGTATAGGATATTTCTTTCTGCCCATCCGCATTGGTTGTCTCGGTTTCTACCATCGAAACACTATTAATACTAACATTACTTCCCTTTCCCACCAAAGAATCCATCACGTCGTCAAATTCGGTTTCACTTGTATAATTGTCTCTCGTTGTACCAATCTTTTTAAAAACATCTTTAGCGGGCTCGTCGTAATAGTATGCTGCCCTTGAATATGTTGACTCATTAAAAGCGTTATAAAGCTGGACGTTTTCGCTCGATTCTTTTATAAAGTCGCTCGCTGAGATGATTTTGTCCCCCATCTTGAGCACTAATTCCCCACCACTTTGATTAGACTCAACAAACTCACCATTATCTATATACCCCACTAGCACCCCTCTTGATTTGAGGTTGCTTGCGGTATTATTTGGTATATTCCCATTACGAAGCGCCTGTTGAAAAACTAGCTTTTTACTCTCAACCGCATCAGCATATTGAACATCGGTCTCCTCTATTAATCTCTCCGAAATAGCCGAAGGTATTAAATTCCCAGAGCTAAAGAACACCCCAAAAATCACAATCATCGCCGTCAAAAACCCCATCGCCCCAAAAGCCTTCAATTTCTTCCCCCCCGAAAATTTACTCAGCTGTTTTATTCCGGAGACATTTGTAATAAACTGGTTATTAGCCAGGGCGTTGTCTTCGCTTTTTTGTAATAATTCTTCAGCGCTCATCTTGTGTGACCTATATATAACTATATTATAACATATTCTGCTATAATATAAAATATGCCAAAGATTGAAAAACTCATTCCGGGAGGTCAAGCCCTCGCAACAATGCCTGATGGTAAAAAGGCGTTTTTTTGGAAAGCTCTCCCAGAAGAGATAGTTGTAGAATACGACGTCGTCAAAAACAAATCGCATTATTTCGAAGCAATCGCCACAAAAATTGAAAACCCATCTCCTCACCGGCAAGAACCTAAAGACGCCTGTTTTCTTGCTACGTCTCCCTGGCAAATCTTAAACTACGACTATGAATTATCGCAAAAACAAGAGTTAATTGTCGAAATCTTCCGAGAACAAGGTATTTCTATTGACAAACCAGAAATCGCCACTGATTTCAAAGATTATTTTTATCGCAACAAAATGGAATATGCTCTCTATTGGGATCGTGAACAAAGTAAGATTTTGCCTGCCTTTCACGCTCGCGGTTTCCATCGCAAAATTCCCATCACCTCGTCCTCTATCGAACGTCCAGAATTATTTCAGCGCGCCACTGAAATCATTGATGGGTTAAACGCGAATCACGAAGAAGCCCGCAAATATCATTCCCTACTACTTCGTTGTAATACAAAAGGCGAAATCTCCGGTGGTCTCTACGAAAACAAAAAGCCTCACCCAGTCTTCGATAATCTCACCGACAAGATTCTTGGCCAAGAATTTTCGTACTCTCCAAACGGCTTTTTCCAAATCAACCTCCCAGTCTACGAAATGGCATTAAAGGAGATTAAAAAACATATCAATACGGATAGTGTTCTCGACCTCTATGCTGGCGTCGGCACCATCGGCCTCACTGTTGCCCCCGACTGTCGTCTCGCTCTAGTCGAAGTCGATAAAAGCGCTTATAAAGAGTTAGAACGAAATTGTACGATGCGGCAAGTTATTACTACTTCTGAGGAGCATGTTTGCCGACGTGGCAAACGCGGAGCGACCGAAGCCCGTGACGACGGGCCTGAGGGAGCGTTCCGAAGAAGTAGTAATAACTTGCCTACCCCAATTCTTTCGAAATCTGAAGAGGTTCTAAGTTTTATCAACTCCGACCAAACCATCATTCTTGATCCTCCTCGCGCCGGCCTCGACCAAAAACTTGTCGCACACCTAGCCAAAGCTAGACCCAAAACTATTATCTACTTATCATGCAACCCAATTACCCAAGCTCGAGACATTAAACAACTACTAGATGCTTACGAGATTAAGAAGTTTAAAACCTTCAACTTCTTCCCCCGCACTCCCCATATTGAAAACTTAGTAGTATTGGAAAGAAATTAGTTTTTAAGAGCATTGAGTGAGCCAAGAAATTTTTGAAAGTTTTAGAAAATATAACAACAAAAGAATAACATCGACGGGTGACGACTTTTCTGGGGGACCCCCGAACCAGCTGGATTCGGGGGAAAGAAAAGTCGGCAGGACCCGTCGAAAATTGATGTAAAATTTTACGAATTATATGATAGAATAGTTTTAATACGGAAAGGTGGCCGAGTGGTTTAAGGCGCACGCTTGGAAAGCGTGTAAAGGGGCAACTCTTTCGCAGGTTCAAATCCTGTCCTTTCCGCCATAATTCAAAAATACATGGAGACAAAGTGAGCGAAAATACTATTATCGAGCTGAAAGGACTAACCAAAAAGTATGGCTACGGCGATACCGAATCCTTTGCTCTCAAAGATTTCGATCTCACCATCAAAAGGGGTGAGTTCATCATGATTATGGGTCCGTCCGGTTGCGGCAAGACCACGCTACTTAATATTATTGGTCTATTAGACCGTGCAACTCGTGGAGAATACATCTTAAACGGCGAAAACGTTGCGGGAATTTCCTCTCATCGTCAAGCCAAGCTTCGAGCCAAAAAAATCGGCTTTGTCTTTCAAAATTTCAATTTAATCAATGATCTCCCTATTCTCGAAAACGTCGCTCTTCCCCTGGTTTACACCGGCTATTCCAAAACCTCTCGTCTCAAAAATGCCTCATCAGTACTTAAAAGATTTCATCTTCAAGAACGCGAATACTATCTTCCTTATCAACTATCCGGTGGTCAACAACAACGCGTCGCAATTGCACGCGCCATCGTTGGTGATCCAGAGATAATTCTCGCCGACGAGCCTACTGGTAATTTAGATTCTCGCAGTTCCCATATTGTCATGGAAGAACTCAAAGGTATCCACGAAGAAGGCAATACTATTATTATGGTGACTCATAACCCTACTCTCACAGTTTATGCTACCCGAGTTATTAATATGCTAGACGGTCAGATCGATACCGACGTCAAGACAGTCGCTGACGCCAACCTGCCGCAGCCTATCAGCGTCAAAATCAAGAAACGCAAAAGCGATTTTTCTTCTCTTACCGACAACGACGTCAAAAGATCTAGAAGAAGTAGAAGATCACGGAGGAAAAAATAATGGCACTTCTCTTAAGAACTCATTACAAACTCGCCAAGACCGCTATCAAAGAGAATCGCACGCGTTCATTCTTGACCTGTCTCGGTATTGCAATTGGTGTTGCGAGTATTATTTTGATTCTCTCACTTATGGGTAGCATCTCTAATCTAATCAAATCAGAAATCGGCGAAATTGGTGCCGATCTCATCGTAGTGCGTCCTGGCACCACCAAAGACACTGTTACTAGTATCGTCGAGGAGCTTACCTCCGCCAACTCTTTCCAAAAGTCCAATCTTTCCGCTTCAGACACTGACGCTATCAAAAAAATCGAAAACATCTCTGCTGCCGCCCCGATTGCTATATCTAATAATACTGTAGCTTCTGAGAAAAACACATTCTCCTCTGTTTCGATTCTTGGTACTACTACGGATTTCATCAAAATCGAGCCGCTCGCTATGCGCTTTGGCTCTTTCTTTAACGAAAACAACCAAGAAAATTCCGTAGTCCTCGGTCATACTCTGTCGCTCGCCTTATTTAATACTATCAATAGTACTGTTGGTAAAACCATTACCATCATGGGTGAAAAATTCATGGTCGTAGGCGTCTTGGACGAAATCGAAAAGTCCATCAGTTTTGATAATATCGATTTTGACAACGCCCTCATTATGAACATCAACGCCATCGATAAACTTACCGGCTCTACTCAGGTTCAGCAAATTAATGTCAAGGCGGCCAACACCGACAGCCTCGACACCATCTCGGACAACATCAAAAAGACCCTTCTCGAGAAAAAGAACGGCGATCAGAATTTCGCCGTAGCCCACGGCGACGGCATCACGCATCCAGCCGGTTCTCTCTTTAATATCATTTCGGGCATGTTGACCTTGGTGGCAGCTATCTCGCTAGTTGTTGGGGGTATTGGTGTAATGAATATTATGCTCGTCTCTGTAGCTGAGCGTACCCACGAAATCGGTATCAGAAAAGCCGTTGGCGCTTCTTCGAGAAACATTCTCTTACAATTCCTCTTTGAAGCTCTTATTCTTTCCATCCTCGGCGGCATTTTTGGCTTAATTCTAGGCTACATTCTGGCTTTTATTCTCTCTACTTTTACTCCATTCGCACCATTTATCAGCTGGGAGATTCTTGCCATCACTTTCCTTACTACTCTCGTCATTGGTATCATCTTCGGTATTTATCCAGCCCTTAAAGCCGCTACCAAGAATCCTATCGATTCTCTCAAACATTATCAATAATGTTATAATTAGCTTATGAAAAAACAACTTGAGAAATTACCCTTCTACAATTCCGCCGTTCTTCCCTATCACTACTTTCAAGCTGTAGCGGCCGGTATCAAATTTCATCATCCTGGCAAAAAAATCCGTATCATCGGCGTCACCGGGACCAATGGTAAAACTACCACCTGCTTCATGATTTGGCATATGCTAAATCATGCTGGCAAAAAAACCGGCCTCATGACTACTGTTGCCTGGGGTGTTAATAAACTCAAGCCAGAATTAAATCACATGACCACCGTAGACGCCTTTACTCTCAATTCGCGCATCCAAGATATAGTAAACCAAGGTGCCGAATATTTGGTTCTCGAAGTCACCTCTCATGCTCTCGCTGAGTATCGCACCCTTGGTATCCCTATAGAGATTGCTGTTTTTACCAATCTTACCCACGAGCATCTCGATTATCACAAAACCTTCGCCAAGTATCGTGAAGCCAAAGGTAAACTCTTTGCGCGCGCCAGTTATTCTATCCTCAATGCCGACGACAAATCCACCAATTATTACAAAAAACTCTCCCCTGAATATATCACATATGGTATAAAAAATGGCGATTTTTGTGCTAAAAACATCAAGCTGGGCGTTACTGGCGTCAAATATTCACTTGATGATATAAATATAGAGACCAAAATCCCCGGAGAGTTTAATGTTTACAATTCTATGGCTGCTGCCCTAGTCGGTCTAAGGCTCGGCCTCTCAAACTCCCAGATAGAGTCCGGTCTTAGCACTCTAGATAGTGTCGAGGGTCGCATGAACATTGTAGACGCAGGCCAACCATTCACTATTATTGTTGATTACGCCCACGCTCCAGACGCTCTTGAAAAGGTTTTCGAATCAGTCAAAAACCATCAAGGTCGTATCATCTCTGTGCATGGTGGTGCTGGCCGTCGTGATCCATCCACTAGACCCATTCGTGGCGAAATCCTTGGCAAGTATTCCGATATTGTCATCATCACCGAAGACGATTCGCGCGACGAAGACCCTGAAAAGATTGCCGCGGATTTCATCAAAGGCGCAGAAAAAACTGGCAAAACCCTAGGAAAAGACCTCTTCAAAGAATTAGACAGAAGAAAGGCTATCAAACTCGCTCTCGATACTGCCAAAAAAGGTGACCTTGTCCTTATTCTTGGTAAAGGTCACGAAAAAACCATTCTCCGCGCCGACGGCCCACACGATTTTGAAGATATCAAAGTAGTTAAAGAATTATTGAAATAAATTATTCAGGACTATATTCAGCAATACCATCTATAATATGCTTTTCGTCAATCCCTAATCCATTAGCTATTGCTACCGCGCAAGCCATATAAGACACAGCAACTTCTCCTGGCACAAAGGTTGCCACGGACATAATATCCGAGCGAATCGAAAGTGTGGCTTCTGTACCTTTGCTATAAAGTTTTGAATTTAATATTTTTACATCAGCACTAGATTGCCCATAAGTGATAGTTCTGTCTGTCCCCTTAAAATCACAAAACGATTCATAGTTTAAATCGTCATGATTCAACACTACAATGCTTGGCTTCATATCAAATAGCGTTTTCTCATTTTCAACATATTCTTCTGGAGTCATATTATTGAGGCCAGCTGTAGTAAAATTAGTCATTGCAGCCAAATACACTGGCAAACCATAAAACACATTATCTCTTAGCCCCTCTGCAGGTACGGTTACTACTACATAATTTGCTCCCGCTTTCCATGCGTCACTTAAGAATTTATGCAGCATCCCTAGCTTGAATGGCTGATCAGACGCTAGTACTGCCACTTGCTCTCCGGTCGCACGCAGTATCTCATGTACATAATGCGCTACGATAGTTTTGCCGGTCGTTCCGGTAATTGCAATCAGTTTCATATCGCGCATTGGGTTGCCATAATACGATTTTAGAAGCTTTGCTTTAATTTTTTGAGTCTTGTTTTTCAGTCCACCCTTTTTGTTTTTTCTCTGATTATCTTCCCTCTTTGCCATAATACCCTTATTATACCATAAAATAATGGCGGAAGCGGAGAGATTGGAAATCCTCTGTGCTTCCTTCAAAAAAACAAGAGAGCAAGCTCTCTTCTTTCGTTTCTGGCGGAAGCGGAGAGATTCGAACTCTCGAGACGGTCAACCCGCCCACACGATTTCGAGTCGTGCGCCTTCAACCACTCGGCCACGCTTCCATCTATCATTATACCATAAAAACATCCAAAATAAATCGCTAGCACTATGCTATAATAGCTACATGGATCACACATTTAATTTCTGGCTTGGAGTCGTCGTTATATCGACCATCGGTACTTTGGCGCATTTTGTTTATGACTGGACCAATCAAAACAAAATCATCGGTCTATTTACCGCCGTCAATGAGTCGACTTGGGAGCATATCAAAATCGCCTTGACCCCAACATTTCTCTGGGCGCTCTACGATGGCTTTGTGTATGGCATGGAGCCCAACTACTTCCTCGCTAAATTTGCTAGCGTCCTTACCTTGATTATACTAATCCCCGGCCTATTCTATTCTTATCGTAGTGTCGCAAAAAAAGACGTTCTAATTGCAGATATTGCCATCTTCTTTACGTCAATCATCTTGAGCCAGCTCGTCTTTTATGTCCTAATTACTCTACCAACCCAACCATTCATCGTCAATTACCTTGCATGCTTCGGATTGATCGTCTTATTCGGTTGCTATATGACCCTAACTTTAGCTCCGCTCAAAACCTTTATTTTTAAAGACCCCATCACTCACAAGTATGGTTTTCGTGGTCATTTCCGCCTCCTCAAGAAAAAATCCAAAAAGTAATTATTCAAAAATCAAAAAATATGTTATAATATAATCGTCACCATTCGGTGATGCTCATTTAATTTCTAGGTGGATGTAGCGATTTATTCAAAACATCCACATATGTACTCCTCAGCCCTAAAGGCTAAGGAGTAGATCCAATTCGTGTGCGCCCGTAGCTCAGCTGGATAGAGCGTTTGCTTGCGGAGCAAAAGGTCGTAGGTTCGAATCCTGTCGGGCGTACCAGATAAAAAGAAGACCCTAAAGGGTCTTATTTTTATCTGGTATATCTAACAGGATGTGAACCGTAGGTTCAACCGGACGAGTGAGCGAGTAAATAAAACAAGCTTGCTTGTTTTATTTCGAGCCACGAGGAACGGACGACTTTTTACGCGAGTAAAAAGTCGAATCCTGTCGCTCGCTCATGATTTTTCGAACGAGGCAGTCCGGTATCGTTTGCGCTTTAGCGCAAACGAGTTTTCCTGTCGGATTTTCGAGCCACGAGGAACGGACGACTTTTGCTTTAGTAAAAGTCGAATCCTGTCATCAAAATGCGCAAATGAGATTTCCTAACGGGTCACTATTATTAAAATTAAGCCTTTTTTAAGAGCTTATTTTTACAATTACAACTTATTTATGTTATAATGATTATGCATAAAGGTTAAATAGGATACTTTTCTATGAATAAAACGAAGCATCATACAAGAATTGCCGTGTCAGATAAAACAAATAAGTATCTATTACTCACCCCACTAAGTTTATTCGGCATAATAGTCCTTTCTGGAACTATTTTAATGTCTAGCATAGTAAATGCAGACAATGATAGCGTCGTAGATGAAATCAATATCACTGTTCCAGTTTCTTGTTCCCTTTCTGGTGTTGGTATGAATTCGCACAATACTAATATAGCTAATGGTATATATACTGCAGATATTGGTACTACCACACTACATGCATTTTGTAATGACAATGAGGGCTTTGCTATCTACGCTGCAGGATATACTGGAAATGAAGTAGGAGCAACTAATAGTAATAGACTAGTAGGAACAGCTGCTTCTAATAATGCCGTAATAGACACTGGCCTAAATACTAGTGGTGATACTTCTAACTGGGCGATGAAACTATCCGTAGTCTCTAGCCCTACTCCTACTTATCCTATTACGATAGATTCTGCTCCTAATGTATCAGGTGGAGCTAATGCTAGCTTTAGTGACTATCATACTGTTCCGAATAGATACGCTAAAGTAGCACATAGAGATTCTGGTACTGATATAGGCCAGTCTGCTGAAGGAGCTACACTTAATACTACTTATGCAGCATATATATCAAAGACTCAACCTGCTGATACTTATTCTGGACAAGTAATATACACACTTGTACATCCTAGTGACCATGCGAAACCAATTGCTAATCCTGCTACACTAGATACTGGACAAACTATTAACTCTAAGCTAAAGTCTCTTGCGGCTACAGTAGTAAATGGGGAGGATACGACTAGTGTTTATGATGCTGTTGATAATTATATTAAATCTATTGAAGTCCACCTTGAAACAGCTGCTCCTACTGGCTTTACTCCAACTGAAAAGAATACCATTTCTACTTCTACTTCAAAGAAACCAGTCTATATAGTCTTTGATAATACTAATGGTGCTGGCATTATGCATTTCTATACTGAAGGAGATCAAATCGCTCTTTCTTCTGATTCATCTTATATGTTCAATTATTTTCAACGGCTTACCGAGATTTCTGGTATTTCTGATTGGGATACTTCTAGCGTGGCGGATATGTCTCACATGTTCTCCTATGCCGGCCACAGCGCCACCACCTTCACTTTAGACCTCTCTTCATGGGACACTTCTAAAGTGACGAGTATGAATTCCATGTTCTACTATGCCGGCTATAACGCCACCACCTTCACTCTGGACCTCTCTTCTTGGGATACTTCTAGTGTGACGAATATGTCTTACATGTTCCGCTCTGCCGGCAACAGCGCCACCACTTGGTCTGTCACTATCCCTCAAACAAATGGAGGCGGTATTAGTAACACTACTGATCGTCTTTATGGAAAAACCACATCGACTTATGGCGCACCAGTAAGTGGTAAATATTTCACCTTGGCACAACCATAATCCAGTTCTAATAGAGTCAATTCTCGACATCTACTCATCGGCTTTCAAACTCGAAACCATATCGATTTTCTTAATTTTCCGAGAAAGCATTCTCGACACCACATACGAAACCGCGAAAGCCCCAATCGCCACCATCGTTTCCGTTCGTAACGAGATAAAACAGATTAAAGATAAGAAATACGCTAAAATATGCTAAAGGACAACTGAATCAATTTATCATTACCTATATTCTTTGTTGTGTAGCTTGGTTCGTATTAGGGTTTGGAATAGGACTTTTCGCTGCATAGAGACTAAAAGTTTCGGAGGCGATAGGACTCACAATTACGCCTCAGCAAGTTGTGTCTACGAGCTTGGGGCGGGCGGGGGATCTCCCACCATACTAGGCAAAAAATATAATGTGAACGACCCATTATATTTTCTTTAAGACGGAATTCAAGTTAACACTATCTTAGTATCGCCATACTTATGCTATAATATGATGTATGCAATGGGAACTAATTACTAATATCATACTTATATCATCAATCGTAATCTTGGCGGTTTTCGCCACTCTCGGCCTCGCCCAGTGGATTTCGCGAAAATCCATAAAGAAAGTCGACAAACAACTCCTCTGGATGCCGCTACCATTAATCTTGATGGTGGCTACCTATCTAATCTGCGACAAAGTACTGCCAAAACTCTTTGACTTTATGCCCACTCGCCCCAACGGCTCCGGCGAACCCTCTTTCCCTTCCACTCACGTCATGGTTGTCGCTACTATCTTCTTTGTTGTTACTCTCGCACTCCCGAGATACATCAAATCCAAAACCATGCGCATCTTTCTCGAGCTCATCATGGCTGTTCTTATCGGTCTCACCTGTACTGGTCGCGTCGCCGCCAACCTACACTCAATTGTAGACGTCGTCGGTGCTCTGGGTTTTGCTTTTATTTTTAGCGAAATTTATCATATCGTTATTAAAAAAAGGAAAAAAACCAATGAGTAGTATTTTTACCAAAATAATTCAGGGCGAGATTCCCTGCTACAAAATTTACGAAGACGATAAAACCATCGCCTTTCTCGACATCCACCCAGAGACCAAAGGCCACACTCTTGTAGTTCCCAAAAACGAAATCGACAAAATCTACGAACTTCCAGAGGAAGACTATCTAGCCCTCATGGATACAGTTAAAAAACTCTCCGCCCATATGGAAAAAGTTCTAGGCACTCGTACTCTCTGGAAAGTTATCGGCACCGATGTTCCTCATGCCCACGTTCACCTTCTTCCCTACGACGAAACCTGGGAACACGGCAGAACTCTGGATTTAACTCCAGAAGAATTCGAAGAAATCAGAGATTTATTAAAACTATAACATTGGCGGGGATAAGTGCAGCATCGATGGGTGACGATTGCGGAGGGGGTCCCAATAATTGCTGTCAATTTCGGGGGAGGAGAGCAACCAGCAGGCCCCATCGAGTGAGTTGCTATATCTAGAATGTGATATAATTATTTTATGAAATATGCGAGTAGTTATGAACCGGGAGAATACGAATCAGATATTTATGCTTCTTGGGAAGCATCCGGTATTTTTAATCCAAAACTAACCACCATGCCCGTCGACAATGACGGCGACGGCGTCGACGACAGGCAAGAAAACTTGGCATCCAATCCTAAGGTATTCTCTATCGTCATGCCACCGCCAAACGCCAACGGCAATTTACATATTGGCCATGGCCTCACTGTTGCTCTCGAAGATTCTCTTACACGCTATTATCGCTTAAGAGGCGCATCCTCTTGGTATATACCTGGCGCCGATCATGCCGGCTTCGAAACCTGGGTCGTCTACGAAAAAAATCTCGAGAAACAAGGCCACACTCGCTTCGAATTCGACCGTGACACTCTCTATGCTCGCGTCTGGGATTTTGTCGCCGAACAACGTGGCAACATGGAGCTCCAGCTCCGCGCCCTTGGCGCCTCATGTTCTTGGGATGACCTCACCTTCACTCTAGACGAAAACGTCATCGACCGCGTCTATACTACATTTGAAAAGATGTGGAATGACGGCCTGATTTACAGAGGCGAAAAGCTCGTCAATTACTGCCCCAAGCATCGTACTGCTTTCGCAGATATAGAGGTAGAGCACAAAGACGAAAAAGGCACTCTCTGGGACCTCGAATACAAACTAGTAGAAGAGGATTCGGAAAGTGCTATTTCGAAACATGTACGAGGCTCCGACAGTCATTTTGACAACGGTCACGGACGAGAATCTGATACTGAAATATCAGGGCGAGTCCGCCTGAACCGTTGTGAAAATGACGATCGCGAGCCGAGTACGTTGAGAAATGGCACTTCCGAAACTTCCCTAATAGTTAGCACTACTCGCCCAGAGACCTTATTCGGCGATGTTGCCGTAGCTGTAAATCCGGAAGATGTGCGCTACAAGGGCCTAATTGGTAAGCATGTTCGACTCCCTCTAACAGATAGAACAATTCCAATTATCGCCGACGAGCATGCCGACCCAGAATACGGCACTGGTGCTGTCAAAATCACCCCTGCTCACGATTTCGATGATTTCGAGGTTGGCGAGCGCCACAATCTTGAGCGTATTCAGGTGATTTCCGAAGAAGGCAAGATGGTCAATGTCCCAGAGAAATACTATGGCATGACCACCGAAGAATGCCGCAAACAAGTTTTGAAGGATTTGAAGGAACAGGGTTTACTCAAAGGTGAACACAAAATTGTTCACTCTGTCGCCCACTGCTACAAATGTGGTACTATTCTCGAGCCCATGCTCAAAGAGCAATGGTTTGTTGATGTTGAAACCTTGGCCAAAACCGCTATCGAACATCTGGAAAACGACGAAATCAAATTCCACCCAGAGAACAAGAAGAAGGTCCTCATCAATTATCTCAAGAATCTCAAAGACTGGAACATTTCCCGCCAAATTCCTTGGGGTATCGCCATCCCGATGTTTCGCCAGGTTGGTGATGCCTCAGACGAACCAGATTGGATTTTTGATCGCCGAACCCATTTGAAGGAAATAGAAAAAGCCGGCGTGCGATATGAGCGCGATGAGGATACTTTTGATACTTGGTTCTCTAGCTCGCACTGGCCAATTGTCTGCACTAACTGGACCGAAGAAAATTTCAACCCATATTACCCTCTAAATGTCATGGAAACCGGCGCCGATATCCTCTTTGCTTGGGTCGCCCGCATGATTATGATGGGGCTTTATGTAACGGGCAAAGTGCCATTTAAAGAAGTTTATCTTCACGGCCTCGTTCTCGATGAACATGGCCAAAAAATGAGCAAAAGCAAGGGCAATGTGATAAATCCCATGGATCTTGTCACTAGATATGGCTCCGACGCCTTCCGCCTTGGTATATTGAGAGGCCGCTCCGCCGGCATGAACCAAGCCTTCAGCGAAAACTCCGTCATCGCTGGCCGCAACCTCTGCAACAAGCTCTGGAACATCTCCCGTCTCGTCCAATCTATCGTAGATGAAGAATCGGAAGATAACATTTCGAAACATTTACGAGGCGCCGACAGTCATTTTAACAACGGTCACGGACGAGAATCTGATACTGAAATATCAGGGCGAGTCCGCCTGAACCGTTGTGAAAATGACGATCGCGAGCCGAGTACGTTGAGAAATGTTACCTCCGATTCTTATTCAACAGATAATATGGGCGAAGACTGGATTTGCCGCGAGATTAATAGCTGCTTGGAGCAGGTTGAAAGCTGTATGCAGAACTATCGTTTTGCCGAAGCAGTAGAAATCTTATATCAGACCATCTGGGACAAATACGCTGACTGGTTCCTAGAGTCGCAGAAACTTTACAAGAACGCCACACTTCTAAAAACCACCCTCACTTCCCTGTTAATTGCCCTCCATCCTTTCGCTCCCTTTGTTACCGAAGCAATTTGGCAAAATCTCTCCTGGACCGAAGGCTTCATTGCTACAGCAAAATGGCCTGCTAGGCTCGAATATGACCCGATTTCCGCCGAAAACTTCGAAAACATAAGAATTATCGTGTCTGAAGTCAGAACCACCTTGCAAGCCCTTCCAGGCGCCAATAACGCCAAAAAATACAACCTATATTACGACAACGACAGCCTCGTGGATGATAATCAGTTGTTAATCAAGACTCTCACCAGAGTCCCAGCGGTTAATTCCCTAGATGGCGCCCCTAGAGGCCTCAGATTAGCTCTAGCCAACCACGAGCTTTACCTTGATGTCCCAGAAAAAGTCGTCAAGCAGTACAAAGACGCCCTTACGGAGAAGATTCTCGCCGTCGGCCGCGAGCTAGATGCTCTTAATCTCCGGATGAGCAACCCCAATTACGTCGAACGCGCCCCAGAACATCTCGTCAAAGAGACAAAAGATCAGATTAAAGAAAAGGAATCCCTCATCTCCCGCCTCAAAACTCAGCTATCAATAATATAAGGAGAAAAATGAAGAGTCAAATTAAAAAAGTTAGTAGTCAAAACGCTGTCTTATATTTATTAGATAAAATACAAAACAACGATCAGCTATCATTAAGTGATGTTAGTTTATCCACCAAAGAGTTAAAAAACCTCATCTAGAATACAATGGGATTGCCTTAACGGATAATATAGTTATATCATTAAAAAACAGAAATGGAAGTAAAGGAGTTGGGACATCGATAAAGTATTCTGATATTATCTGGATATACTATGTTAGCGGGGTCACGGCAACAATCTGGAAAGACGAATTAAAAGGGTTTTTGTCGTTTGATAGTTATAATGTGTATCTGGTTATTCGTGCAAAAAAGGATATAATTATAGTCCAGGACACGCATAGTTCCGAAGGGCATTTTAAAAAGAAAAAATATGACATACAAACAGTTTTTGACAAGATAGTCGAAAAGGTCCCCAAAGGAACGCTAATAGGGTACAATGCTGAAAACGAGAAAGAATTTTGCTTAAAAACTGGAAGAGAAATACCGAAAGACCCTGATTTTCAAAACTCTGCTAAGTACGACGAAGGGATTTAGGAGACAAGTAACCCCCAAAGATTAAATAGTTAATACTTGAAATCGCCTTCGATAATAAGTTAAAAAACGTTCGCAAATGCCACATCGAACCAGATTAGCTGCTAATTTATCGCAAAGAAAAACAAGTCCAAATTCTTCGTTGCCTCCGTACCGACACCCACTCCAATCTGTTTTGCATTATTTAGCTCTCACCCCCCCATAAAACCCAATTTAACCTAGTATAAAAAAGCCACCTAATCAGGTGGCCCAAAAGAGTGTTATACGTAGCGCATTTCAATGAAATTACAAACATCGGTTATCGCGCCGCCGAGAGCTTTAAACTCCGGCTTTTTGATGGGATTATACTCCAGGTTGATGATTCCCCGCTCTAAGTTTGCGGTGTCAACTATTACAAACACGCTCCCCTTAGAGCCTATTTTTATTTCCTCGGCAAGTTGCTCGAGCTCGGTGGTGTAAATCACATAGTTAGTGTAGTCGAAAAGAATTCTAATTGAGGTCTCAGAAATTCTGTCAACGGCTATCCCATTGCAAACCACCACGGCGTTACTTTGCGGCGACAAGACTGCAGAAATGTTTTCAGTATTCCACTTCATAAACACCCTCCTCTTAGTAAGGTACTAGCAAAAACTACCTAGCTATTATGACAAAAATCAGAACAAAACTCAAGCATAAGAAATTATTTGTTATATCTATCCAGGTTAAACAGTGGGTTCTTTTTCCCATCGATAATCTTGCGCGCATCCCTCATCAGTTTCTTTAATCCCCTCTCCGAACTCGCCGATCCAACATGCACGGTTTTTACCACTCTTCCCTGTTCTTTATAACAAACTTGCACCCCAGTAGCACCAGAGGTTGTTTTGAACTTTCTTATATAAGGCATAACTCCATTGTAGCATACTGGAGCCGAAAGTTTTTCGCACCAAAACCACCATCTTTTCCACCAAAGCATAAGCCAAAAAAAATCCAAACATCGTAAAACTAGCAACCATCACGGCTAGCAACCCACTTGACAAACCAAAATGCACAAGCTAAAATGAGGATAACAACTTCGAGCATTTGCTCAAGTTGGGAGCAGTTTTAGCAACCGATGCGACAAAAATGACAGTAGACCAAGAAAGCTAAAACTAAAGAACCTATTATTCTGAACGACTAGGAGAAATCAGAGCCGTAAGTTTTGATATCATAAAAAACATAAGCAGTCAAATAAAAGCACGTGTTTTAATTGAAAAATGATGTATAATATAGCTATGTTTATCCCAATTACACAATCAAAAATGTGGCAAAAACTCCAGGATGACCTTGGTGAAAAATCTTCTTTAGAAGCAGGGAACGGCTATCAGTATTTAGCTATCCAGAAATCCACACCGGTAGGGAATTATCTCTATTTGCCCTATGGCCCAGTAGTGGAAGACGTTGCCGGATTTCGCAATTCCTTCAAATCACTTAAGAATTTGGCCGCTAAAACTGATTCTATCTTTATCCGTATTGAGCCGCTCAATGCTGAACTTGCCAATAATTTCCCTAGTAACACTATCAAAGTAAAGGATTTAAACCCCAAAGAGACCTGGCTTCTCGACCTCCGCGGCTCCGACGAAGATTTAAAAGCCAAGCTCCCTTCACGTCTCCTCAGATATTACAAAAATGCCGAAAAAAACGGCATCACTATCGAAACTTCCCACAATCCAGACGATATTCACTATCTATTAGATCTCCAAAAAGCCCTAGCAAAGAAAAAGGGAATTAACACTTTCTCTGAAACCTATCTGAAAACCGAGCTCGCTCAGCCCTTTTCTACTCTTTATATCGTCAAATACAAGAATCCAGAGACCAATCAAACCGAAATCGCCGCCGCCGGCCTAGTTTTTGACGATAAAACCACCAGATATAATCTCCAGGGCGCCCAGACCAACAAAGGTCGCACTCTCCACGCCACCGGTATTCTTACAATTCAGTTAATCAAAGACGCCAAGGCCAAAAATCTCAAGACTTTCGATTTTTGGGGAATTGCTCCTGAAAACGCCCCAGATAACCACCCCTGGAAAGGCTTCACTAATTTCAAAAAGACCTTCGCCGGTTACGAACGCGACCACGCCGGCACTCACGACATCATCTTAAAGCCGTTAAAATATAAGTTATATCAGGCTCTCCGCAAAATCAATCGAAAGCGTAAGAAATAATGGACTTTCAAACCTTCGATACCATTCGTAAAAACTATGCCACTAAGCTCAGAAGGATATATGCGCCTCTTATTATCATGTTTATACTGCTAATAATTGGTGCACCGCTCAGTATGTTAATTGGGAGTGGTTTTTACCTGTCCAGCTATATCTCGTTCGTAGTTATAGCGTTTTTTGTTTTAACACTACTTTTGATTATTTTTGCCTTTGCTAGCCGTAAAGACGCCAAAGCCTACAAGAGCGCATATAAGACTTATTTTGTATCCCAGGCTCTCAACCAAATCTTTACAGAAGTAAAATACAATCACGACCAGGGAATCGCTAAAGAAGAATTAAGAGCAACCGATATGATCCGGCTCGGTAGCATTTATCACTCCAACGATTACTTTAACGCCAAATACCATGACGTCGCGCTCCGCCAGGCTGATGTTGACATCAAAGAACAATATACTGACTCGGATGGTCACACTTACTACGTCACAATTTTTAAGGGCCGTTGGATGATTTTTGAATTCCCTAAATCCTTTACTTTTCGCCTCCAGGTTATTCAGAAACGCTTTTCGGCTGGCAAAAAAGCCGGCAAAAATCACGAAACTGGTCGTAAATTGAAGAAAATCTCTACCGAATCTATCACTTTCGACCGTGAGTTTACCGTACTCGCCGAAGACGATTTCGAGGCTTACTATCTATTGGACCCGGCCTTTATTGATCACATTGAACAGCTGGCGAATGCACAAAAAGGCAAAATCATGCTTTGCTTTAAAGATAACCAGCTCCACGTTGCCGTTTATGACGGGAAAGATGCCTTTGAACCGCCTAGCCCCATGAAAGAAGTCGACGAAAAAGCCGAATTTACTAAAACGGCGCAAGACATTAAAACCATCACTGACTATGTAGATTTTCTCAAATTAGACCGCAAGCTATTTTCTACTCAAAATCAAAAGTGATATAATAAGAATATGAATTTTATTACCTTAGAACCAGAACAATTCAGGGAATATGCTCAAAAATCTCCCTATAAATCCTTCTATCAAACCCCAGAAATCGCCAAACTCCGCGAAAACAGTGGCTGGACTCCCTATTATTTTGGTGTAGAAAGTAGTGGCAAACTCCTTGCCGCTTCTATGGTAGTAGCGAAACCTGCTTTCCTTGGCAAATCCATCTATTACGCTCCCGGCGGACCCTTGTTAGATTTCGAAGACGCAGACCTCACAGGCTTCTTCATGAAAAACCTCAAATCCTACGCCAAGTCTCACAACGGCTACATCGTTCATATCGAGCCATATTATGAGCTCGTCGAACGTGATCGCCACGGCGAAATAATAGAAGGAGGCTTTAATCACCAAAAAGCTCTCAACAACCTCAAAAACGCTGGCCTTATCCGCCTACCAAAATCTGATGAACCTAAATACTCTTTTGTCCTGGACATCAAAGACCACACAGCTGAACAAATATTTGCCGACATGAAGAGAAATACTCGGAACCACATCAGAAAAGCCGAAAAAATGGGCGTCAAAATCCGCGAATTAAAAAGGGAAGAACTCGGCATTTTCAAACAAATCACCGAATCTACCTCCAACCGCCGCAACTTCACCGACAAGCCCTTGTCCTATTACGAACAGATGTACGACCTCTTCCATGGTCGTGGCGAAGTTATGTTTATGTTGGCAGAAGTGGAGGGGCAATTGGAAGATACCATTTCGAAACATTTACGAGGCGCCGACAGTCAGAATTACAACGGTCACGGACGAGAATCTGATACTGAAATATCAGGGCGAGTCCGCCTGAGCCGTTGTGATTCTGACGATCGCGAGCCGAGTACGTTGAGAAATGGTACTTCCAATTGCAAAACCCCATTATCTGCCGCCATGTTCATGCTCTACGGCGATGAGGTGATATATCTGTTTTCCGGTAGTGATGAGAAATACATGAAAGACTACAACGCCCAGTATTTGATCCAATGGCACATGATCAAATACGCTGTCGAGCATGGCTTCAAGCGCTACAATTTCTACGGCATCCAAGGCTTGCCAGATAAATCCAGCAAAGATTACGGTATTTATGACTTCAAAAAAGGTTTCACTTCTGATGAAACCGGCCGTGTCACCGAACTTATCGGGGCTCATGAGTTACCAGTGAATATGATTTTTTATCAGCTACATAAATTATTAAGTAAACTAAAGCATTAAGGAGTATTATGACCAGCAAAGTCTATTTTACTAAACAAATCACCCCGGAATCCCTCATCAAAATCTATGAGGCTCTTGGAATTGACCTCAAAGGAAAAGTTGGCGTCAAAGTCAGCACCGGCGAAGCCGGCGCCAAAGGCTATCTCAAAGCCGACCTCATTGGCCCACTGGTTAAGAAGTTAAATGGCACCATTATCGAATGCAACACTGCTTATCCCGGCAAACGCACCAACACCAAAGAACACATCAGAGTCGCCGAAGACCACGGTTTTACTAGTTTTGCCGACGTTGATATCATGGACGCTGATGGTGATTTTAAAATCCCCGTCAACAAGGGAAAACACCTAGAATACGACCTCATCGGCAACAACTTCGCAAATTACGATAGTATTTTAAATCTCGCCCACGGCAAAGGCCATATGATGGGCGGATTTGGTGCTAATCTCAAAAACCAATCCATCGGTATCGCCTCTAGAAAAGGCAAAGCCTACATCCATTCCGCCGGCCAGACCACCAGCCCCACACTTTGCTGGGCTTCCAAGCACGAACAAATCGATTTTATCGAATCTATGGCCGAAGCCGCCACGGCCGTCGCTGACTATTTGAGAGAAAACGGCAAACCTATCGCCTATATCATCGTCGCAAGCGCCCTCTCTCTAGACTGCGACTGCGCCGAAAACCAGGGCGACCCAGTCATGAAAGATATCGGTATCTTCGCCTCGCTGGATCCAGTTGCCAATGACCAAGCTTTCATCGACGCCATCTGGGCATCCAAGGACCCAGGCGCCAAGCAGCTACAAGAACGAATTGATTCTCGCGAAGGTCGCGCCATTCTCCCTTACGCCGAAACTCTCGGCCTCGGCACCCGCGAATATGATTTGATAAAAATCCAATAATCCTAAAAACTACTTTACAAATCAAAAAATATGCTATAATAGAATTACGGCAACCCATCAGCATCGCAAAAAAGGGAAACATCTAGACCCAAGCATTTCCGCGATAAAAAAGGCGTCGTAGGTATTCGTCGTGGAATAATCCCTTTGGATGTTTATGATGGAGTGTCGCAGCCTACGGCGCCTTTTTTGTGTTATAATTTATTTATGAATCAGACCGGTCTCACCAAAAAACAAGTCCAAGCTAGAATTTCCGAGGGTAAGGTCAATCAAGCCCCTCGCAAAAATCAGACCACAATCACCAATATCATCCTCCGAAACACCCTCACTATCTTTAATCTCGTCAACCTCATCCTCGCCCTCATGATTATCTCAGTCGGTTCTTACAAGAACCTTCTTTTTGTTTTGATTGCCATCGCGAACACCCTTATCAGTATTATCAACGAAATCCGCGCTAAAAAAACCGTCGACAAAATGCGTCTTATTTCTGAACAAAAACCCACCGTCATCAGAGATGGCAAAACTCAGCAAATCCCTGGGGACCAAATTGTCGAAGGCGACCTCCTTGTCTATTCTCTCGGCGACCAAATCCTCGTTGATTGCAAAATCACCGAAGGCTCAGTCGAAGTCAACGAATCTTTCATCACTGGCGAACAAGACAATATCACCAGGGCAAAAGGCGCCAAACTTATTTCCGGCTCCTTCATCGTTTCCGGCACCTGCAAAGCCGAAGCTACCGCTGTTGGCAAAGACAGCGAGCTAAACAAACTCGAATCCAGCGCCCACGTCATCAAAACCGCCGATTCCAAGCTCTTCAAACTCATGAATAACATCGTCAAATACATCAGCTTCGCTCTCATCCCTATCGGCGCTCTCCTTCTCTGGAGCCGCTTCCGTGTCGAAACCACAGACACCACCACCGCCGTCACTAGCACCGTTGCATCTCTTATCAACATGATTCCAGAAGGTCTCATCCTTTTAACCAGCTCTGTTCTCGCTCTCGCAACCATCCGGCTGAGTAAAAAGCAGGTTCTTGTCCAAGACCTCTATTCCATTGAGACGCTCGCTCGTGTCGATACCATCGCTCTAGATAAAACCGGCACCCTCACTTCCGGCAAAATGAAGGTTCACGACTATACCCCCATCAAAAAATCCTTTGAAACGGCCCTAGCATCGATTCTAAGCCACCAAACCACCGAAAATGCTACCATAAGCGCTTTGAAGCAAAAGTTCTTAAAAACTACCAATAATCAAGAAATAGACGATATTATCAATATCATCGATTTCTCCTCCGAACGCAAATGCTCCGGCATCGTCACAAGAAACGCCACCTACCTCCTTGGTGCCGTCGATTTCATCACCAATGATGAAGAGATTATCAAAAAGGTCCAATCCGCCTCCGCAGGCTACCGCACCTTAGCAGTTATACAGTGCGAGGAATACCCTCGTTCGAGGAGCATGTTTGCCGACGTGGCAAACGCGGAGCGACCGAGCCCCGTAACGACGGGCGCGAGGGAGTGTTCCGAGAACGACGGGTATTCTCGCACTGTGCTGCTAGGGTTCATTCGTCTCGAAGACGAAATCCGCCCTGACGCCAAGCAGATTATCAAGTACTTCTACGACAACGACATCGCTGTAAAAATTATCTCCGGCGACGATCTGGAGGCTGTTACCAAAATCGCCACCCGCGTCGGCGTCAAAGACTTAAACGGTGTTAATCTTTCCGATTTCAAGACTCCAGATTATGACAAACTGGTTCAAAAATACTCGATTTTCACTCGTGTCACCCCAGCCCAGAAAAAGCATCTCATCGCAGCTCTGAAAAAACAGGGAAACACCATTGCCATGACTGGCGATGGTGTCAACGACATTCTGGCTATGAAAGAAGCCGACGTTTCAATTGCTATCGGCGAAGGCTCCGACGCCGCCCGTAGAAGCGCCAAACTCGTCCTCTTAAACTCCGGCTTCGAATCCGTCCCGTCCATCATCGACGAAGGCCGTCAGTCTATCAACAACTTAGAGCGCTCCACCGCCCTCTTTCTCGCCAAAACCATCTACGCCAGCATCCTCGCCATCATTTTTATCTTCATCCCCATCAAATACCCCTTCTCTTCACCAGTTGAAATGTCACTCTTAAACTTCGCCTGTATCGGCTTCCCAGGCCTCATCCTCGCTCTCGAACACAACACCGAGCGCATCAAAAACCGCTTTACTCGCAATATCATCGAATACTCTCTCCCAGTCGGCCTTACAATTTCCATTTCTATGCTCACTCTTTCTATCCTCGCTCACCTCAACATTTTCCCACATTACGACCTCGCTACCACCGCAGTTTTCGTCACCTTTACTATTGACCTCATCCTAATTTACTGGATCTCGAGACCTCTAAACACCCTCCGCGCCGGCCTCCTCCTCACCATCATCGCTATTATGGTAGGCGCCTTCCTTATTCCATTCTTCCACGATTTCTTTGACTTCGTCTTCCTCACCTCAAACGGTCTCATTGTCACCCTCATCGCCATCGCTTCTTCTGTTGCTCTTTTCGGAATCCTCCGCCGCATCATGAAATTCATCTCTACCCGCCTCTTCGACCAACCAGGCATTTAAAACCACCTTTTATTAGTTTTTCTTGAAATCAATAAACCTCTCTGCAGCCCAGCCCTTAAAACCCGGAAATTCTCTTTCAATTTCTTGATACTCCTCTTCTTCGGTAGCTGGAATTCTCAGCGTCCTCTTAAAGCTTTTATTGTATTGATAATAACTCCCGCCATCATATATTACAATCCTGTCGCTATATACTTCTCCAACCATCACATTATGCATCTGGTGGTGTAGCGGATAGTGCCAGCTAGAGTCATGACGATTTCTCTTGTCGAATCTATGATCCTTAAGGTAGACAAAGTCACCCGGGCGCAAGTCCTTAAACCTAGTTATAAGCCTAGCATTTTTGGTCTCAATCCCTAGCTTTTCGTAAATAAATCCTGGAGGGCCACCGCATTCGGTTGACATTTGCAAACCTTTTGCTCCGGATATTCTTTCGTCAAAGGTAGCGTTAATCTTTCCCCTATATAGAGAGCTGTTGACGTAGAATGCGTCAGGTGCGTAACTACTTCCACCCCATTTCTCGTGCTGCCCACCAGCATTTAAGTAATCCCATCCAATCATATACATCCATCCGAATACATATTCGGCGGCTTTATGAAAATCGTATTCGGTGCGACCCGTAATAGTCTTACCGTAGTATTTGCCGAATATGCCGCCTAGACTCCTGGCGTAGTTAGCGAAGCCACCATGGGAATTTATAACATCATAAAAATTGTTTGCATCAAAATCGTATAAATGGTTTTCTACTATTCTCATAGTCTCAGAAGAAAAAAGACCTGGCTTTACGGTGCCATTGCCTTTATAGCTGAAATCTAGTTTGGTAGGTTCTGGTTGTTTGACGGTCACTTCCATAGTGGCTTGTTTACCATTAGCAGATGTAGCAGTGATTTTGGTTTTACCAGTTTTCTTGCCAACTACCACACCATTGACTACTGATGCTATATTGCTATTAGCACTCTTCCAGGAGAGTGTCTTATCAGTAACATCTGCTGGTTCAAATTGTACAGTTAGCTTTTCGCTTTTACCAATATCCACGGATGCTTTAGCTTTATTAATTGTAATAGAAGAAATATCACCAGCAGGATTATTTAGCAATCCTCCTGGTAGTAGCCATTGTAAGAATGTAAACATGATAGCATAGGCTACTAGACCTATGACTATTTCAAAGAGTCTTCTTTTGGCTTTGGTAGTCTTTTCAGTATTGGGTCCTGCCGTGAGATATTGTATACCTACTACACTAATACCAATTACACCAAGGATACCTAC
>JAFWDS010000024.1 GCA_017516075.1 Candidatus Saccharimonadota bacterium
CGAGATGGACGAATCTCTAGTGTACCGGTTGTGGTCACCTACTGCATTGCCGGGTAGCTATGTTCGGAAGAGATAAGCGCTGAAAGCATATTAAGCGCGAAGCCCACTCCAAGATAATGATTCCCTAGGAGACTCCAGAAAGAAGATCTGGTTGATAGGCGCAAGGTGGAAGTATGGCAACATATGGAGCCGAAGCGTACTAATAGGTCCATCGCCTTTTTATGTTCTAGGTTTTTGGTAAGACTATCAAAAGTCGCGCCAGAAACCTAGGAGACTTAGCTAGCAACCGGTGTTTGAATAATCGAACATCGTGACGCTTTAAAATCTTTGTTTCACCTTATGGACATCAATAGTAATAATTAGCGTCATTAATTATTACGATTTGGTGCCCATAGCGCTGAGGAAATACCTGTAATCATTCCGAACACAGAAGTCAAGCTCAGTAGCGCCGATTATACTGCAACAGCGGGAAACTAGGAAGGTGCCAAATTATAAGAAATCCACCCGAAAGGGTGGATTTTTTGCTAAAAATCATTTTCGAGATAGCTTTGCTGTTGTTTTTTGAGTATTAACCCTAAGATATCGCTAACGTCGCCAAACTATTGTCTCGAAAATGAAAAGCTACAAGAAAACAGGGCTAGGAGCCCTGTTTTGCTGTTATATATTATAGCATATTTTATTCTGTTATGTCGGAGGTGGAGTCGGAATCTATTTCGCTGGCTTCTTCGACAGCACTAAGTAAAGAGTCTTCAACATTTTGTTTCTTCTTTTTGGGTGCAACTTTTTGTAGGACAATGTCGATATCGTAGCCAGTGAGCTTGCTGGCAAGACGGACATTCTGGCCCTGTTTGCCAATAGCGATGGATTGTTGGTCTTCGGAGACATAAACTTTGGCTTTTTTGCCATTAATATCAACTTTGGTGATTTCGGCAGGACTCAAAGCTTCGCGAATATATTCGGAGGCATTGTCGCTCCAGTTGATGACGTCGATTTTTTCTTTGTTGCCGATTTCGTTCATGACGGCACTGATGCGAATGCCGCGGCCACCAACAAAGGTACCAACTGGATCGACGCCAGAGACGGTAGACATGACGGCAATTTTAGTGCGACGGCCAGCTTCTCTAGCGATACCACGAATTTCGACGGTGCCGTTTTCGAGTTCTGGGACTTCTTGACGGAATAAGCATTCGATAAATTCGGCGGAACCGCGCGAAAGGATTAATTGGGCACCACGGTCGCCTCGCTCAATGTTTTTAACATAAACTTTGATGCGATTCCCGACGCTATAATATTCGCCATCGACTTGTTCGCTTCTGGGCATAATACCAGAGGCGCGACCAAGGTCGATGCGAACTAGTTTTGGTTCGACGCGCGAGATAGTACCGGTGACGATAGTACCGATTTTGTCCTCGAAGGCGGCAAGAACGGCTTCGTTTTCGGCTTCGCGGAGGCGCTGGACGACGACTTGTTTGGCGGTGCCAGCGGCGACGCGACCAAAACTGGTAACTTTATATTTTTCTTCAATTTGCTCGCCGATTTTGGCGTCTTTATTGATTTTTTTAGCTTCGGCAAGAGGGATTTCGGTGGATGGGTTGTAAGCTAATTCATCTTCTATAATTTCGCGTGAGACAAAAACGTCTGCCTCGCCAGTTTTGGTATTCAAGATAGCACGAACATTCATGTCGCGATCGCCGTTATCTTTGCGCCAGGCGGCAGCGATGGCTTGCTCGATAACATTTAATACTGCATCTTTTGGCAAGCCTTTTTCTTCTGCAATAATATCAACCATCGTTGACATCTGCTTTAAATCTAGGTTTTCCATTATTTACTCCTTATCTTGTATGTAATTTGTGTTAATTTCTTCGCGCTTCGCTGCGTGCCGGGATGATTTTTTCAAATTTTCTAACGGAAATTACTCTTGTCTCACGGTTCTCTTCAGGGTTCACAAGAGATAATTTCCTAAAATTTGAAAAAATCCTCTCGGGCTTGCTCAATGCTCATAAATTAACACTAAATTACATACAAATTATTAATTAACTAAAAAACCGCCTCTATCTCAAGAGTCGGTCAAATCTGTATAGATATATTATAGCATATAATGTTAAAAAAAGATATAATATATAGGAATATGTCGAGAGATTATTTAATGTCGCAACATTTTTTACGAAATCCGAGATTGGCTTTGATGTTGATTGGACATTCAAACTTGAAAAAACATGATGTGGTGGTAGAAATTGGAGCAGGTTCTGGGGTAATTACGAGCGCTTTATCAAAACGAGTCGCAAAAGTGATTGCGATAGAACCTGATCTTGATGCCGTTTTTAAACTTAAAACCAATCTAGCTCGGCAAGGATGTGATAATGTGGAAGTAGTTTGTGGGGATTTCATGAAATATCGGCTTCCGACTGAAACGTATAAGGTTTTTTCAAATCCGCCATTTCACTTAAGTTCGGCAATTTTGCATAAATTAATTGAAGACAATAACCCGCCTGATGCGATTTATTTGATTTTGCAAAAACAATTTGCATTGAAGCTCTTGAATAATGATAGGCATTATACATCACAATTGGGTTTGAAACTGACGCGCCAATATCAAACGCGGATTAGGCTACCTCTTAAATCGACGGACTTTACGCCACCACCAGCTGTGCCAACGGTGTTATTTGAGGCAAAAAGAATTAGTGTGGAAAAGTAGTTAAGTTTTTTTATTGAAATGGTGTTGACTTTTTAAAAAAATAAGCATATTATAGTAGTATAAAAGGTCATATATAATAAAAAAAGGAATAATATGTTTAGTTTTTTAAACAAACAGGTGTGGCGCAGAGTTTCGATTTTTGCTGCGTTAATAATATCAATATTGTCGGTAGCGATGCTATTTATCGTTGGCAAATCGCAAAATAGTAGCGCTATTACGCCAGACGGAGCGCAGACCAGAATATATATCAAAGATGGTACGCCCGTAATTAAATACTATGGTCATCAGACACGTTGGTATCAAGTAAGTGTCAATGGGCAGGTATTTGATGCTTATTGCGCTGAGCCTACGGCTGGAGATCCTACTGGATCAGATCCGGAAAGCGATAAGGCGCATACGCTTCCTTCTTCGGAAATTAATAACATGATTCAGCTTTTGACTTATATTAGAGCAAATAATAATGCCGCTACTCAAGAGCTTCGCAATCAGGTATATAATGGAGTTAATATAAGGGATTGGGGATATGATGAAAGTTCCGGTCAAAGTCTTGGTGTTGAAATGCAAGAATATGCCTTTACTCATGCTGTAATTGGTGCTATTTATCAGAATCAAAATGATCGTGCTGGTCTAAACGGCGATGCTAATGCCAAAGTAGATAATGCTATTGCTCTACTAAGGGCTGCTGTTACAAATAATACAAAAGCCTGGCAAGCTGCAGCAAACAATCAGATTTACTATGTAGATGGCGCATGGAACAACAAATATGGTAACTGGGAATTTGAGCAGGATGTCGTATGGATAGAAAGCAATCCGATATTGGGTACAATTAGTTTTCAGAAAAAAGATAGCCAAACTGGTACAACTCCGCAGGCAGGTTTGAGTTTTGAGGGGATTACAGTGAAAGTATACAATAATTCTGGTCGTGAAGTTTACAATCCATCAAATGGTCAAGTCTATGCTAATGGTGCCGAGATGGCTTCTGGAACTACTAATGCGGCAGGAAAAATCACTTTTAGTAATCTTCCTGCACTAAATGTGACCTATAGTGTAAAAGAAACTGCGACTAATACTTCGTACGAATTAAATCCTAATGCAGTAAGTGCTTCATTGACCCAAAATGGTCAAGTGGTAGAGGTTTCGATTTCTAACGAACCGAGTCTTGGTGAAATTGTGGTAACTAAAGCAGATAGTGAGACTGGTACGTGTATGCCGAATGGTAATGCTTCGTTAGTTGGGACTAAATTTGAAGTAATAAATAATACCGGTCGAACAATTACCTATAATGGTAATACGTATGCCAATGGTGCTAAGGTAGTGGAGAAAACTATTTCGGCGACTAGTAGTACTACTTGCCGTATAACATTTGATAGTTTACCACGTGGTAACTATACGATTAGAGAAACAGCTAGTACTGGATATACTGCGACTACCGCTTCAAAAGCTGCTAATCTGAATTCTAGTAGTATAACAGTTGCATTTACCAACACAACCGTTAAGGGTAAAGTAACAGTTAATAAAACAGACTCGGCGACTGGTACTTGTAGCCCGCAGGGAAATACGACATTTAATAATACAAGGTTTGAATTAACGAACGATTCTGATAATGCAGTTTACTACGGGGGTAGATCGATTGCGAGGGGTGCCGTAATAGATTCCAAGACGCTGACTAATGGTGCATGTAGTGTCGTTTTCGAAAACCTTCCATATGGTAAATACTCAGTGAAAGAAGTTGCGGTGGGTAGTGGTTATGAGCGTGATACTAGTACAAAAACGCTTACTATTCCGACGAATAATAATGTTAATGTTTCAACCACATTCAGCAATGTTACTATTAAGGGTAAAGTAACTGTAAATAAATCTGATGCAACGACAGGTTCTTGTACTCCTCAGGGTAACGCTACCTTCAACGATACGAAATTCGAAATTACTAATAATTCTACTAATGCTATCGTTTATGGCGGCAGAACGATTGCTAAAGGCAGCGTGATTGATACAAAGACGTTATCTGATGACTCTTGTACTCTATCCTTTGAAAATCTTCCATATGGTACATACATTGTAAAGGAAGTTGCGATTGGAAATGGTTATGATAGTGATACGAGCGTAAAAACGATTACCATTCCGACAAATAGCAATATAAATGTTTCTACCTCTTTTGCAAACCCTGCGATTCTCGGTGATTTGACTGTAAAAATTATTGATGAAGATACTGGCTCTTGTGTGAATACTAGAGGACTGACCTTTAATGGTGCTAAGTATACCGTCGTTAATAAATCTACTAATCCGGTTTATTATAATGGGAATTTGGTGGCGAAGAATGGGACTATTGATGTGAAGACCTATGTTAATGACAATTGTAGTATTACTATTAGCGATCTTCCGATAGGTACTTATGAAGTGAAACAGACGGTCGTTACTGAAGGCTATTCGATTGATCCGAACACTTATGATCCATCTATCACCGTAGATGATTTGCATCCTGAAGTAACTCTTCATGACCAGCCAATTCGTGGTGATGTGAAATTTGTCAAAACGGATCCCGCAAATAGTAGACCACTAAGTAGCACTTTGTTTAGCATTTCTTCGATTGATGATAATAAAGACATTATTGAGTCACATATATTGGTCACCGACGAAAATGGCGAATTGAATACAGCTAGTAGCTTTATTCCACATACCCAAAACACGAATGGTTATGATGCTCTTTATGATGAGGTTGAGCCATTTTACTTCTCTTCTTATGGAACGTGGTTTGGTTTGGATGAAAATGATAATCCTATACCAGTACGCGACAGCGTGAGCGCTTTGCCGTATGGTTCATACGTAATTCAAGAGTTGCGTTGCGATTCGAACCTGTTCTGTACTGGTGTTTTGAATCAGAAGGTAACTATTACGATTAATAGTGCAAATCAAGTGATTGATTTAGGCGATTGGGATAATACATGTACGTATTTCAATTTAGAAACCGTTGCTAAGGATGCTGAAGATGGGGATAGCTTTATAGAGTTAGGTGGTGAAGGTGAAATAATAGATACTATTGACTATTGCCTTAAAGCGAACATTAATTTCACCATAAATGGTATATTGATGGATAAATCGACTGGCGAACCACTACTAATCAATGGTGAGACCATAGAGAACTCTATCGCGATAAATTCTCCAGATGATTGTGGTCAAACTGAGATGCGCTTTACTATTGATACAAGTGATTTGGCTGGGAAAGATATCGTAGTATTTGAGTCATTATATTATAAGGATCTCCTTATGACTGAACACACTGATATAAATGATTTGAATCAGACTATTACTATTATCAGCCTTGACACCAATGCAAGCGATGCTTCTGAAAAAGCCGATGGAGCGGTAGATGGTGATAAGTTTGTTGAAGCAAGTGAGACTTCTAGAATTAAAGATACAATTAATTATTGCGTAAGAGCTAATACTGATTTCACTATAAAGGGATTCCTAGTAAATAAAGCTACTGGCGAACCAATACTGATTAATAATCAGCCGGTCGAAGAGTCTGTTGTGATTAATTCTGCTGATGCGTGTAGTCAAACTGAATTAGTCTTTGAATTTGATTCAAGTGAGCTTGCTGGTACAGAGATTATCGTATTTGCAGATTTGTACTATGAAGATGAGATAATACTGCAACATAATGATCTCGAGGATGAAAATCAAATTGTGACCATTATCAGCCTTGGCGGAGAAGCTTCTGACGAAAAAGATGGTGACGAATTTGTTGAGGGGAATGAATCGTCGGCCATTAGAGAAATTGTTCATTATTGCTTGAAGACTGGTCAAGAATATACGATTAGGGGCATTCTAGTCGACAAAGAAACTGGTGAACCAGTTTTGATAAACGACCAAACAGTTGAGCGATTTGCGACCATTTATCCAACTGAAAGCTGCGGTGAAGAAGAATTAATCTTTGATGAGGACATGACTGATTTGCCATGGGATGAAGTTGTAGTCTTTGAGGAAATATACTACGATGATGAAATAATAATTGAGTATAAGAATCTTGACGACGAAAAACAAACCGTGGATATCATCTCGCTCACAACCTACGCAGTGAACGAGGCAACTTCGGAAAAGACTTTGCCACTGGGTGAAGATGTAACTATAAAAGATACCGTTAAGTATTGTTTGAGACCTGGTCTAGAGTACACTATAAAGGGCGTCTTGATGGATAAGACCACAAAAGCTGAGGTAGTGATGAACGACGAACCAGTGAAAGCGGAAGTTACATTTACGCCGGAAGAAGCTTGTGGCGAATTGGAGATGAAATACGCAATTAATACTACTGATTTGGGTGGAAGAGAGCTAGTAATCTTTGAGTATCTCTATTTGGATGATAGACTATTAATCGAGCATAGCGATTTTGAAAATGCTAGTCAAACTGTCAATGTAGAACTACCTGTTCCGGAGACTGGGTTGTTTACTAGAGAAAACGGCACAAGTGATAATGGAGTGAGAAATTGTATAATTGTAGTTGCTTCTGTGGTTGCGGTTCTTAGTGCAGGCGGTCTAGTTATAGTGAGGATGATGAATAGAAGATAAGGTTAGTTTTAAAGAATTGTTTTTTGGGATTGATTTGAGATAAAAGAGGATGAGTTTCGTGGAATAATGCGAAGTACTAGCTAGATAATAAAAGAGTGAGAGAAATCTCGCTCTTTTGGAATATCCTGTAGATTATTGAATGTCTGGAATTCAAGGAAAAGGATTTGCGTTTTTGTGAAGACTTTGCTATAATAGGGTTATCGTTAATTACTTGTAATAAAAAAGGAACTTATGAATTTAAAAGAAGAAGAGAGACGTGCCCGGCTCTTAAAATCAAGGGCAGAAAGATTGCCAGGAATTAAAAAACAATTTGCTGAAGCACAAGAACGTAAGGCGGCGAAGTCTGCTCAGATATCTGGCGTTGAGGATTTTGAAGCAGCGCAAAATCGTAATTTTAATTCGAATTTTCAACCTGGCGGTAAGGATGCGGGGTTGGTGGCTTCTAAGGCACCAAAAAAGGCCTCTGGCAGCAAAAAATCTGCCAAAAAGACCCCCAAAAAGACGATTTCGCCAGCAAAAGCGAAAGCAAAACTAGAGGCAGAACAGAGAAAAGTGAATTTGTCGGTTTCGGTGAAAAAAGGCGATATGGTGCATCACCAACGAATGCTGTCTCAAGACGTGAATGCGCAGGCTACGCAACACATTATCGGTGTACCGGTGAACAAATCTCGTTATAACGGCTATAATGGCGAGCAGATTACTAATGCAAAACTCAAGCAGATGAGGCCAGACCCAGAGGCCGTGAGGATTATCCCTATTGGTGGTGTGGGCGAATTCGGTATTGGTAAAAACATGACGATTATCGAGTACAAATCAGAGATGATCGTGGTAGATATGGGGGTATTGTTTGCTGGCGAGGATTATCCTGGAGTGAACTATATGATTCCAGATATTAAGTATCTTGAGGATAACATTTCAAAGGTAAAAGCGATACTCTTTACGCATGCACATCTAGACCACATTGGCGCATGTCGGCATTTGCTACCGAAATTTTCTAATCTAGTGCCGATTTATGGGACGGATTTTACCATAGGGATGATTAAAAAACAGATGTCGGAACTCGAAGAGGAGCCAGACATGAACTATATTGTAGTAAATCCTCTGAAACATGAGAAGTTTCAGGTATCGGAGCATTTTTCGGTGGAATTTATTCATACTTTGCACTCGATTCCGGGGAATACAGCTATAGTTGTAAGAACGCCAAATGGAGTGATTTATCTTTCTGGCGACTGGCGACACGAAGAGAACCCAATGGGGATTCAGGCAGATTATGAGAGAATTGATGAGATTGTAGCGAAAGAAGGTATTGATCTGATGCTGAATGAATCGACCAATATCGATTCGCCGGGGAAACATCCGCATTCGGAATACGATGTAGGCGAGAATCTGGGTAAAGTAATGGACCATTATGCAAATGGACGCGTAATAATTTCGTGTTTTTCGTCGCAAATCCTTAGGATTGAGCTTATTCTGAAGGAGGCGGCAAAACGAGGGCGCAAAGTGGCGTTTTCTGGGTTTTCGATGATAAATAACGTGGAAGTGGCTTTGCGAGCAAAGTCAGTCAAAGTGCCAAAGGATACGATTGTAAAGATGGAAGATATCATCAAACTTCCAGATGAGAAAGTTTGTATTGTTTGTACTGGTAGCCAAGGTGAGCTAAATGCAGTGTTGAATCGTATGGTAACGGGGGCACATAAGTATATCAAGATTAAAGCGACGGATACGATTGTGTTTTCTTCTAATCCGATTCCCGGAAATGAGCCACACGTAGTAAATACGGTAGATGGGCTTTTGCGTGAGGGTGCACAGGTGATTCAAAATGGCAAGACGCATCTGACAAATATCGGGCCTTTGCATTTGTCTGGCCATGCGTACTTTGAAGACCATGTAGAATTTGTAACGAGGCTAAATCCGAAGAATTATATGCCTTATCACGGGGAGTTTTATATGTTAGAGCATAATGCAGAGATGGCTGAGAACGTGTTAGGAATCCCGCGCGAGAGGATTTTGGTGTCGGATGATGGCGACATTGTGGAATTGATGCCTGATAAGACAATTCGTAAAGCTGGCAGAATTCAGGTAGGAAATAAACTATATGATGACGCGGACCAGCCAGTACACGAAGCAGTGGTAAAAGATAGAATTCATATTTCGCGGGAAGGGATTTTTGTGATTGTATTAACGCTTAGTAAGAAAAACGGGCACCTAATGAAGACGCCGGATATTGTGTCGCGTGCGTTTATTTATCTAGATAATTCTGAGGAATTGATTGGGAAGATTCGACATTATCTCCGACAAAAAACTGATAAATCAATTTCGACCGACCCAGAAATGAAAGTTTTGAAAGAGGAAATCAAGGAAGATATTACGCATATCTTGTTTGATGCAACGGGGCACACGCCGATTGTGATTCCGGTGATAAATAAAGTATAATGGTTTGGGTTTTCTTTCGAAAAACTCTAAGGAAGAAGTCGGTAGGAAAAATGAAATGGAAGTGAATTCCATTTCATTTTTTGATATAATTATTAGTGATGAAAGAATACGATATTATAATTGTTGGAGCAGGGATGGCGGGACTTACGGCTGGAATATATGCTGGACGCGCCGGGAAAAAAGTTCTGATTTTGGAATCTGGGGCAGTTGGTGGACAGATCGTGAATGCGTTAGTGGTTGAGAATTGGCCAGGGGAGTTGAAAGTATCTGGGAAGGATTTGATGGAGGGAGTTTCTCGGCAGGCTGCGAATTGTGGGGCCGAGATTAAATATGAAGAGACCGTGAATATTTCGGAAAAAGAGGGCTTATTCACGGTGACTACGGATGAGGAAGAGTATGAATGCAAAACTGTGATTGTTGCGACCGGGACGAAACCTAGAAAAATGAGCGAAAAACAGACTTTGAGTGCAGGGAGTCGGCCGATTTCTTATTGTGCGACTTGTGATGGGGCTCTTTATAAGGATAAAGTAGTGGTAGTAGTAGGTAGTGGCAATACGGCAAAGCATGAAATCAAATATTTGGAAGAAATTTGCAAGAAGGTTTTGCATATTCATCATGACGAGCCGATACCGGAGGAGGCGGAGGCGGTGTTTGTAGCGATTGGACGGGTGCCTAGTACGGATTTAGTGAAGAATTTGGTAGAGCTAGATTCTGATGGGTATATTGTGGCGGATGAGGATTGCGTAACTTCTTGTCCTGGAATGTTTGTGGCGGGAGATTGTCGAACAAAATCGGTAAGGCAACTAGTGACAGCATCTTCTGATGGTGCGGTGGCGGTAAATGCAGCTTTAGATTATTTAGAGAGGTAAAATGGCGGATCAGGAAACTGAGGCTGAGTGGGAAAAGTCGAAGCGGATTGAGGCTGAGCGGATGAAGGCAGCTAAGGCTTTTGCGGAAGAAAAGCCCGATAAGTCAAATTTGGCATTTTTGGATCCGAAATCAACCAAGGTGAAGGGGTGGTCTAATGACCCGGATGTAGTTCTAGCGGATGGCGAGAAGATGGGGAATCGGGCGCTGATACTTGTACTTAGTGGGATAGTATTGTTGTTTCTTGGCACTGCGGGGTCGTTTGTGAGTTCGGTTTATAATCTGGGGTTGGCTGGAGTGGTTTTTGAGATTCTGGATTGGGTTGGGCTTGCATGTATGGCGCTGGCGATGTTGATGGCGTTAGTTGGGGTGTCTTGTGAGGTGTATTTGAAGATAAAAAAGAAAAGAAAATATAGCGTGGCGTTTTGGTCATCACTGAGTGCGATTTTGCTTGTTGTGGCTTATTTTGTGATTCGATGGCTGACTACTAGATTTGGCTAGATTGTGATATAATAAAGGGGAGGCCGGGTGGCGGAATTGGTATACGCGTTCGACTTAAAATCGAATGGGGAAACCCGTACGGGTTCAAGTCCCGTCCCGGCTACCAAGATTCGTGCTAAATTCGCCCATCTGCGCAGTTTTCCTCGTTCGCTCGTCAAATAGACGCGCTTCACTCGGAGAAACTACGCATCTGAACGAATCTAGCTACGAATTGATTCGTGGTGGATTCGCCCATCTGGACGAATCTAGCTACGAATTAATTGTCGGGGCTTGGCGCAGCCCGGTAGCGCGCACGCATGGGGTGCGTGAGGTCAGGAGTTCAAATCTCCTAGTCCCGACCAGTTAGAAATCTAGTTTTTTTCAGGGTGTGGCGCAGTTGGTAGCGCGCAGCGTTCGGGACGCTGAGGTCGTCGGTTCAAGTCCGATCACCCTGACCATTTTTTGTGCAGTTGGTAGTGCTTTAGCGTGGGGATGTCGAGGTTATTAGATTTTACTTGACAATTTATGGTAAAAGTGATATAATAAGGGTAGTTCTGTGTGTACAGAGGTTCATTACTATAGAAATAGAGGAGAAATGGTCAATCTGTTAAGCATATTGTAGAAAAGGAGGGGGTGCAATTTGATTGACTTTAGCAATGGTTATTCTAAGGCTGGAATGGTATTGAATTTGAAGGTGAACGAAGTAGACGAAAAGCTTGTCGAGGACGAGTTCTGCAGTCTCAATGTAAGCGTAAGAAAAATTGTGAGTAGATGGAACAGGGAAACCCTTGGCAGAAACTATTGTTTTGAACTTGAAGAAGGCGATTTCTCCTTCCTGGTGGAGTATATCGACAAAGTCACATCGAAGTTTGGAACTTCGATTGAAGGTTACTATCTTGAGCGTTCTGAGGAAGAGGATGAGTGGTGGCACGTTTGGGTAATTGCTTCGAGAAAGACTAATCTTGTCACTATACGTATCAACAGGTGCCCTTCACCGCATCCTCTGACGAGGAAAAGATATGAGCAGCTATCTGAGGTGAATAATGCCCCGCTATAGGGGCATTTTTTAATCTTTTACGGGTCTTTGATCGATTTCTTTTTTTATTTTTGTATAATTATCAGGGGAAATGCCTGCGCGTATACATTGAATAATATAATCTTCTGCGGCGGTTGTTTCGTAGTTCAGCTTTTTGGGGTTTCTCCAGGGGAAAATCTTTTTGGCGCGATAGTCGGCAAGTAGTTGCTGCATGTCTTTAGTGAGTCGGCGTGTTTCACCTTTGTCTTCTCCGCCGGGTCCAAGGCTGATTTTTATTCCTCTGAAAGCTGCGCCGTATAGCTCTGTAAATCGTCTTGCTCGTAGGTTTTTTCTGATGTCTAGTTTTTCTTCTTCGGATAATGGTCGACTAGAGTTTGCAATGATGGCGTCGGCGTCTTCGTTGGTTTGTTCGTATTGTTTTCGATAGAAATCCGGCTCTACATCGCCTATACCTCTGCCTTGAAAATGGTTTTTATCTGAATGGTACCATACCGGTAAGGCTTTGAGGAAAGTTTTGTTAACTTTCTTATTCCTATCGATGCCGCCTTCGAATTCTTTGTCGTTGTTAGAATTGTCGGTAGTTACTGGGCTTGTGGCATCTTGCCAGAATGTTGTTCCGGCAAAAGTGGCTTCTGGAATGGCGTTTTGAAGCAGGCATTCAGCCATTCTCATGGAGAGACCGCCAAATTCTACTTCGTCTACAATTAGGACTTTTTTGCCGTCGAGAATGGTAGGCATTTTCATGACTTCTTCTGGGTTGGGCGGAGAATCTGGGTCTAAGGGTTCTTTTAAAAACAAACTGCGAAGCATGGCAAAATGATATGGGGTAAGGTGGTTTTTATGTTTTTCCCATTTGATCCAGGCGTTGTTTTCGTTGGCGTCGTTTTCTTGGAGAAGGTTTTGCAAAACGCTAATTCGATCAAGATTAGCAAATGAGTGTGGAGGACGTTTGACGGGGTGACCGTCCTTGTCCTTTGGCGCAAATTCGTCCCAAAAAAGATTGACTAAATAGGAGAGCGGACGCCCAGATTTATCTAGGTAGATGATATGGTCGGCTGGCATCTGGATTTTTTCTCTTTTTGATTTGAATTCTTCGAAATTTTTTTCAACCTTGTATCTGCCACAGATTTGATTAATGAGGTCGGCTGTGTATCTGGTGTAGGAGTAGCCTATGTAGTCTATGTTTTTGGCGATGTCTATTATTTTATTATTTCCCATTGCGTGCTCGGTGTGTCTTCTTAAGAAAGGGTAGAGCTTGTAATCTAAATGAAAATCTTCGGCAGTGCGAGTGAGTTTGCTTTTGTCGAAATTGCCATCGAGAATGTCTTGGTCGCTTAAGGTATTAACGTATTCTTCCCAAGGCTCTAGGGCTTTATGTAGCTTTTCGTGAATGATTTTGTGGATGGGTGGCGTTTTGATGGTTTTTCGACCAATCTTTTGGTTGTCTTGCCTTGATGGTTCTGAATTGGCGGATGATTTTTCTGGATTCGAGTTTTTTAGAGTTTCTTTTGACATGGTTTCTCCTTTTCCTCATTATAGCATATCGACGAAGCGTGGCTAAAGGCTACTTTCGTCTATTGGTATTTGGCTTTGTTGCGACGATTAATGCTGACAAGATTAGTATGTAGGGGTTTGATATAATGGAGTTATGGAGAAGAGTTATATCGCGATTGACCTCAAGTCTTTTTATGCGTCGGTGGAGTGTGTGGAGCGGGGGCTGGATCCTTTGACGGCGAAGCTAGTAGTAGCAGATGAATCACGGACGGATAAAACGATATGTCTCGCGGTGTCGCCGGCTCTTAAGGCTCTGGGGATTCCGGGGCGGGCGAGACTATATGAAGTGAAACAAAAGGCGAAGGATTTTATCATTGCAAAGCCAAGAATGGCGTATTATATCAGCTATAGTACGCGGATTTATAATATTTATCTTAAATATATAGCCGAAGAAGATATGCATGTTTATTCAATCGATGAAGTTTTTATTGATGCGACGCCGTATCTTAAAACTTATAGATGCACCGCAAGGGAACTAGCGATGAAAATAATCAAGATGGTGCTGAAGGAAACCGGCGTGACGGCGACGGCAGGGATTGGGACGAATATGTATCTTGCAAAAGTGGCGATGGATATTGTGGCAAAACATACCGAGCCGGATAAAGATGGAGTGAGAATTGCAGAGCTGGATGAAATGAGCTATAGACGAAAACTGTGGGAGCATCGGCCGTTGACGGATTTTTGGCGCGTGGGGAAGGGATATGCGAAGAGGCTAGAATCGGCGGGGCTTTATACGATGGGAGATATCGCGCTGTGTTCGGAAAAGGACGAGGATTTTCTCTATAAGATGTTTGGTGTGAATGCGGAGCTTTTAATTGATCATGCGTGGGGATGGGAGCCGTGCGAGATTTCGGATATTAGAAACTATCGGCCAAAGCATAATTCGTTTTCGTCTGGGCAGGTTTTGAAAGAGCCGTACGACTATAAAAAAGCATTGGTGGTGGCGCAAGAAATGGCGGAAGAAGTGGGGCTGAATTTACTGCGCAGAGGTTTGGTGACGGACCAGGTGGTGCTGACTGTGGGATATGATAAGTCTAGTTTGGCGGGATATGTTGGCGAGGCAAAGCCGGATTTTTATGGGCGGTTGGTGCCGAAGCATGCACATGGGACGTACAATTTGAAAACGGCGAGTGCGTCGACAAGCGAAATCGTGAAGGCAGTGACGGAGATTTTTGAAAACCAAGTGAATCGCAGGCTTTTGATTCGGCGGATAATGATAAATGTGAACCACGTGGTGCGAGAAAAGGATTTTGAGAAAAGCTTGAGGCAGCTTGAGCTGTTTGACGCGGTGAATGAGAAGGATTTGAAGAAGGAAAAGCGTGCCAATGAGGCGGTGTTAGCGATAAAAAAGCGTTATGGTAAAAATGCGATATTGAAGGGGATTAATTTTGAGGAAGGGGCGACCGGGCGGGAGAGGAATGCGCAGATTGGGGGACACAGGGCGTGAGAAAATGGGAATTGATTGTGGACTGGGGGGTGGATTTTTGATAATGGTTATGCTACAATATATATTATAAATAAGGATACCCTTAATGAAACAATATACGACACTAATCATCGGCATACCAATAACAGCTATGATTCTTTCAGGTGGAGTTTTGGCATCTAGTTATGTCTCCGCTGAGACTGACGTAGTAGATGAGATTAATATTACTGTTCCAGAGTCCTGTTCTCTTTCTGGTACTGGTATGAATAGCCATAATGCTAATATTGCAAATGGCACATATACTGCAGATATTGGTACCACTACGTTACATGCATTCTGTAATGATTCTGAAGGCTTCGCTATCTATGCGGCAGGATATACTGGCGATACTATTGGTGAGACTAATAGCAATAAACTCGTCGGAGCTTCTACTAATACTACTATAGAAACCGGACTAGCTACATCGGCTGGTAATCCCGATGTATCCAACTGGGCGATGAAGCTTGCTATCACACAAGATAGCGGTGACATAACTGGCACTAATGCTTATACGATAGATCCTGCACCAAATACTCCTGGTGGCTCTGATGCGAGCTTCTCACAATATCATGTAATCCCAAATGAATACACCAAAATTGCCCACAAGAATTCTGGTACTGATATGACGGCAAGCACGGGCGGAGTTAAACTCACTACTACTTATGCAGCTTACATTTCTAAAACTCAACCAGCTGATACCTATACTGGACAAGTCATCTACACTCTCGTCCATCCATCCGATGCTCCGGCTCCACAAGTCAGTTCCTGTCAGACCAAAGTCCCAGGTGTCACCTATATGCAAGAATTCGCTACTATGACTGCTGCCGAAAAAGCTACGATTCTAGGAAACATGACCGAAGACGCCCAGTATGGCATTAAGGACAGTCGTGACAACAAGACTTATTGTGTCGCCAAACTAAAAGACGGCAACATCTGGATGACCCAAAACCTAGATCATGATATCGTCACTACGACAAATTACTATACTAACCAAAACACTGACATCGGCTATAATACCTCCACTAGTGAATACGACACTGCTACCTGGACTGCACCCAACGCTACCCTTACAGATGCTAACAAAAGTAACTGGGTAGGCTCAAATACTACTCCTATGTCCTATGACCCAGGCGACCTTTACTGGAATGGTACCGAATCAGACTATAGCGATTGGAATACTTACTACAATAGCTGCACCTGGAATAGCACTACACAAGAATACGAAAACTGCGACGAATCCCTAAATCCCATCGCTACATACACAGATACCACTGGTGAATCCCAATATCATCTAGGTAACTATTATAACTGGACTGCTGCTGTAGCTATGAGCGATAGTAGCTCCTATACTACGTCAAACGAACTGATAGAGCAATCCATCTGCCCAGCCGGCTGGACTCTGCCACGCGCAGGTACTGGTAACGATACATTCTATAGCCTCTGGAATGAATATGGCTTCACTGGTAGCAGCTACACAGACACTAATAGTAACAATCAACATGACGAAGATGAAGATGCCCTCTGGACTGCTCCGCTTTACTTCGCTGCTGGTGGAAGCTTCGGCGGCGCACTAGGCTACATTGGTGGCAGCGGCTACTTCTGGCCGCCAGTTGTAAACAATAGTAACAGCGCCGGGGGCGCGAACTTCGGCGTGGGTGGCTACGTTAACCCTTCCAGTTGGCCCAATCGCTACGGCGGCAATCCTGTCCGCTGTGTTGCGCGTCCTGTAGCGTCGTCGGTTGCTGGCTTGTAGTATCTAAACTGGCCTCCACAATTCCACCAACACCCCTGTAAATTACTCTTTCCGTTAGAGATTTTAGAGGTGTATAATGATAGATATATTAGAATGATGTGGCGTAAAAATAGGGAAGTGTAAAATGAAATACGAAGAAATAATCAACCACCCACACTACGAACCAAAGAATCATCCGCGGATGTCGAGAGAAATGCGGGCAGGGCAGTTTGCGCCGTACGCGGCACTGGCGGGACATGCGGGTGCTGTGCGGAGGACAGCGAAGTTTGCAGAATTGAGGGCTCAGCGTATTATAGAAGCAAATCTGGATGATGAAAGGTTTGATTTGTATGAGAATGATTAATTAGGCCGTATTTGGTATAATGGATTTATGAATATTTTGTATTGCGGTGATAAGGGAATAGCACGAGGAGCTTTGGTATCGATTTTGTCGATTTTGAAACATAATAAGGGGGTGTTACATTTTTATATTATGACGATTAATTATGAGGATACAAAAGCGTTTACTAGAAAAACGGCGGATTTTTTGGATAAGCTAGTGAAGAAAACGAATGCAAAAAGTTTTGTGAAGTTGATTGATGCTACGGAGATTTTTAAAGCAAATTTACCGAAGAAAAACATGGGTTCGTATTTTACACCATGTTCGATGTTGAGGTTGTATATGGATAAAGTGCCAGAGATTGCAGAGCTGGATAGGGTGCTGTATTTGGATTATGACGTAGTGTGCAGGGGGGATTTGGGTGAGTTTTATAGTATGGATTTGACGGGCGTAGAGGCGGCGGGAGTTTTGGATATTTATGGTCGGCGCTGGTATCATTACCATGGATTGTTCAAGCAGGACTACATGAATTCGGGCGTGATGTTGTTTAATATACCGCTGTGTCTAGAGACTGGGATGTTTGAAAAGGCGGTGGAGCTATGTAAGACGAAGTGGATGATGCTGGCGGATCAGGCGGCGCTGAATCGGTCGATTTCTCGGCGGGTGCTGGCGGATAGGAAATACAACGAGCAGGAAGAGAGACCGAGAGAGGATACGATTTTGCATCATTTTAGTAATAATTTTAAGTTTTGGCCGTATTTTCACGTTCAGAAAGTTAAACCATTTGAGATTGACAAAATTCATGAGGTTTTGAAAATCACCGAGTATGATGATATATTAAATGAGTATAATAAACTAAAGGATAATTTGTAATGTCAAAAGCGGAATTATTTCAGAAGGATATACCGAAGAAAGAGCGGGTGTTTTATTATGAGAACGAGGAAGACGATCCGATCAAAACAGACGAGCAGGAAAAAAAGCAGGAAGTGAGACTGCCGGAAGGGTATGAATTTATTCCGAAAAATCCGTTTGTGCGGTTATACTCGGCGATACTTTTTAGGATTTTTTGGATTTTTGGGCAGTGGTATGAAAGATGGTATTGGCAAGCGAAGTTCTATGGGCGCGAAAAACTGAAGGAAGTTAAAGGTAAGGGGTATTTGATATACGCAAACCATACAAATCCGTTTCATGATGTATTTGGACCGGCGATTATGGCGGATAGGCGAATCTTTACGATTATCAGTCCAGTGAACTTAAAGATTCCAGGGATTGGTAAGGTTTTGCCATATATCGGCGGGCTGCCGCTGGGCAAAACGCGGGACGAAAAATATGCTTTTAATGAAGCAGTGGATACGAGATTGAGGCAAAAGAAAGTTTTGGTGATTTATCCAGAAGCTCACGTGTGGCCATACGCGACGAAAATTCGTAAATTCCCGGCGGGTGACAAATCTTTTAAATATGCCACGCGGAATAATTTGCCGATTTTTACTATGACGACCACGTATCACAAACGTACAAAACGCAAAAAAGGCGATTTGCCGAGAATGGACGTGTATTTGGATGGGCCGTTTTATCCGGATGCGGAAAGAAGTGAGGAAGAGAATCGTGCGATTTTGGCGAAAAAAGCTTATGATTCTATGGTAAAATATAGTAAGAATAATACTTACGAATATTTTAGGTATATCAAGAAGAAATGAGTATATTTAATACAGGCAATCCGATAAAAAAGCACGTCAAGGTGGTGCCGGTGTTTTTGACGATTAATAGTGCGTATGCACCATATGCGGCGGCGGCGATTCATTCTTTGACGCAGCATGTGGACCCGAAGAGATATTATAGGGTGATAATTCTGCATGATGGGTTGAATCTGGTGAATCGGTGGAGGCTTAGAAATCTCGTGACGAAAAACGTGGCGATTCAGTTTAAGAAAATGACGCGGAGTCTGTATCTTAAGGCAATAATTATGTATTGCACGAGGCGGCAAAAGGGCGCGGGGGATTTCTTTTCGTCGGCGGTCTATTATTATCGGGCATTTATTCCGATGATGTTTCCGCTGTACAAAAAAGCGGTATATATTGATAGTGATACGATTTTGCGTGGAGATATTGGGGAATTATATGATACTGATCTTGGCGAGAATGCGTTGGCGGCGATGGTGGATCCGAAAGTGACTACTATCCGAGAATTTCGGGACTATGTAGATAATGCGCTGGCGGTACCACATAAAGAGTATGTGAATTCTGGCGTGCAAGTGATGGATCTTAAAAAAATGCGTAAGATGCGGTATCTTACTACTATGACAGAGTTGATTCGGAAATATGATGCGGACCTGGTGGCGCCAGACCAAGATTATTTAAACATTGTATTGAGAGGTCAGATTTTGCATTTGGATCCGAAATGGAACGCGGAGCCGGTGGAGAATTTGCCAAGGAGTGTGAAATTGGTGCATTTTAATTTGTTTAATAAGCCGTGGCATTATAAAAATGTGCCGTGTGAAAGGATTTTTTGGAATGCGGCGAAGGGAACTGGTTTTTTTGGTGATTTGAAAAGACAGCAGGCGGCGTTTGATGCAGAGAAGCAAAAAGCGGATCATGAGAAAGTTGCAGCGCTGATTAAGAAGGCCGAGATGCTATCGAAACTCAAAGAGCCGGTGATAAAGTTGGGGGATTAATTATTAGTTTTTGGTAATTGATGGTATAATATAAGCATGAGAAGAAAAGCGGCATTGGTTTGTGGGGGTCTTGTGAGTATTACGGGGATTTCTGGTGTTTTTCTTGCCTCTAATTATGTTGTTGCAGACGACGTGATTGACGATGTAGCTATTAATATACCAGTATCATGCACAATGACGGGGACGGGTCAGAACACGCATAGCGCTAATGTAACAAATGGCACATATGAGGATGATATCGGTACGACTACACTCAAAGTCCTCTGCAATGATAGCGAAGGATTCTCTATCTATGCGATTGGATTCACGGGAGACCAATATACTGGCGCAGATCATACTAAGCTAATCGGCGTAGCGAATAATCAAAAAATCTCCACTGGTACAGCGACAAGTGGGAGTACGTCTAACTGGGCGATGAAGCTAGAGACCGATAGTACAGCGACTTATGCATTAACGCTAGATAATGGATTTGGTAGCTATAGTGCAGTACCGGATACTTATACTAAGGTAGCACATAAAGATTCTGGTACAGATATAGGCACAAGTGCAGTAGGGAGTACGCTTACGACGACTTATGCATCTTTTATAGCTAGTAATCAGGTGGCGGATACATATAGTGGGAAAGTGAAATACACTATGGTGCATCCGGCGAGCGAAACGCCATTACATCCAGAGACTACTCAGGCTGGGCAAATCTGCTATTATCCAAATGGCTCTAATGTAGAAGGCTCCATGGGGTGTCAGACCGTGTCTACTTCTGCAACTAATGCTACGCTACTTGCTTCTAACTTCTCGCGCGAAGGCTATGGTTTCGCTGGGTGGAGTAAGACCTTTGACTATTCTGATACAACTGGCTACTTGGGCCCACAAGAGACAATCACCTTCACTGCTGGTGAATATACTGGAGATAATCCTGGGCTTTCGCTTTATGCTAGGTGGATTAAATCTGTTGGCAGTCTACAAAACTGGTCCGATTGTTCTAGCTTGCAAAGTGGTGCTGTGACGGCTCTTACCGATCAACGCGACAACGAAACTTATGCCATTGCTAAGCTAGCGGATGGTAACTGCTGGATGATAGAAAATATACGCCTAGAAAACACTGGGACCGATAATACTAATGGTTCGCTGGCGCAAGGTTACAATGCTAGCTTTGCTGGTTTGGCTGACCCAGAAGCGCCATGGGCGAATGATAGTACTACTGCAAATAGCCTATATAGCACCGATGGCTCTACCGATAAAACTATTTCTGGTAGTAACCAAGACAATAGATTCCCACGTTATAACAACATAAACACGCCTACTACAGCCACAGATAGACCAAGTAATCCGACAAGTAACTCTGCTACTAATAGTACAACGAACGCTAGTATGTATAGTTATGGCAACTATTATACTTGGGCAGCAGCTATTGCGGATACTACTAACTATACCACTAATAACCAATCTGTCACTAGTACTTCTATCTGCCCTACTGGTTGGCATTTGCCGAAAGGTGGTAATAAATCCAATGAAGCCAATAATGAATTCTGGGCACTCATTGTAACTGGCATTAATGGTGGCACCAATCCAGCAAACTATGATAGCAGCACTCAACCATATTATACCGGTACTCCAGAGGGTTCAGGTGCCTCTAATGCTCTGAGGGCTTACCCTAATAATTTCGTTTATTCCGGCTACGTTAACAGCGGTTCGGTGTATAGTCGTGGGTCCACCGGCGGCTATTGGTCGTCTACAGCGAACTCTAGCCCCTACGCTTACAGCATGAGCTTCGACAGTAGCTACGTCGGCCCAGGCACGAGCTACGGCAGCAAGAACCTCGGAAGGAGTATTCGCTGCTTAGCCCCTAGTGCGTAGCGCCTCCTAGTCCCAAGTCGCTCTAGAGCCCTAACAACCCAAGTTCCTAGCATCCTGAGACTACATATAATATATAGCGGGGCGGAGACGCTAGATATGGTGTTTGGAATTGATTTGAGACGCTAGATATAGCGTTTTTGGCATTTTGCGACGTTAAAAAATCCAAGATGAATCTTGGATTGCATTTTTCGTCATGATGGAGGTGCCTACCGGAATTGAACCGGTGTACGCGGTTTTGCAGACCGCTGCGTAACCACTCCGCCAAAGCACCACCTATAATCATTATATCACATTTGGATGAGGATTACGCCGATAACTACTAGAACCGTCGCGATTAAATGCACGATGATGGATTTTTTGTCGAGTTTCTCGCGGCCGAACTTGGGCCAGATGAGTGTGAGTAGGATGCCGGCGAAGAAGATGAAAATCGGTTCGGCGGAATCCGAAACGGCGGAGGCAAGAGTGACGGCTGGAGCGAGAATCAGTGCCAAGCGATAAGTGTATTCCTTTATTAACATAGCAGCGAGATTGGCGACCATTGGTGAAAAAACTTTGCGCTGACTTTTGTCTGCAACTTTGAGGAAACGTCGACGCCATTTGGGATGAGTGTAAATAATGAGAAGATCAGCGACGCCTTTGCCAAATAACAGAATCGTGAGTTCGTTGATAAAGCTTAAATCCGAAGAGGCGGCTTTGACAAAAATGAGATTACCGATAACTGCGATGAGCACGTACAAAAATGCATAGAGAACGGCTTTTAAGCGGACTTTGCGAGATTTTTTGCGCGTGGTGGTGACAATGAATAAGGGCGCAAGTAGGATGACGCCGATGGCAATGAGTTGCATCGTGGAGATAGTTTCGCCAAGAAAGAGCCAGCCGAGGACCAAATACATGACTGGAGCGAGCTGAATGAAAATGCCGAGGTTGGTGGAGTTGTCGATTTCTAGAGCTTTGAGATATGGAATTCCGGCAATGCCGCTGAGCAAACCGGCAAGAAGTAACATGCAGAGGGTGTAGGGGCTGAGGGCGGTGAAATCGAAACCGGTGAACATGACGATAAAAATCGAAGAAATAATGAGACCGTAGCCGTAGAAGAGTTTTTGCGAAACGGCGTCTCTTTCTTTGAAGTAGACATCAGAAACGTAGTTGTCGATAAAAATTCGAATCGAATCGAAGACGACGGCAACTGCGACTAAAATTAGCCAGTTCAAGCGAACGCTCCGTAGATTACATAACTATAGTAGGCGAGGAAGACTGCGAATAGGATGAAGCCTTCGTAACGGAGGATTTTGCCGTCTTTGCCGTTGCTGCCACGTCTGGCTACCCACCAAAGAACTGCCGAGGAAATGATGGGCATCATTAGATCGACTAGAGTGAAGTTGGAGAGTGCAATGGTGCCGAAGATTGCAACGGGGAGACCTAGGACGATACAGATGTTGAAGATATTGCTGCCGACGAGACTACCGACGAGCAGTTCGCTTTCTTTGCGTCTGGCAGCGGTAATGGTGGTGACGATTTCTGGCAAGGCAGTGCCGAAGTTGATGATGGTGAGAGCGATAACGCGGTCTGATAGACCGATGCTGCTGGCGATGGTGGTGGCAGAGTTGACTACTAATTCGCCGCCGGCAATAACTCCGGCGAGCCCCAGGACTACAAGGATTAGAGATTTGCCGAGTTTGTATTTGGGTTTTTCAAATTCTTTTTTGGAACTTCGACTTTTGCGGATGATATTTATGATGTAATAGAGAAAAACTGCAAATAATAGTAGGCAGATGATGGCGTCGCTGCGCGAGAAGGTGTTGGATTCGAGATTGGTGACACTGGAGTCGAGAAGTAGAGTGATCATGGAGGCGGAAATGAGAAGAAGGAGTGGGAGTTCTTTGGAAATGGTGGAACGTTTGATTTTGATGGGAGGGCTAACGATAGCTGCAAGGCCGATAAGAAGAAGAGCATTCAGGGTGTTGCTGCCGATGACAGTAGCGATGAGGACGTCGGTTTTGCCGGAAATGAGAGAAGCAAAGGAAACGGCTAACTCTGGGGCGCTGGTACCAAACGCTACGATGGTGAGACCGATGAGTTGTTTGGGGACTTTGAAATTGGAAGCAGTAGACGAGGCGCCATCAACTAACCAATCGGCGCCTTTAATAAGTAAGACGAACCCGATAGCTAGAAGTAGTATTTGTATGATTGTTTCCATGTCTGTGTTTTGTTATTTATGGTGTAATTATAGCATAAGAATTGTGAAGTGTAAAGGGCTAGGGGGTGGCGATAGTGTTTGGATTATGGGGAGCGATTTATGAGGAGGTAGCGATGCAGCGGACCGCTCTGCCGTGGTATTTGTTGCCAGTAGCTCTTCCCGGATTGAAGGTGGAGGAGTTGAAAAACATGGTATAAACGTTGGTATTCAACATTGCTGTGGACGTCCAGTAGCTTCCATGACTACTGCGTTCGCCAATGCTATCGCCAGTAATCATGCCAGCGTAGACTAGATTGTTCGGGAAACGGCGCAATCTTTGCTTCATAATAGTATGAGTAGGAGAAGTCGAGCTAGACATTTGTGTAGCTATCCCATCATTGTTCTTATATCCTCCTAAACTATTACTAAGTACACCGAATTCGCCATTACCCATACCAGTTGGAAGATGCCAGCCGATAGGACAAATATCGCCGGTCGTATTGTCGCTAGATTTATCATAAGTGCCATTTCCGGCTGTAGCTGAATACCAGTTATAATAGTTGCCATAGGAATAAAGATTTGCGTCTTGAGACATCATATCAGTGGAAATTGTATATGTAGCACGATTGGTAGTATTGTCGGTTCTGAGTCTAGACTGGTCATAGCAAGCAGCAGAGCCGTTGGTGCACCAACCTTCTGGAGCGGTGGTGGCATCGTAGGCTACGCTTGAAGTAGGAGAGAGATTTGTATAGGTTTGTGTATCAGTATAGTTGTGCTTGAGTGTGACGTTTGTGCCGTCGTTTAATGGGTTATTAGTGTTAGCAGTGGTAAGAATAGTTGGCACGGTGGTATTGTTTTCTTGGTGGGTATCGGCGAGTCTTAGGTTTTCGATCATCCAGCAATTGTTGTCACTGAGTTTGGCGATGGCGTAGGTCTGGCCGTCGCGGGTATCGGTGAGAGCTGAGATGCTATTTAGACTCGCTGTGATAGACCAAGTGGATTCGTCGGAATCACCCTCGTCGCTATAAGCGGCGGCTTGGAGACTGTCTGCGCCACTGCCACAAAGTTCGGCGACTTTGGTGGAATCTTGGAGGTTCCCGGCGCTTTCGATCCAGACGGCGTAGAGTTTTAATCCGCCATCCGTGGTGCCGGTAGGCACAGTGATGTCTTCGTTTGGTCCGTAGAAATGGGCATTTGGATTGGTGGCGTAGTCTTCTTTGTCGCTCCAGCCAGCGAAACCGTAGCCTGTGCGAGAGAAGTTGGAAGCAAAGAGTTGAACGTCGTTTCCGTCAGCGGCGGATTGACGACCCATGGTGCCTTCGTCGGCGCCATTACCGATGTAGCAGATGTATCCCGGGAAGCAGGTTTGTTTCCACTGAGCATAAAGCGTAATTGTGTTACCTACGATAGTTAAATCTGTGACACTTTGTCCGTCGGTATAAGATGTTCCGGTGCCATCTTGAGCGGTATTCCACCCGGCGAATTCGTATCCTGTGGGCGCGGTAAAGCCATTGGATGTGAGGGGAGTAGAAGCGCCTTCGTAAATGGTTTGATTGGCCATGGTGCCGGTGCCGGTGATGGTAGTGTTATTGGCAGTAGATGTGGGATCAAAATGCACTGCATATTGCATGCAGGTATCAGCAATAATAGCTTGATAGACGATAACGCCGTCATTATTGGAATTGTTGGTATCTGGAATCATTTTGTAGGTACCAGGTGTGATAGTAGAACTAGCTTTAACGCCGTAGTAGAGATTGAAGCTGTCATTAATATCGGTGCTACTTGCTTCTGCTAAAGGCGTTTTGATAGTGTCGGCTTGTCCTAGAACTGGTACTGGGAGAAAGATACTGGAGCCGGTAGGTGTAACTTGATTATCGCTATTATAATAGTACCCCCAGGCGCTAGTGGAGTTGTCTAGTGTGCTAGTGCCATCTGTAGCTGAAAAATACGTACCCGCGGTATTGTTACTAGAGTCGCCGTCGAGATATAGGTTATTGTCGCTTACTGAGCTAGAAATAGTGAAGTTGTAGCCATAGCGGCAGCTAGTGGTGACATTGATAGCGTCGGTGCTAATGACCGTATTGTTTACGCCGCTTAGAATATCTACACTCTGCGCTCCAGAGGAAGTCATGTTTAGAGTGTGAGTGGATGCAAAAACGGTATCGTCGTGTATTGCTATGCTGCACATCACTATAAACAATGTCGCAAATAATATTTGTTTGTTCTTTTTGTTCATTTTTGCGTTTTTTTAAAATGTATAACCTTTTATGGTTATATTATATCGTTTTTTTAAAAAAAAGCAAGAGTTCTTAGATTCTAACTTAAAAGCCAAGACTTTTCACAAAAAAGAGACATAACCCGTATCATCCTGTAAAATGGTATTTGAATTACAAACCAATAAACAGGAGGTGAGCTATGTCTCATAAACATTTTACACTATTAGAGAGA
>JAFWDS010000025.1 GCA_017516075.1 Candidatus Saccharimonadota bacterium
CGAGATGATTATGCAGATGTACTCAGAATGGTATAAGCCGCAGGAAATCGGGGAAGCGCTTGGAGTGAGCGCGGATACTGTCCGGCGCATTCTGCATGATAACAACGTCTATATTCGAAAGAGCTGGGAATATCCGAAAAAAATAAGATAAGCGATATAATATTATTATGGCTATCAACCCGGCCGAGAAAATGGTTATTGTCGACGGGCATATCATTACGCCCGAGCTTGCATATTGTATTTTTGACGAAAAGAAAATGCTCTACTTCATTCGCAGAAAAGGAGCGGATAAATACTACAAATACTCGCCTCGTCGCGTCCTCGTCTTAGACAATCCAGACCGTCTAAACAATACTGAGCTGAAAAGCCTGAAAGACATAACGAATCTTAAGATTTTAGCCGCATGGCGATTCGCGACAGGGGAGCATAAATACTATCACCTATTTCTCGAAGATCGAACACAACTGGATCTGGACGATAGTAGTCTAGCATCTCATGAGGTATTCACATACCTACATAATGTAGCAAACGCTATTTCTAATGAACAGAACTATTTATCTCAGCTTTATTCAAAAGTCGGATATAGCGACATCGAAAATTCTTCGCTGAAGTATTATTTGCAGCAAAGCAAACCATCGCATACGGAAGATAAACACCACCAGCCACTCATATTTCCATTTGGATGCAATGAAAGCCAATATCAAGCAGTATATAACGCGATCCATAACAATGTCAGCGTAATTGAAGGGCCTCCCGGCACCGGAAAAACACAGACGATTCTTAATATTATTGCAAACCTGGTGATTCGCAGAAAATCATGCCAAATCGTATCTAACAATAATTCCGCCATCGAGAATGTCGAGGATAAACTAAAAGAATATGGACTAGACTTTTTTGTAGCTAAACTTGGCAGTAGTTTCAACAAGTCAGATTTCATAGAAAACCAGAAAGAGATACCGGATTTATTAAAATATCAATCTACGGACATAGGCCAACTCGAATCCCGCATCGAAGAATTACAAGGCACGATTCATGAAATCTATAAAGATGAGCGAGAACTGTCAGAGCATAATCGTCAACTCCAAGAATTATCCATCGAGAAGAAGCATTTTGAAGATTATCTCAAAACAGAGCATATAAAGCCAACACAGCTGAAGAGAAAGGGTAACCCATACAAAGTATGGCTCGACTTACAGAACAAAGAAAATATTTCGTTCTGGCAAAAGGTAAAGTACGTTCTGTTTTACGGCGTAGGGAGCTTCGCTTTTTATTCAAAGCCGAAAAAAGAAATAATAACATCACTGCAGTCCGCAGCTTACGACAAAAAAATCTCCGAGCTTAACAGCCAATGTTCTATACTCTCCAAGAAAATTAAAAGCGGCGAGAAGTCTAAAAAGGACTTTACTGAGTGTTCCATGGCATATTTCCGCAAATGGCTTTCGGATAGATACGGTTCACACGAGCGCGAGCATTATGAGCTTAATCAAATACATCGCTCATTCTATGCGTTCATTCAAGATTATCCCGTCATCCTAAGCACTACATATTCTGCGCGTAGTAGCTTTAGTCTCCGAGCTAAATTCGACTACGTCATTATGGACGAAGCGAGCCAAATCGACACTGTCACCGGTGCGCTCGCACTCTCTTCCGGTGAAAATGCCGTGATTGTAGGCGACGAGAGGCAGCTTCCTAATGTGGTGACAGAAAAAGAAAAGCGAGTCGTAGACAACATCTTTGAGAACTACAGAATTTCAGACGGCTACTCTTTCTCGAAAAATAGTTTTCTATCTTCAATAAAAGCAATCATTCCCGAAGCGCCGGTTTGCCTATTACGCGAGCATTATCGTTGCCAACCAAAAATTATCGGATTCTGCAATAAACAGTTTTACGATTCGCAACTCATAATAATGACTAAAGAGAGCAACTCTCCAGATACGATTAAAGTTATTCGTACCAATATAGGAAACCACGCCCGAGATCATGTTAATCAGAGACAGATTGATATTATCAAAACAATTCTACCAAAACTACAGTCGAAAGATGTTGGAATAATCACGCCATACAGGAATCAGGTAACCGAAATTCGTAAATCCATTCCGGGCATTGAAGTAGACACAATTCATAAATTCCAGGGACGCGAAAAAGACGTGATAATTATTTCTACCGTCGATAATGAAATTAGTGACTTTGTGGATGATCCACATATTCTAAATGTAGCAATCTCTCGCGCAAAGAAGCAGCTCATCATGATTGCTACCGGTAATAAAATCTACAATACAACCATTAATGATTTTATAGAATACGCTAACTACTATAACTTCGAAACAGGCAAAAGCCCTATATACTCCATCTTCGATTATCTCTATTCTCAGTATACGAATCAACGTATGGCCTTATTGGCGCAAAATCATAAGGTATCAGAGTATGATTCAGAAAATCTCATGTACTCACTTATCGACAAGGAAATAAAGCACTATGACAATTTAGGCGTCATAGTTCATCAGCCTCTTTATATGCTTCTTCGCGACAAAACCATAATGACCGACGAAGAGCAGCACTACGCCTTAAATCCGCTGACTCATTTAGACTTCCTGATTTATAATAGAATTACGAAGCAGCCACTTCTCGCGATCGAGGTTGACGGATACGCATTTCATAAACAGGGAACCGAGCAGTCCAGAAGAGATCTTAAAAAGGATGCAATTCTGAAAAAATATAATATCCCCATCATTAGGTTTTCAACTACGGGAAGTCAAGAAAAAGAACGACTTCATGTAAAACTAAACGAAATCTTAAACGGAGCACACAATGAACCAATTCACTGACGCAATATTTAAATGGATCTTTTCAGTAGGTGGCATGAAAGTCATACTGCCAACAGCCGGAATTATTATCATAGCCGTAATCGCAAAAATCCTGTTCGATAAATTCCTTCGCAAAGTAGACAATGCGGTCGACGAACATCTAGTTAAAAAAGACGTGTGCCCAAAGTGTGGTGGAAAATTAGTCAAACGACACGGTAAATATGGAGACTTTATTGGCTGTAGTAATTACCCAAAATGTCGTTATACGCACGACGAGAAAAAAGAAGCCGAAAACTAATCCTTTTCACGCATATTATTCCTAGCCACATCTTTCGCAATCATAATTAAGGCTTGCGCCAGCTTCTCTACATTAATCTCTTGTCTCATCAGCGGTAATACTCTCGCCTCATTTTTATATGTTCTTTTCTTGCCGTTTTGCTCACGCATTTTCTGCAAACAATAATCCCTCAACTCCTTGTTAAGTTGAGGGATTTTCTTCGTAAATATTTTTAAATCGGAATAATCACATTCAAGGCCGATGCGCATAGCCGCGCCGACAACGATTCTGTAGAGTCCATTAAAAGCTTTGCCTGAACTAAAAGCATCGCTCTTGGTTCGCTTAGACCTATAATCTATTGCGGCCTCATCGGATAAGTCATAATTACTTGTCACATAATAAAAATGCAAACTCTGCTGCTTATTTGGAGTTAGTAGAGCATAAAACTTTTGCGTCTCATCAAAGTCCCATAATCTCTGCAGAAACCTCCTACGCAGTAGGTATTCTTTGTTAGTCAGCCTAGCCATGAACAATCTCCATTAATTTCGCCTATTCTGACTCTCTTTGAAATATATTGCAAATCTCTAAAAATGCTTAATTGTTCGAATTTGCTTTTCTACTACCTAAATTCCAGGTTCGAACAATAAATTCCAGAACACGATTTTGGACTATGACTTTACACAAAACGGTACATTTTACCCCCGTTAGGATTTTTCGGCCAAACACCGCCCCGATTGCCTATTTTACAGGGGTCGGCGACCCCAGAGAGGGCATAAAAAATAGAGCAAAAATGCTCCAGAAAAACAAAAAACGTACCTAAACGGTACATTCTTCAGATATGATTTTTCTTTAATGCTTTAAAACGCTAAAGCTTGGTGGGACTAACGGAAACCCACTCGAACTATAAAATAATTCTAGACTATGTCAAGAATTATAAACCCTCTCCAGATAAAAATCAAATAGACCCCGAAATAACGGATTTATCCTATAACCCCGATTCTCTCGTAAAAACTATCACTCAGAAGCAGAAAACTCTTTCTGACACAGAAACTCGAACAATTATTACAAAGTATCAGCAAGGCAAATCCACCTATGAATTAGCCAAGGAATTTGGATGCCATAGATATACCATTAGTAGGGCGCTCAAGGATAACGGAATTGAAGTAACGAATCAATGCGCCAAGAAGAAAGTCCTCGCCGAGATGATTATGCAGATGTACTCAGAATGGTATAAGCCGCAGGAAATCGGGGAAGCGCTTGGAGTGAGCGCGGATACTGTCCGGCGCATTCTGCATGATAACAACGTCTATATTCGAAAGAGCTGGGAATATCCGAAAAA
>JAFWDS010000026.1 GCA_017516075.1 Candidatus Saccharimonadota bacterium
GTAGAAGTGCCATCTACTGCCGTAAATGTAGCTGTGCTAGTACCATCCCCATTAAGATAAAGATCCGGACTAGTAGACGTAGCTACGGATAGATTATATCCAGCATGACAAGTAGTAGTGACATTAATTGATTCCTCGTCTATAGAAATACCGCTACCTGAAGGAACGGCGTTGAGGCTAATAGAACTAGCAGTTGTAAGTGTAGCAGTATGCGCAAAGACAGAACCAGAATAAAGACTAGAAACCAAAATACTAGCCAGGACTGGCATAATACATGCGAGGAACAATTTGTTTTTGTATATGTTCATTAATAAAGCACACCTTTTTATGTTATTGTATGACCTTGTGCTAATACTATTGAATCACGCTTACGAAAAAAAAGCAAGAAGAATATTAAAAAGTTGTGGAAAACTTGTGGAAAAGTCTATGTTAGTTTAGAATTTTGAGAAGATTTTTTTGATGAAACCAAAGGGACTGGAACCGGAAGATTTTTTGGCAGGTTTTGAAGATTTCTTTTTGGGGGCGGCGGATAATTCCCCGCTCTCTGCTGCGAGAATCGCTAGACCGACCGCGGTGGCATATTCCGGTTTGGCGATGGATTCGGCAACGCCGTCGAGTTTTTGCGGGATGCCGATTTCGACGGCGGATTCGAGACATTTTTTGGCATATTTTTCGATATCACGCATTTTGGCGCCGCCACCGGTCAGGATGATGCCCTCTGGGAGACGTTGGTCATAATGGGCGGCTTTTAATTTCTTACGAACTTCGCCAAAGATTTCGTCGAGGCGAGCTCTGACCACGTCGTCTACTTCTTTGCGGTCGAAGGTGCGTTCGCCGTTCTTCCCTACTTTGATAGCGATGGATTTTTCGGATTCGAAATCACCGGTGACAAAACGGGTTTTGATTTCTTCGGCAAGCTCTGGATTGATGGCGAGAACAATAGCAAGGTCGTTGGTGATATTATTGGAGCCGGCCGGAATCACGCCGACATATTGCAAATCGCCTTCTTCGTAAATAGCAATAGAGGTGGTAGCTGCACCAAAATCAACTACGGCGACGCCGTTTTCTTTTTGGCGTTCGGATAAAACTGCACGAGCGGCAGCGACTACACCAGGGACTAATCTATCGGCCTGGACGTCGGCGGTCATGGTAGCTTTTCTTAAATTCTCGCAATTAGGGGTAAGGGCAGAAATGACATTAGCACGGAGCTCCAAACGAGCACCAGACATGCCAAGAGGATCTTTGATACCGCCCTGGCCATCTAAGGCATATTCTAGAGGAATCACATCCAAAACATCGCGATTAGCAGGAATACGACCACTGACGGCGACGTCTTCGACACGGTCCAAATCTTCGTCGTTGATTTCGTGCTCTACGGTGCCGACGGCAATCATGCCTTCGGTGTGAGTAGATATCACAGTGGAGCCATTAATAGAAACAAACGCATTGCGGACATCATAACCTCCCATGCGTTCTGCATCGGCGAGCATTTTGTCGATGGAGCTAGCAGGGCCAGTGAGATTGGCTGGAATACCTTTTCGCATTCCTTCGGATTTGCCTTCATTATAGCCCACTATGGCGATTTCGCCGTTTTTGTTGACACTGGCGATGATGGCGCGGACGTTTTCCGTGCCTAAATCCAAACCAGTTACAAAGCGCTTATCACTATCCATGGTTTCATTATAACATACTTTATATTTCAAGTTCTACTTTTCTCAACGATGTAATTTCGCCAAGATAAAAATTACAACAGCAGTCGGATTTTGTCGAAAATTTCAGTTTCCTCCAAAATCCGTGCTAGTTGTAATTTTTATATGGGAAATTCCATATGTTTCGAAAAGTTAGAACTTGAAATATTTTAGTCTAATATAATGCTCAATGCTCACTTATTGTCGGTTTGTTTTTAATCTGGTAATGTCAAAACTTCGTAGCCGTCACTGGTGACTAGGACTGTGTGTTCGCAGTGGCAGCCCACACTGCCGTCTTTCATGCGGACGGTCCAGTTGCTGTCTTTGTCGACATAATTAGCGGGTTTGCCGAGACAAGACATTGGTTCGATACAGATAGTGTCGCCTTCTTCAAGTTTGTAGCCGTGGCCTTTTTTGCCGTAATTAGGAACCTCGGGAGCTTCGTGCATGGTTTTGCCGATGCCGTGACCGATGTAATTCTCAATCACGCCGAGATGACCTTTTCTTAACACCTGCTCTACGGCATGGCCAATATCTCCGATGTGAGCACCGGGCTTCACTTGCTCAATTCCCTCCCACATGGAAGCCTCTGTCACTTCAATCATTTTTTTGACGGCTGGGTTGCTATGTTTGCCGACTATCATAGTAAAAGCAGAATCAGTAAAATAACCTTTGTAATAAACGTCGAGATCGAAGGAAACTTTGTCGCCTTCTTCGAAGGGTTCGTCGGTGGGAGCGCCGTGGACGAGGGCGTCATTAATCGAAATACAAATGGCGCCAGGAAAATCGTCATCAAGCATATCGTAGGCAACTTTTGCGCCGCGCTTGGTGATTTCTTTTCGTACCCATGCATCTACTTCTTTACCAGTCATGCCGGGCTGGACGTAACTTTTGAGGTCTTTTAAGAGGTTGCCGAGAATTTTGCCGCCTTCGCGCATGGCGGCTATTTTTTGATCAACTTCGGCTTGGGTGGCAGTTTCAAAATTAATGATTCCTTGATTATTCGCCATAACTTTTCTCGATTTCTCCACCATTGACATCGTCGATTTGCTCAGTAGCATCTGGATTCATGCGTTTAACTACCTCTATAAGACGGGCTGTAACCTCCTCGATTTTGCCAACGCCATTGACGTGTTCGATTGGAATACTGTGCGACTTGAGTAGTGGGATAATTCCTTCGATGTTTTTTTCAAAAATCTGAAAGCGACGATTGATAGACTCACGCTCTTTGTCGTCATCGCGACCACGCAGCGCAAGACGCTCGTATAGCTCGTCTTTGGGAACTTCTAGAAGGATAGCACCACTAATTTTATCCGGCATGGTCTGCATCATGTATTCGGCCTGGTGAATGTCGCGAGGATAGCCATCTAGTACTATGTCAAAACCTTCAGCTTCGGCTTTTTTGATTTGCTTATCCATGAGTTTAATGACGTCTTCGTCTGGGATAAGGCCGCCATTATTAATGATTTCTTCGTATCCACCGGCTTGACGGATAGCTTCGCCAACCGAAAGCCAGCGCCAGCCAAAAAGCTCCGCGATGATTTTTCCTTGCGTTCCCTTGCCGGAACCTGCTAAACCAAATAATATAATCATAAGTCTCCTTTGAATTTATTATATCAAAAAATCTCCTCGAGTGGAGGAGATTTGTGATTATGTTATTTGAGTCCTAGCTTGATGCGTTCGGTCTTTTCGGCCTTGCGTGCTTCACGGATGATAGCTTTCAGGCGTCGCTCGCGCTTTGACATGGGTTTGGTAAAACGCATTTGCGACTTCTTTAGAGGCATCATACCGCTCTGAAGGACTTTGCGGTTGAAACGACGGATGATGTTCTCGTTCGCTTCTCCCTGATCTTTTCTTGTAACTTTTATAGCCATATTGAGATATATTATATCACAGATGACACGGAAATACAAGACGAGTCTTTGTTTGCTCTAAAGAGTAAACAAAATTAAGACCCAAAGGGTCTTATTTTATTCTCCTGGCGGATCCGACGAGACTCGAACTCGCGACCTCTGCCGTGACAGGGCAGCGCTCTAACCAACTGAGCTACGAATCCAACATATATTATATATAGCACATAATTAATTGTTTTTCAAGGGTTACATCCCAGGGATTTTGAAGGCGCTAGGGTCGGATGCTTGCGGAGTATAGACTTGATCCTGCATAGCTGGTTGCGGACCAAGTGGCTCTGGAGTTGGTTCTGGCATTGGAGTGGCGGATTCAATCGGCGGCGCCGGCGGTGGAGGCAAGATAGTTTCGTCTGGCATAGGCATATAATTCATTTCTGGTACGCCATTGATTTCTGGCTGAGTTGGCACGACGGGAGCTGACGCAGAAGCAGGATTTTCATCCGGTGATGGCGTCGAGAAGACGGATTCTTCTTTTGGAGTATCGGTACTCTTGATGTCATCTAGGGCTTCTTCTAGCATATGCCCGTACTTGCTGGCTTCTGATTCTTTCTCAGCTTCTGAGGCGAAGTCGTCGTTGATCTTGCTGATTTGGTCGGATGGGTCTGGGATAGTTGGGAGGGTGGCCGATATGCTATCTTCCTGATGTGTTTCGGGCTTAATCTCTGGGGCGACTGGGGGGAGACTATCGATAGGGCTGTTTTCTCCTTGCGGAGTGCCGCCCTCTGGTTTGGGAGTGTTTTCTTCTAGCTCGGAAGCGATTTCTTCGGCGGTTTCGGATTCGGAACTATTAACTTTGAGAGGGCTACTACCATCTTCCTGAATGGTTTCGGCGCCAGCTTGAGCGAGGCTAGCTTCGGCAGCTTTCAAATCGTCTAACAGAGTGTGTTCCTTGGCGGTGACAGTGGTCTCGACCTCTTTGTCAGAGTCTTCTTTCGCATCTGGCTCGCCATCGTGTTCGATTTCGAGCTTGGTGGGATCAACTGGGCCATCATCTTTGGTCTTTGATGGTGATTTACTAGATAAGGTAATCATTTCATTCTCGATATCGGGCGTGATGTTCTTGGAGACTAATTGTTGGTTAGCACCGGATTCCATCAGCTGCGCAGCGACTTGCATGGTTTCTGGGGTGGTCTTGGCATTTGAAAAACGATTGGTAGCTGCAACGATACCGGTAAGAAAGGCCGTAGCTTCTTCTTTTTCAATTTTGACATCACTTGCAATACTGAAAAGAAGCTTAGCGAGCATTTCTGAGACAGAACTGGCGGATTTATCGCTCCATTCGATTTCTCCGAATTTGCCGGGATTTCCTGTGGTGACATTGATGATGACGGCGTCATGCATGATGCGGCCATGTTCACGTAGGGCAGAGTCTAAATCGATGCCATTGGCTACATCGAGAGCGAAGACTAAATCAACATTATAGTCGCCATATGAGAATTCCAAATCTTCTTCGGAAAGACGAGCGCGATATGGAGTGATGTAAATTTTGACGTAGCTGCCATCAAGTTTGTAACGAAGATGGTCGGCTTTGTCTTTGTTGAGGGCGATTACGAAATCCTGCAAGGTATCAACTGTGGGCTCGAAAGTTTCTTCGGGCTTCAAAAACTCGAGAGCGTTTGGCGTAGCGCCAGAATAAATAGCTGTAGCACGCTTGCCGATGCGATCAAGATAGAGAGATAAACCAATTGCGGCTGCCATTTCGTCGGCTGATGGATCACGAGATAAGGCAATCAAAACATTTTTCGCCTCGTTAATCTTGGCGGTCAAGTCGTTATAAATGGCTGGTAAGGGCTCTTCTGGATGAGTGGTTGGCATGGGAAAAGCGTTAAGAACGTCTGCGGTAGTAGTAGTGTTGTCGGTAGGGATAGCAGTATTATCTGTAGGGATAGCAGTATTGTCAGCGGGAATAGAGATATCGTCGGCAGGAATAGTAGTAGGCTCTGAAATAGGAGCTGGAGAATCCGTTGGTATAGTTGGCATGCTAGAAGACGTTCCTGTGGGAGCGACCGGCATAGCTGCGTCCGACATAAATGGAGTCGGGCTATCTGTAGGGATACTAGTTGGTGTTGTGGTGTTATCTTCTGGCATATTTTACCTTTCTATTTTTTATGTTACCATAAGCTTTTATTTTATGCAAGCACCGCTTGGGCTTTTTTTCTAGAGAATAAACTGGGGTTTACTTTTTTAAGATAATGAGGTATAATAGTCAAAAGTTATTAATTTTTAATCTATATAGGAAGAAAATGCCGATAATTAAATCCGCCAAAAAGGCAGCTCGACAGGCCGAAAAGCGTACAGAGCACAACGAGGGTATCAAGAAGGATATAAAAGCCGCTTTGAAGGCTTTTAAAACAAATCCTACTCCCGAAACACTCGCCAAGGCTCAATCCGAATATGATAAGGCCGTGAAGAAGGATTTGATGAAGAAAAATACCGCTTCGCGTCGCAAGGCCAAACTTCATGCTATTATGAAGGAAGCAAAAGCCAAGAAAGCTTAATAGACATCCGGTAGAAATCTACCGGATTTTTTTATGGGGGGTTAGCAGAATACTTATAGGTGCGATACTTCTAATAAGAATGATTCAATGAGGAGCCAAGGGTCGATGGAGGTCGATTTAGTTTGGAGGTCGGTTCTAGCAAGGGCTTTTAAGGCTCTTTTTTCTTTGATTCCCTGCTTGGCGTCGAAATCTTTGAGAGCTTGAGAAGCGAGAAGACCGAGAAACATCATGGGGTCTTCTTCGGATTTGATTTTGGCAAGCTGGCTGACAGCTTTTTTGCCGTCGTGCTTGGCGATTTTATAGATATCGAAGGCGAGGCGAAAGTTGGGACTGGGTGGTAGGGCGAATTCTGTAAATTTGATTTGATCTTTGACGGCTTTGTACGATTCTTTGCGCTTGTCGATTTTGAGATCAAAAATGGCGATGTCGTGGGGGGTATTTAGATAGTTTGGGAGTTCACTAGCTACGGAGCTGTTGGTAAAAAAATCGCGAAGCAGGATTTTTCTGGTGTCATCAAAAAGTGTTTGCCCAAGAAAGATATTCGGTAAATCGTTGGGGGCGAGGTCGGTGGCATCAATGATTTCATAATCGTCGCCCAGAAATTCTGAGATAGCTTTCTTAGCACGCACGCGATCGTCGCCATAGAAAACCTTGATCATGGGGTTTCCTTCTGGCAATGCGGGCAAAGATGCGTGCCTCTACCGGCGATTCTAGTTTTGATAATGGTAGTGCCGCATCTCACACAAGGCTTGCCTTCGTGGCGAAAAACTTGAGCGAATTTTTCGAGATAGTCGCCCTTGGTGCCATCGGCTCTGACGTAGGTTGCCATGGTGGAGCCACCAGAATCGATGGATTTTTCCATCACTTCGCGAGCACTTTTGATGAGCTGCTCGGCTTCTTTTTCGGTGATAGTTTTGGCTTTGCGAGATGGATGGATTTTTGCCATGAAAAGTGATTCGTCGGCATAAATATTACCTAAGCCGCAAATCACTGTTTGATCTAAAATGACGGCTTTGATGCTAGAATTTGGATGCTTTTGTAGTTTGTCGTATAATTCTCTGCCGTTCATTTCCCAGGGTTCTTTGGCGAGTTTTTTGATGAATGAGTCATTTTCTACTTCGCTGGTTTCGATTACTTTGATAAAGCCGAATTTGCGTTGGTCGTTGAAAAATAGTGTGCCGTGTTCAAAATAAATAATCACGCGAGTCTGTTTATTGGGGAGCTTGTCGGTAAAATTGTCGCTAGGATGTCCGGCGGCAAAACGGCCTTTCGCTTTTTTACCATCATAGATAAGCTGACCAGTCATGCGCAGATGGATCATGAGAGATTTGTGATTATCTAGGTCGATAATAAGAGCTTTACCAAAGCGACGAATGTTTTCTACTCGGCCGGTGGTTTTTTCGCCAATAAATGACTTCTCACATAATACTTCGATTTTGGTGATTTTTTCGTGGATGATAAATTTTGCTAATCCACGGCGAATAGTTTCTACTTCTGGGAGCTCAGGCATGTTTTGCTCCAAGATAATCTTTGGAAAAGCTTTGAATCATATCGTCTAGGAGTTGGTCCAAATCCTTTTTGCTATAGAAAAGGTAAGGTTCGCCCTGCATGGCAAGATGAAATTTCTTGTCAGTCATGATGCGTTCAACGTCTTCCAAATCTTCTGCGGTGATTTCGGTGGAAGCGATTTGATTAGCAAGCTTAGCTAAGCGACGAGTCTCAGTTTTGTCTTTTAAATTAAGACGATGATGGAAATTGGTATCGTAAATCCAAAAATCGTGATGTTTGATTTCGCGTTTTTCTTCGCGGGTGAGACCTTGGCCGATTTTGGCGCGTTTGATTTTGCGATAAAAATCGTAGTTGAAATAGCCGTCGGTATATAGATGAAATAGATACCCTAAGAAAAGTGGCTCTTTTTCGTCGATTTCCTTTTGATAATCGGCGTAAAAATTGAGGGAGCTTTTGTTATTGAAAGTATAATGGGTTTCTTCGTGGGATTTTTCGATGCCGACTTTATTAATATAGCCGTTATTTATATCGGGCAGTAAACAGCCTAGCAAAAATTCGCTCCGTTTGGGAGTAGGGAGCTTAAGTTTTTTAGCAAGCCGCTCTCCGGCTTCTAGGTGTATATTCCAACTTGGCATATCTCTATGATTATAGCATAATGGGGCAAAATTGTGGAAAAACGCTATATTTAGTGTGAAAAAGGTCTTGACAGACACTATATGTGGGGTTAGAATAGATTCTAGGTAATGCTTATAAAGTAACAATTATCCTACAAGGTGGAACGTCTAAAGGAATATCCTGTTAGTTGATGCTCTCCGATGGATAGATTAAGAAAGGAAAACCATGAAGAAAATTATCTACAGAAACCCAGGCGATGCGGAGAATTTTGATTTGAAACGTTTCGTAAAATCTATTAATAAATATGCTAAGGTTAGCGAAAAAGACGTAAAAGAAGCTTTGGCTGACTTTGATCAGTATGAGAATATGCATGTTTCCTGCTTAGTTGAAGCCGGCATGAAACTTATCGGCGCCAAGGAAGGTGACGCGGCAATGAAGGAGTACTTTAATGAACATTCGGAATGGTTTGATGAGGGTAGATTCGAGAGACTGCGCCGTATCACTGGATATCTCGTCGGCACTCTCGATCGTTGGAATGACGCCAAGAAAGCCGAGGAAAAGGCACGCGTGAAGCACTGCGTGAATTCGGCGATTGACGACGCAGAAAGATTGGTAGCGCTTGAGACTCAAGCGATGGAACATAACATCGCCTACGCACAATAGTTAGACATGGCTTCCGGTGTTCGGGGCTTTAGGGATAGTAAAATGAACAGGCGGTTTCGTAGTGGTAGTTTCGCCACTAGAGCCGCTTTTTAATTCTATAGAAACCGATTCGCCGCGTCGGCTGGATGAAAGTGGGACTAGAGTGATAGTATTTGAAATAGTGTTATCTAGGTTGGTAATAGTGATGTGATTTTGGTCGGTGGTGCCAAGGACGGCGTCGTTTAGAATGACGATGGTTTTGGCGCCGCTGCTACTAAAAGAGATTTCGTATTCTGTGTCGGATATAGCGTTTGTTGAGATAATTTCTAGGTGGGGTAGGGGTTGGGCTGAGTCTTCTGATTCCTCTTCGACGCGCGGGAGACTATCAAAACGTTCCATGATTTTGGTTGTGAGTGAAAAGGTTTCATCCGAATAAATGACTACTGCGCCATCTGTGGCTTCAGCGAGAGATTGATAAATGTCAGCGCGGTCTGGTATAGTGACGATGTAGAAATTCACTGGATCAATTTGTTTGCTAAGCGAGACTACGTCATAAAAAGTCGTGCCGTCTAGGTCGGGAGAATGATAACCGCCATCTGTCAGGATGACAAGAGATTTGGTGGAACCAAGTTTCCATTTGAGTTTTTTCATGACTTGAAACGAGGAAGAGAGCAAGGATTCTGGAGGATCTCCACCGCCATCTGTTTCAATTTCGTTTAATCCCCTTTCAAAAGTTTCGATGTCGCAAGATTCAAAATTACATCTTTCGATGGGTTGGTAACCACTAATTAAGTCGCGGTAATCATAGAGCGCGATACGACCACCTTTGTCTAAGGTCTCTTTAGCCAGTTTTAGAGCTTCGGCTTTGTAATTGTTGATTAAATAATTCATTGACTGAGTGGAGTCGATGAGAAATGCGGTATCATGAGGTGAAGCGTAGCTATTTTTAAACTCATAATAATTTGCGATTTTGCTGAAAATTAGTCTGGACGCGTCCTCGTATAGATTGTCGGTGTCGTAAGAAGTATGGCTGGTGATACTAAAATGCGAGCTACAAAAGATGTCGAATTTATTGCACCAGGTGCCAAGTTTGCCAGTATAGTCCGCGGTGGCATAAGGCTCTTTGGCGCCAAGCAGGCCTTTGTAGGCGCGGCAATCTGGCACGTAGGCACGATAATCAGACAATCCTTCACCTTTACAGGCGATGGGTACCGGGCCTGCACCTTCGGGTAAGTAGACTTTGGGGTCACCAAAAGTAGCGGAATAGATGAGTTGATTGGGATTCAACTTTTCTAGACCGCCGGATATAACCATGGCGCCTTGAGAGTAGCCAGCGACAACGTATTTGGTGTTTTTGCACGTACTATTGTTGACAATGCTGGCAAGTTTACTAATTCCCTGTTTGACGCTATCGCCGAATTCGTAAGCTTCGCCACCGCTAACAAATGCACCTAGCGCAACCTTGAGATTGTCTCCGGCTATACCAATGGCGGGATAATCTAGGTCGTCAAATTCGTAGGTCAGATTGGTGTCTTTTAGTTTAGATTCGAGCGAAGATTTGAAGGCTTGGTAGTCTGCGTTATCAAAACGCGTGGCGCCGGAACCGCGAGCATAAATGATTCTTAGGTCTGGGCAGCTAGTAGCGTTTACTCCCGGCGAGCCAAGAATACAAAATAGGCTGATTAATGTTAGTAATAGAACTGCGAGCAATTTGACATGTATGACACTTTGCTTGAGTGCTTGCATAGTGCCTCCTGATTAATGCGCTATTCTATGCATGGTCGGGAGAATTTTGCAAACAAAAAACAAGATTTTTTAAGCTTGAACATGTTGCCCAGAGGCGAAACGGCTGATGTTTATCTTAGTTTTCGAGCAGTTTACAAATGAGTGCGACTAACAATTTCTTTTCGCTAGGACTTGATTCGGCAATAAGAAGCGCCAAGGCAGTGAGAGCACGGTCGGAAATTTTGGTTTCGCCGTTTTTGGTGAGATGATAGTCGTTGATAGTAAGGAAGATTACGAAAAGTAACGCACCGATACGTTTGTTGCCGTCGTAAAATGGGTGGTCTTTGATGATGAGATAGAGGAGGTTGGCGGCTTTTTCGGAAATAGATGCATAAACATCTTTGTCATCAAAAGTTTGAGCGATGGCACTGAGCGAGGATTCGAAAGCATTACCGCGAGGTTTGCCAAAGAGTTCGTCGCCTTTAATGGTTTTTTTGAGTTCGTCTATGATACTGAGACCATGTTCTAGAGTAATCATCTTGGTGGCTTTTTTGCCTTTAATAAAGGAGATGTGGCCTTCGTCGAATTCTTTCAAGGCTTTGAAGCTGGGACTGTATTTGGTGATGACTTCGAGAATGCCGCCAGCTTCATCGGCGGATAAATCAGAGGAAGCGACGAGGCGCTTGACGATGCCAAGAGCGCCTTCGATTTCGTGAAGCTTTTTGGAATCTAACTCTTTAAGCCGGCGTTCGTTGACCGCCACGCCGTCTACTACGTAGTGGTGGAGAACCTTGGTAGCCCAGATACGAAAATCGGTAGCCTTCTTGGAATTAACGCGGTAGCCGACTGAGATGATGGCGTCGAGGTTGTACATTTTGACCTTACGCGTAATAGTACGGTTACCTTCAGTTTGAACTTGTAAAGATTCTTTACAAGTTCGATTTTCTGATAATTCACCTTCTTTAAAAATGCGATTCAAATGGTATGTAATATTCTGAGGAACTACATCAAAAAGTTGAGCAATTTGCGCCTGAGTAGCCCAAATCGTTTCTTTTTCGACATTAAAAACTACTTCACCCTTTGCGATTTTGTAGATTTCGATTCCCTTTTCCATAGATTTATCATATCATGGATGAATAAAAATTTCTAAACGTGCCCTTCGGGCACGTTCCGGGCCACTCGGGCCAAGTCCTTATGTCCCTTAGGGCAGATTAGAAATTTTTATTCATCCAGTATATGCAAAAAATGCATAAACTGAACTTGTGCAAAAAATGCACAAGTTCAAATTACAGTTCACCCCAATTGGTGCCAGTAGTGACATCAACGGCGAGTTTGATGTTTAACTCGGGCGCGACGGATTCCATTTCTTGCTTTAAGATTTTGGCGACTTCTTTCGCTATATCTTCATCGCATTCAACAATGAGCGAATCGTGAACTTGCATAATCAAATCAGCGCCTTTTGGCAAAGCTTTGTCAACTTTAATCATGGCACGCTTCATGAGATCGGCTTCGGTGCCTTGAATTGGCATATTCTGGGCGGCGCGTTCGGCGGCTTGGCGAATGACAAAATTAGAAGATTTAACATCTGGAGTAGGGCGACGGCGACCATAAAAAGTTTCAACAAAACCTTGTTCCCTGGCCTGCTTTAAAATCTCATCTAGTTTTTGCTTGATGGGGGCGCGGAGTTTGAAATAATTATCAATAAACTGCTTGGCTTCATAAATTGGCATTTTGGCGGCATCGGCGAGACCTTTGACGCTCATGCCATATAGTATTCCGAAATTAATAACCTTGGCGGCGCGTCGCTGAGCCTTAGTAACTTTGTCCATTGGTACATTGAAGGCTTCGGAAGCTGTTTTGGTATGGATGTCGATATCGTTATTGAAATCATTAATGAGGGATTGGTCGTTACTGAGAACAGCAGCGAGACGTAATTCAAACTGAGAATAATCAGCGGAAACTAAAGTTTTGCCTTTTGGCGCGATGAAGCCGGTACGAATACGTTTGCCTTCATCAGTACGAACTGGGATGTTTTGGAGGTTGGGATCCTTGGAACTGAGGCGACCAGTCGCTGTGACGTTTTGAGTGAAGGTAGTATGAATACGGTCGTTTGCGTCGGCGAGGTCTGGCATTGGAATAATGTAGGTGCTGAGGAGTTTCGCGACTTCGCGATATTCAATAATTTTCTCGATAATCGGATGCTCGTCTTTTAGTTTGTCGAGTTCCTTGGCGCCAGTAGAGTAGCCGCGAGTGGTTTTTTTGATACCTTTGGTTGAGAGCCCTAGAGTCGTAAAAAGGACTTCGGATAGTTGAATGGGCGAGTTGACGTTGAACGCTACGCCGGCAAGGTCTTGGATTTCTTGTTCGAGTCTGGCGACTTCTTTGGCATACTCGGTTTGGAGGGTTTTGAAATACCCTCGGTCGATTAGCATGCCTTTCTCTTCCATTTTGTATAAAATTGGAATTAGGGGTAAATCAAATTCAGTATATATAATATATAGTCGTGGAAACTTCCCAAATTCGGCGAGCTGGGCTTTTAGTTCATCTTCAGGGTTAACCAGCTGAGGCTCTTCCCTTGATAATGGATTCAATAGAAACTTAGCCTGACCTAAGTCCCAGTACTTTTTGCCATTTAATATCTCGGTAGCGGTTTGATCATTGGCGTGCATAATAGATTTAATATCCCAACCGATAATGGCATCTTTGGGCAAGGAATCTGTTGATTCGAGGGAATCCGGAGGCTGGCAAGCCGAGGGGTAGCGCCGGCCGCCCGTGGCGACGGGCCGGCCGGACGCGGCCCGAGAATCAATTGATTCTTGCCCAGAAAATTTGCGGATGAGTGAATTAAACTCTAACTTTTTCAGGCCACTGATAACTCTTTCTGGATTAAACTCGAAATCTGCGAGGTCGTCTAATTTCACTGGAGCGTCAAACATGATGCGCGCGAGGTCGCGCGACATGTAGGCGGAATCCTTGCCGGCTTCGAGTTTAGTCTTAGTCGAGCCGGTGATTTTGTCAAGATTATTATAAACGCCATCTAAATCACCATAATCATTTAAGAGTTTCGCGGCAGTTTTTTCGCCGATGCCAGCAACGCCTGGAATATTGTCGGACGAGTCGCCCTTCAGAGCTTTAAGGTCTAGGAACTGGGATTTTTTGATGCCATATTTTTGCTCGATTTCGGCGATATCGATTTGTTCGATATTAGTAAATCCTTTTAGAATACGGAGCATGTGAGTGTTTGAATCAACAATTTGAAGCATATCGAGATCGGACGAAATGATAAATGTCTCCCAATCGCCTGCTTCGTCAGCTTGCCTACTCAGAGTACCAATAATATCGTCGGCTTCGTAATCTGGGATTTCGACAAAATTCCAGCCCAAATCCTTGACCAATTCCTCAAGCAAAGGAATTTGAGTATAAAAATCTTCACCAGGTTTGATACGACCAGCTTTGTATTCTGGGAAGAGAGCGCGGCGTTTGGAGGTTGAGGTTTTGGAATCCCAGGCAACTACGATTTTGGTAGGATTTAATTTCTTGACGATTTCCATGGCGATGGCAGCAAAGCCATAAACGCCACCCGTGGGTGTGCCATCGGATAAACTGAGGGCGCCCATAGCATAATAACCTCGGTAAAAGACTGATTTACCGTCAATCAAGACTAGTCGTTTCATTTTATAATCCTATATACTCGCGCCCGATTTTGCGCGAAATTAATGCTTTAATGGTAGCGAGGATACGCGGTTTTTCGCTGCAAGCGCCCAGTTCGCAGAGTTCTATGGTTTCCTCGTCGTATTTGAGTGTAGTAGTATTGATGTCGTCGTAAATCATCATGGAACGATTGACAGTATTATCCGCGATACTTTCGTCTTCTACCAAAATATGATCATCATAAACGTAATAATTAGTGCGGATATTGCTGCCCTCAGTATAATTATCGGTCACGGAAAACCGATACCCTTCTGGAACGCTAGCAGAAACGTTGGCGTTCATGGTATTGATAAAAGTATAGATTAAAAAACCGATGCAGATGCCCGCCAAAGCCCAAAGGGTGTAGCGCATCCAGTTCCCTTTTTTGTAGGCGACATTTGATAAATTCGCAATATCAGTCAAAACTCAATCTCCTTTAGTATGGTTTTTAGGTTGTCTTGCATTTCTTCGATTGTACCATTGTTCAAGATATAATAGTCTGCAGCTGCGATAGGGCCACCTTTTTCGAGATTCTCAATTTCGCTGCGATCGCGCTCGCGGATGGCTTTGCCATCAAAAGCACGGCCAGGACGTTTGGCGACGCGTTCGTATCTCAAATGCCTGTCTACTACAACAGCGATAAAAGTGAGGTTGGTGGGAAATTCGTGCTTTAAAATCTTGTATTCGGCCCAGGAATAGACGCCGTCTAGAACGATGCGTTTTTGGCCGGCGCTGATTAAATCTTTGGTCTCGGCTATAACTTGACTCACTACCCAATCTTTGCCCTCTTTTTCGCGGATTTCTTCGCGGAACTTTTTCTCAGATTCGCCATCTTCGGTGCGCTTTATGCCGCGTTTTTCCATTTCTTTGTAAATCATGCCGCCGAAGTAGACTTTGGGGTAACCTTGGTTGGTGAGATAATCTACGGCGACAGATTTGCCGCTGCCACTCATACCGACAATAGCGATGATTTTGACGTTGTCCATAAACTTATTATAGCATACTCTCGACATTGACGGGTCCTGCCGACTTTTCTTTCCCCCGCTCAAGTTTTCGCGGGGGTCCCCCTGAAAAGTCGTCACCCGTCGATGTGTTATAATAGAATAATGAGCAATTTTTTTACTACCGCGGATCCGTTGGATGAGATAATCCGAGAGACAATGCAAGACAAGGCTGTTCTCAAGACTGAACATATTCTGACTGGGTGGACAAATATCGTGATTGAGGTGACGACCGATAAGGGTGCTTTCTTTTTCCGATTCCCGAGGAATCCGTTTTGGTCGAAGATGATCGTGAAAGACGCTAAGGTGTGTAATTTTGTTGAGGGTAAGACTTCATATTATACGCCACAGATGAAATTATATTATGATGCTAAGGGGCGGCCGTTTTCGGTGCATAAAAAAATTGAAGGATACACTCTAGGGGATAGGATTTACCATTTATCGCATACGGCGATTACTGGCGTAGCGTATGATGTGGCGAAGTTTATCAAAGAATTATCTGGTATTGATTTATCGAAGGCGCCGGAGGAAGTAAAGTATCCTTTGTCGGATTTTTTGCACGAACTGGATTATGAGCATTATGATAAACATATTGATGCGGACCATAAATATATTAAGAAAACTGAGGGTTCTTTCTTGGTGCATGGAGACTTGAACCTTGGGAATATACTGCTAGACGAAAATGACAAAGTTGTGGGTGTGATTGATTTTTGTTTTGCGGGGACTGGGAATCCCAATATGGATGTGGCAAGGATAGTGTCGAGGCCAGCGCCAAAAGAATTTGAGGAGGCATTTCTTAGCCAATTTGATGATACAAAAGAAATTAGCCGAATGAAAAAAGCGTGGCAAGATATTGATAATGGCTATGCGGAGCACATTCGGACGAATTTCCCGGAGATAAACTTAAATCAACTATAGCAGAATCAAATATATAAATTCTTCAACGGTAAAATTTCACCAAGATAAAAATTACAACGGTAGGCGGATTTTGTCGAAAATTTCAGTTTCCTCCAAAATCCGTGCTAGTTGTAATTTTTATATGGGAAATTTTATATGTTTCAGAATTTTATATATTTGATTCTGAGAGATATCTTATTTTGGCTTCGCGACGGGCGTCGTCGTCTTTTTTCGGTAATGCATCTCGCGAAGAATAATCCTCAAAGATTTCTAGGCAGTTTTTGATGGGGCCGTCATAGATGGGAGGTTTATCATAAACGCTCCAGAGAATAATACGGAAATCTGGGGCGTCTTCGGCATAGAATTTAAGAGCTTCGGATGTGGCGCGGATAAATTCCAGTTCGGTTTCTCTAGTGTGACGCCAAGCACGGCCTTCGAGATACTTTTCGGTGATGGTGGGAGAAACAGCAATCATCAAGATTAGCATTTCGTAATTTCCTGCTTTTAAGAGTTTTAATAGGATAGCTTCCATTTCTGGTGCTAGCAAGGTGACGTCTAAAATAATATCGTAGCCATTTTTGATTAGTTCGGAAAGAGTTAGGAATAACATAATAGTGGCAAATTCGTCGGTCATTTTGCGGAGGCTTTCATCGCCGTAGTAATCTTTGATTTCTTGGTAATGCGGGTGGTATTCGACGAAGCGACGGGCGGCCATTAGAATGGGCTCGTAATTATGCTTTTCACAGTAGGCTTCGACGGCAGGGAGGATTTGGGTAGTTTTACCGGAGCCAGAAATGCCGGCAAGACGGATGAGGCGATGATTCTGAGTAGATGCAGTAGTAAAGTCGTCTATGACTCTGGCGAGAATTGACGGGTACTCGGCAAGACCGACTTGCCACTCTGGCTTGACCTCGCTGGGCCAGTGAGATTTCATGTATTTAATGATTTGCTCTAATTCTCGATGACTTTCAGGCATTTTTGAGATTTCCTTATTTCAATTGTTTTGATATTCTCGAGTTTGATTGACTCCCCTTCGGCCTGGAGGGTGATAGTGGACGGGTTTTTGAATTTTAAAATGTCGTCAGAGGTTTTTTCGCCTGGAATGCGGCTAAAGATGCTCCTTAGCATTAGTTTGACAAGGCGATAAAAATTCGAGAGGCGATCGGTTTCATGGCGGAAGTATTTAGGGCTTTTATAATCATCACCGCCTTTCATGACGCGAGCCATGCTTCGGCCATTGACGGCGGCATAGTCGGTGGTTTTGATATGTTGTGGCTTACCGTTGAGAGAAAATTCAGGAATAAAAACGTGTTTGTGGCGGTTTTTGAAATACCAGCCGGCGAGAGTGGTGTAGGAGCTGATTTTGCGACCGAAGCCGGTTTTTAACTTGGCGCGGAGTTTGGGAGAGTCGTATATTTGCACCGCCTCGGCGGTCATGCCAATTGTTACGTAACAAGTTGCATAACGGAAGAATTTGCCGTCAATAATTATTACTAGAGGATAAAACTCGCAATAATGGAGGTCAAATCCCTTCTCTTCGGGTCGCGTCGCCTCGGCCCGTCGCCACGGGCGAGGCGCGCTAACCCTCGCCTTGCCAGGCTCCGGAATCCCCTCAGAGAAGGGATTCTGACCTCCTTTACAAAGGATATCCTCCAAAGTACTTGTTCTTAGCGTCCGTGATAGATCGTTGAAATTGCCGTAGGGTAGGACTGCTAATGTTACGTCTTTTTCAGTCTTCAAGATGGCGTTTGACGCAATAACACCGGTGGCGTCGCCACCGGCAGAAATAACTAAATCTTCGTCTTTTATAATTTTGGCGAGTTTCTGAATGTTGTCGTCGAGATTGGTTGGAGCAACTTCGTATTTACCAACAATGATGCCTTTAATACTACGCATGCGGTCTAAAACTTCGCTACGAACATCTTGGTAGCGAGAGGAACGCGGGTTATAAACCAGAATAATGCGTTTCATATTGCCCTATCTTAAGTATTCGTGGAGTTTTTTGGTGTCTTTGTTTTTGCGTAGCTTAGAAAGGGCCTTGGCCTCAATCTGACGAATGCGTTCGCGGGTGACATCGAATTCGGCGCCAACTTCTTCCAAAGTGTGTGGACGACCGCCACCGATACCAAAACGCAAACGGATGATTTTCTGTTCGCGGTCAGTCAGAGTGGCGATGATTTCAGATAATTGTTCTTTTAAAATTTGGTTTGCAGCAGATTCTTCTGGCGAATCGCGCTCTTCGTCTTCGACAAAATCACCAAGGACCGAATCTTCATCATCACCCTCGCGACCAATGGAAGCGTCGAGCGAGGCGATGTCTTGTTTAATACGCATGACGTAATCGATTTTTTCTGGCTCCATATCGAGCTCTTTGGCGATTTCTTCGTTGGTGGGTTCACGATTGAGTTCAGCAGTGAGTTTACGAGTGGTACGAAGAACCTTATTAATGGTTTCGACCATGTGAACCGGAATGCGAATGGTGCGGGCCTGATCGGCGATGGCGCGGGTGATGGCTTGGCGTACCCACCAAGTAGCGTAAGTAGAGAACTTGAAGCCCTTTTCTGGATCAAACTTTTCAACGGCGCGAAGTAGTCCAGTATTCCCTTCCTGGATTAAATCCAGAAAATCAAGGCCACGACCGCCGTAACGCTTGGCGATGGAAACCACAAGACGCATGTTGGATTCGACCATTTTATCTTTGGCTTTTTTGTCGCCTTTGACGATGCGTTGAGCGAGGTCGGCTTCTTCCTCGGGAGTAAGCAATGGGATTTTACCGATCTCGCGGAGATATAAACGAACTGAATCGTCAGCAAAAGCATCGACGTTCTCGGCAGTAATGGCGAGTTCTTCGTCGGATAGCTCTTCTTCTTTTTCGAGATCGTCGGTCTCTGGTTCGTCGATTTCCAGAGTTAAATCTTTTGCGTTCAAAATATCATCTTTTTTCAAGCTCATTAGTATGAATTATATGCTAAAAGTGGAAAAAATGCAAATTTCTAGCGAATAGTCATCCTCGGCAGGTTTCCATTAAATACCCAGACTCGTGAGGCCATTCCTTCAATCCACGATAATAAAACAGCTTTAAATCCTCGTCGATAATAAATGGCATGATATTTAGATGCAGGCATTCTTTGAATAGAATCAGCCTCCCCACTCGGCCGTTGCCGTCTTGGAATGGGTGGATTTTTTCAAATTCATAATGAAAAGCTAGCAAATCGTGCAAATCTAAGACTCTGCGAGCGTGGTTTTTTTCAATAACTTCCGCATTTCGTTTGCGACTTTGTCCGGCGCCGTGGTTTCTTGTCCGCCCACCTCGTTAGGCAACTTCTTGTACTCGCCAACTGCAAAACCAATCCTCTAACGAGTCTGATGTACCATTCCTTCAAATTTTTTTTCGTGCCCGCCTGTTCCTCATTTCGCTTTCAGCTCATGAGGAATGGGACGCATTATTCAGTAGCATCGAAAACAGCAAACGCAGACTCACACAGCAACCAAACTATTCTAATCAGCCATCAAGCATCTCATAGAGTAACCGTAGATGCGATTGAGGCCGCTCGAGTACACGTTGATCTGAGTCACGTTCAGGACGTGCATGCTGTAGCTACTGCTGAAGGTAGAGGACCACCAGAGGCCGTCGATACCCTGATCGCTCGCAGAACTACTGCTGTAGAGGCCAGACAGAGGCGTAGATAGGTTATATTGGAGGCTGTTAGTGTTAGTTGCATCACTTCCGCACTTTTGAACGAGAGTGTAATACTCACCAGAGTCTCCACTAGTAGGCATTCGCCAGTTAGCTGGGCAGATATCCTCCGGAGCATCTATGATAGTATCCGGTACATCTACACCACTACCACTTGCGTAACAGTAAGTACTAGCAGATGCAACACAGAAGTTGTAGTAGATACCTACTTTAGCTTGGCCACTAGTGGAGGCTGGGCCGTAGGATGTGACGAGAGTATCTTTACTAACATTATTAATGCGTGGCTGGACATAACTATCATCATTGCTGAAGTTTGTTGTTACGTTAGCTACCGCAGTATTACTCCATCCAGTAGTACTACTGCCACCATTCAGAAGGTTAGTAATTGCTTCCTGAGTAGCATTAGTGTTTGATGCGTTCATATTTGCTGCAGTAGTGGAATTTGTTGGATCAAGTGCGAGATTATCTAACATCCAGCATTTACCGTCTTTTAATCTTCCCGCCATGTAGGTAGTGTTGTCACGTGAGTCTATGAGGGTTTCTGTAGCACCGACGTAGATTTCTTTACATAGTTCTTCTGTACCGTCTTGCATTTTATAATGACCAGATAGTTGTGATTTATTTGCATCAGCATAGGCTGCATTGAAGGTCTTACCCCATACTGCATACATAGTCACAGTACCGTCTATGTTAAGGTATGGTGAATTAGCAATGAAGTCTGCTTCGTTAGTGTATAGTGGCTCTTCGGCATCAGCATTAGCATTTGGATTAGTGCTCCAACCGAGGAAGACGTCTTGGCCTGCTCTAGTGGATGGGGTTTGGTAGGTGCCGGAAGTAGCTGTCTTTTCATAGGAAGTGATGGTGCCTTGGCCGGTAATTACAGCATAGTAACCCATGGAGGCGGTATTATTAGTATTTGCACTATAATCATAGAACGTTACCGAATCACTTGCGATATCACATTCCATTGTTACTTGCGTACCACCTGAACCAGTAGAAGAGAAGGCGCCATTAACTGAATTAGTTGAACCGCAACTCGCTAGCCCATCTGCACTGTTAGAGTTCGTATAGTCAGGATGATTTCCGGTAAAGATATACAAATCACTTGGTGGACCACCATAGTTTTGTGGAGCACCATAGGTTACTGCGATATGGATACTTTCAGCTCCATCAATAGTTACAACCTTATTGCCAGCTGGCACTCCATAATTATAAAAGGCACCTTCTTCGTTATATGAA
>JAFWDS010000027.1 GCA_017516075.1 Candidatus Saccharimonadota bacterium
CAATCCCCGGATCATTTCTCGCTGTCAGATCCCCGAGGCTTATCGCAGACTTCTACGGCCTTCATCGGTATTGATTGTCAAGGCATCCACTATCAGTGCCCTTAATTACCTTTTTATGCATTGACTTAACTAGCAATCGTTGCTCGATAAAAAAACATTGATTACTCGTTCCGTCTTTAAAATCTTTATCGTTTCCAAATTGTTAATCGGAGAGTCTTTAAGAATATTCTGAAGTCATATTAGCGACCTCAAAACATTACCTCGCTTTCCTTTTCTTTTTGTAGAGGTCGAAAATGTCGACTTGCTTAAACTTCTCCCATTATATCGCACTTTAACTCCCGTGTCAACACCTTTTTTTCAAGTTTTTAGCCCAAATCAGACCTCTTCACCTGCAAAAACCACCCCCTAAGGGGTGGTCTTCAGCATGACGCGATTTATTCCTCCGCTCTAGGCAAGTTACGATTTCTCCTCTTTCTACTTTTCATAACTCTTGTAAAAATCCAAATAACCAACGCAATTATCACAAACAGAATCAAGAATAATAGCCACAACGGACAAACAATAATTGTTCTTTCCATTTCTGATGTCTCACCAAAAATCTTCACAGTTTGCCTAGCTCGAAAAACACCAAAAGAAGGCAAATCGCATGTCTGTACATGATATCTCTCAGTATCCGGTAAAATCAAACTTGTCTCCGGATTTTCTTCGTTCGTACAAATCTCTTCCTCGCTAAATAATGGCCAAACTTGCAATGTATATTCTGCATCGGTATGCACATTGCCATTATTTCTTACCAACGAAGAAGCTTGAAGCGGACTACTCATCAAAAACGATGGTATATTATTATCAGTAATTACCCCATCCTCTTTAGTCTCACCCGCAACCTCGGCATAAATAATAGATGCAAATTGAAATTGCTGGTCAATCATGACATTGCCTCCACCAGAATTATTACTTGTCGTCATGTCCGCCACAATAATTGTAGCATACTGACCTCCAGCCGGCGCGTTATCTGGTACGTCAATGACATACGTAATATCTTCCGTTTTTCCTGGTGCCACCTGACCACTCGTACGATCTAGCGTAATCCATTGCATAATTTGGTTGTAACTCGATTCGCTCACCACATCAACAGCACCATAATCATCTATGTTATCATTGGACCCATCTTTTTTCTGACTAAACGACCCTACACTAACCTCGTACTTCAAATCTCTCGTACTATCACTAGCGTTAAACACGCTTATTGTATTAGAATACTTTTCGCCCGGAATTAGAATAATTCTTTGCTTTGGCGGCGAAACCGTCATTGAATTCGAAGCGGCAAACACCATACTCGGCACAGCGCTAAACCACAAGCTTAATGAAAGAACACCCACCAATATCAGAATTCTTTTCTTAATAGTTTTCATCGACCTCCTTTATTATTTATACATTATATCACGCGTCAATGTATTGAACAAGTAAAACCTTGTTTCGCATAAATATTTTTTAAATCTTTTGGCTTCAAATCCTTCAATTCCTCAAAATTCTCGTCTGGTATGTAAAAAAGCGGTAACACGCTCTTTGTTATTTTCTTACCATCCGCATAAATTGACATTCGAACTTTATTCTCTATAACATTAAAAGAAGGGCTATAGTCATCTTTATAAAGCTGATGCTCGCCCATATATTGATTGTACTTAGCATGCAAAACCGCCTCTGCATACGTAGCATCATCTTCAGTTTCAAAAGACGCATCATAATCATACGACATTTCATTTAACACATCATTCTTAAAAAGCAGACGAATTACGTGTTTCGCTTTTGTAGAATTTGAAGAATGAAAAAAAGGCTCCACTGGATGAGAACTATTACATTCCAATGAAGAGGATACTGGATTATCGTGATTAGCTATTGTCGTTGTTTCACGAGAGTACGTTAACAACCATATCACAATGCCAATAAAACAAATAACCAATACAAGACTTATCCCCCTTATGATTAATGACTTATTATTTTTTTTCTCCGACATTTTTTTACCTCTCTTTTACTTTTATCATTATATCATAAAAAACAAAAAAATACAGCCCCTTTCGAGGCTGTATCACTACTCTTAATCAAATTAAGCAGCAGGGTTAGTCAAAGTATAGACTACACCACCAGTGTAAGTACCAGTAGCCTGAGTCAAATCAACATAGACCTTGTAAGTCATGGTGAACTCTGCGTCACCGGTACCAGTCGCAATCGTCGCATTAGCAGGAACCGCAGCAAACGTATTGTTAGCATAACCACTAGCGTAAGTTACACCACTTGCAGCGGTCTTGAATTGCCAGTACGAAGTAGTGCCAGTACCATCGCCAGTTGGGATAGTCTTGGTGTTATCAGTCGTTTCTACCAAAGCAGTACTACCGCTTTTACCAGCAGCCGCAAGCGACCAACCAGCATCGGTACCACTCTGAATATTGCAAGAAACTTCGATAGTGCTATCATTGTCACCAGTCACGCCTTCTGCATCAGAACCGATATCGTCACGAAGCTCACCATTCTTCATCGTAACGTTGTAGGCGTTTGCAGTCGAAGGCGTACCGGACTCTTCACCAGTCGTCTCATCATTCCTAATCGTACAAGCCGCAGGAATATTAACCGTCAAAGTATCTGTAACGGTCGAGGTCCCAGCGAATACACCAGCCATTGGCATCGCAGCAAGAGCTAGCGAAGCTGCGCCAGTTGCAATTAATGATTTTTTCATATTTTTCTCCTTCCACACTTCGTGGAAATTAGTTGTTATTTTGCGTTAATTGGGTGTATAACCTTTAACACTTTTATTTTACATAAGTACTATAATATTGTCAAGATGTTTTTCAGTCTGATTTCAGCTTTTTCTTTCGACTTTTCCACAGCCTACAAATACCTCTTAATCCACTCTTCAAACGCCTCATATTTATTATAAGCATCCGAATCTTCATCGCTATCCGCCCTCAAAAATCCTACCACTTTTCCCTTAGATATTATCGCCACCGATGGATAATACTTCACGGTATCATGCAGTGACGTTTCTCTCGCATCATCAAACATTATTTTATAAACCCTCACCCCCATCTTCTTTGCGTAATCACTCATATATTCTCTCACTTTATCCGCAGTGTTACACCCGGTCTGATCTACAAAAACTACAAATGATTTCTTTTCTTCAATCAGTTTTTCATATTCTTCACCAGATATATTCATATACTCGCCATCACACTCTTCCTCACAATAATACTCCGCATCAAGCGTTACTTTCACGCCTCCGAACCATCCACCTACCGCCCCTACAAACAACACTACACCGCCTACCACTAGTATCAATGCCAAAACCAATTGCCAAATCTTCATTTTTGACAGCTGTTTCTGCATATTTTCTGGCTTTTTCCCACCAGCTTTTTTCTTTTCAGCCACCCTAATTCTCCGTTAATTTTTCAAAATCAATTTCATGCACTGGCACCTTATAAAAATCATACACAATCTGCCCATTATCATCCACTCGCTTCACATCTACATTATTATCGCCACCATAATACCAATAACCACCCACATCGTAAATTTTATCCTCGTCCCATCCTAGTGCTACCAACATGTTTTTCAACATCCCAGAATAACCACCACCACCACACATCAAGAATATAATCTTATCCTTCGGGAATAATCCTTCCAAAATGCTCAAAGATTCTTTATAATTTGGCGTATAAGAACCATCCGAATGCTGATGATATAATGTCTTCCCGGTATAAGTCTGCCCCACTTCATCCGGCAAACCCGAAACATTCACGATATAAGGAAACGGCACCAACTCAAATCCTCTCACAAAACCAGAAAGATACGAGTCACCCCCAATTGCTTCATAATTCCCCGGATCTTCCAACATTCGCACATCTCTATACACTGCATCACTCCGCCCTAAATACGCATCAATCGTTTCCTCGTTCACATTCTTATCAATCCCCAATTCCCCCCTCTGCCCTTCCGCTACTTCCGGCGCCGGTAATCCAGGCAAAGTATTTGGAAATGCAAACCTGCCCAACAAAAACGCTGCAATTATTAGAATCACTCCCCCAATCACTCCACCCCAAATAAGCTTTTTCATTATAATCTCCACTTAACTATTGAAACAATTATAGCATATAAATATATTTAGTTTTGAAACATATGGAATTTCCCATATAAAAATTACAACTAGCACGGATTTTGGAGGAAACTGAAATTTTCGACAAAATCCGCCTGCCGTTGTAATTTTTATCTTGGCGAAATTACATCGTTGAAAAACTAAATATATTATATGCCGATAGCTGGCTCATTAGGGCAATTAGTAAGAATCCGTGAAATAGCATCTTTTTCGGCTTGAGTTACCCATAGTCCGTATTTATATTTCACTGAAACTTGCCTCGCCACATACTGACACCGAAATTTTTTATTTTTGGGCAACCACGTCGCCGCATCCCCATCCGATTTTTGCTTATTCGCCTCTCCGTCTACTGCTAATAAATTCAAAGGATCTGTCGCTATGGCGTTTCTCACCTCGTATTCTTTGTACTGCGCCCCTTTCTGCCACGCATCGCTTAGAGCCACCACATGGTCTATCTGTATTTTGCTTATCTCGCTTTTATTGCTAAACGCCATATGCTCCCCAGTATATGGCTCATCATACTCCCCAGCCACCACATTGCACCCATCAAGCACTGCTGATTCGCCTAGCTCCCGCTTCAAAATTCTTTGCCGTAGACTACATCCATCCACATCTGGCCACCCGTCATAAAACTGCTCTCTCGAATACCCAGTCTTTGGCGCCCTTCCTTTCACCTCTAGTTTCTCCAAAATCTCCATCGCAAGCGGCGCATTCTCATCCGCTTCTGTTACCGCCTCTGCTCCATAGTCAATTCCCGCCTCCGCACCAGTATTTTCTACCCTCGTAAAAATCTCATCATAGCTAGCTGGATTCACCACCAACCAAACCATTACCACCAAAAAAGCTACCCCCACCACCGACAATCTTCGCACCTTTAGCTTCATTTCTCTATTATAACACCAGCTACTCTATTTCTTCTACCGACTCGTTCGAATTCACAATCTTTATTAATCTATTATTATGTAGTACGTCACTATTATATTTTTCGACATCCTCATTGTATTTATTTATTAATCCATCTATCTCGTCATACAACTCGTTCAAAGCCTGACTCTTCGCTAGTAGCTCATTCCTCCTCGCGCGGAATTGCCCTTCGCTTACAAAACACCCTGCCGTATTCGCGCAATTGTTAAATGCTTCAACCTCGTGGTCTAGGCTCTCAGTTCTCTGCTTGTAATCTTCAGATTTTTGCATTACCATCGCCTCAATCTCTTCCATTTCCGCCATCAAACTATCCATTTCCGCCTCAAGCTTCCGAAATACCTCAATATAACTATTGTAAAATTCCACTATCCTATCCTGATTTTGGAAAACATCCGCATAATGCTTTTCTAGTTTTTCTGGTAAATCCTTTATCTCCGTACCCACCCGCACATACAATTCCTCTTCCCTATCACTACTCTCATAATTTTCAATTTCTTTCCTCAAACCATCTTCATTTTCTTTCAAAACCTGCGCTAAATCATTTCTCAACCCCTTTTTTTCAGCTTCACTCATTCTCGCCCAAACTGCATGTAATAACTCATGCGCCAAAGTCAGTTCTCTTATTCCCTTTAGTTCTTCATCCACAATGTCGTACACATAAATAGTCTTATCTGTATAACATCCCAACACCGCCGTCTCTGTATCCTCATCCGACCGACACATCTCATTGAAATCATCTCTCCCTTTTAGTTCTGGTCTCGACGCATTAAACAAGAACTTCCCTCTATCTGTCAAAGTCAAATTATCCCTCATCCCGCTAAGTTCCACACTCGGCTCATATCCCACCCCACGCCAAAAATCAAAAATCCACTCGCGATTAATAGCAAACACCGCTAACGCCACAAAAATAATCCCCATCGCCACCAAAGAAATCAGATACTTTTTGTTATTTTTCATACTACCACTATCATATCATACCACCTTAAAACATGGTATAATGCTGACTATGAATTTAAAAATCGGAATCTTGAATTTCTAAACCAACCTACTTTTTTCATCCCGTTTTTAATAAAAATCCATTTACCAAAACCGGAGTGAAAAAATATCAATATTAAACAAAAAAAGACGCGCTTGATATAGTTCAATATCTTGGGCATCTTTTATAACTGGTATTATACTAAATATCTCAAAACATTTCAAGGATTTCTTCGGATTTCGTTATGACAATCAAGTGACGAATTTTACTACGATGACTTGTAAAATAATAATTAATATTTGAAAGTGCCTTAGTTTGATGCATTTAATCGGTTTCAACAATAACTCGATATTTCATTTTGCGCATTATACCTATTCCGCCTTAGATTTTCAACCCCCTACCTAGAATATGTTATAATAAAACTATCGAAAGTCCGTCAGGCAACGCTGGATTGCGTAGGTTCGGGGCTTTCTTTTTTTTGAATTCTACCTGTGATTTGTGGTATTTTAGCTTAATCGTTTCTAAAATGGAGTTATAATAATCAAAGAAAGGATGCTATGGATTTAGAAAAGATTGGCAAGTTTATCGCGAAGAAACGTCAAGATAATAGCTATACGCAAGAAAGCTTAGCGGAAAAACTGAACATCTCCAACCGTTCCATCTCAAAATGGGAACGAGGAATTTGCCTACCCGATGCAAATAATATGGCAAAGCTATGCAAGTTATTCGATATTTCCTATAACGAACTACTTTCTGGTGAAGAAATTAACCAAAAAGACTATAAACAACATTCCGAAAAACTCCTCGAAGAGTTCTCCAAAATTGAAACTCTGACAAATAAGAAATTCTTTCTCTACGAAAATGTCATTGGGTATATGTCAACGATTTCATTTTTAATCCTATGCTTTACTGCTAGTTATGCCGAAACACCAACTTGGACGCGAATTGTTTTAATTTTGCTTGGGTTTGTTCTAATTATTGTAGGCGTTAGCTTTTGCCTTAAAATCGAAACTGAAGCCGGAAAATATGAGTGTAAATATTGCGGCCATCGTTATATTCCGAAATATTCTAGCGTCTATTTTGCCATGCATCTTGGTCGCACTCGCTATATGACTTGCCCTAAATGCCATAAAAAATCTTGGCAAAAGAAAACCGCCTAATATATGTTATAATTGTACCTATAATAACAGATAGAAAGGTTAGTTTTGAATTTAAAGATCGGAGTCTTGTATTTCTAAACCAACCAGTCTCTTTTATCCAGTTTATTACCAAAATTCGTTTACCAAAACCGAAATGGAAAAGCATCATAATCAAACAAAAAAGAAGGCGACATCCCGCATATATCCAATGCAGGACTCGCCTCCAATAACTCAATTATACTCCAATTACTTTTCAAAATCAAGTATCTTACGAGATTTGGTAATTACCTTTAATTTTTGTAAGCTTTTCGAGCTGCCAAACTCTTTCTCTAACTCTTGCAAACATCTTTCCTGCGAGCGTTTTGCTCGCCTCAAATCAACAATAACATTCCTGGATTGTTTTACCGCCTTTTGAATTGTATTCTGCATCAAATATTTTCCTTCACCTTTCGGACTATTCATTTCCCATCTTAGCCCGTTCATCACAATATCTGGTGCGTGAACTCCTCTTTTCTCACTCTTTGGAATTAATTCTATATCAACCCCCATTTCAGTAAACAATAAAACCGTCCTATACTCATGTTTTTCTAAGATAACGCCATTAGGAATAATTTTACCTTTTTTCATGCGAAGCATTATATCTAATCCACTCTATTTTTTCAACCCCCACCCGCAATATGATATAATAAAAACATCGAAAGTCCGTCAGGCAACGCTGGATTGCGTAGGTTCGGGGCTTTCTTTTTTAACAAAAAGGCTCGACAACGCCGAGCCAAACATAAGAAAAACACTTAATGCTTAACAGGACTCCACCTTCCAAACACTTGATAATAAAGCTGTTTTACGTCGCCATCGCTCATATCACTAATTTGTTCAATTTTCCGTAACGCAACATTTAATGCTTTTTCACTATCAGCTTTACTCTGCTCAACAAAGGAATCATCAAAAACCGCTTCACTGCGCAGACTGCTTATTGCCCTTTCCGAAAAATCATCTAAACACTTCATACACGATTGCGCATATTCTTTATCATAATATGTCATCAGCTCCCTTCGCATCACGTCAAATTCGTTTTCCTTTTTAAAGAACATAACTTAGCCCTCCCCTCTAAATTTTCCTTAAATTATACCATAAGATGATATATAATTCAAGATATAATATAATGAAAGGTTGGTTTTGAATATAAAGATCGGAATCTTGAATTTTTAAACCAACCTGATTTTTATAATAAAACCATATTATCGCCATAGTTTTTTTCTTCTAAAACTGAAATAGTTTTTGCTAAACCTTTTGGGATAAATATTTTGACTTTTCTACTAAGTTTATTCAATTGGCAATAATATTTACTTGGTAATTCGGTAGTAAAAATCATGATTTCGGTTTTTTCTAACATATCAGCAAAATCAAGGTAATGAAAAGTTAAATCTGATTTCAATTTCTCGTCAAAAAAACATATCTCTTTCTGGCCTATTATAGGTAAAAGAGCATTCGCAATACTCCTTCCTTCTGAGGCAAAGCCTATTACATCGGTAGGACGACCATAGGGCTCTTCAATCTCTGCTAAAACTGCATTGACTATGTCCATATCCTAATTATAGCAAAATATGCTATAATAATACCTATAATAACAGATATCACAGGTTGGTTATGAATTTAAAGATCGGAATCTTGTAATTCTAAACCAACCCAACTTACCCCATCTTTCAAATCAATGCAAATCTTGTGACACCTATGCTAGACTATTTTATATCAACTAACACATACGAATCATTATTTTTTCCAAAGTATAATACATGTGATGCGAGACTTCCATTAATTAACTCTTCTGGGTCCGGCTGGTATTCAAGATTCATATCTGTACCCCAATCAACATTATATAACACCGAATTAATTCTTACCGCTACTTTATCTTCATAGTTTTCTATAGAATCAATTTTATATAATATTCTATTTGAAGTATATCCACCAACGCCGCAATCTTCAATATCTCGAACATTAAAAACATCTTCTACGGAATCATACACTAGGCTACGACAATACCAATTATATTCCTTTTTACCAAGATCATCAGTATCACTAAAAAGTGAATGATACATATCGTTTGCGCCCTCATAGGATATATAAGGCGATGTAATCGCATTATCGCCATGCAAAATCATCCAAGCGGTGTATCTATCTTTAAAATCTTTCGTAAAATTATCTAATGCCTCATAAACAAAATTTGTCGTATACATCGGCATAGCATCGCTATCCTCTATGGATATCTGAAATTTTTTTAATGTTCCAATTATCTCTTCTTTCACGCCATCATCTACGACCCCAACATTATCATCAGAATTATCTTCGCCAACATCAGTTCCACTATTATTTTGAGCTTGTAAAACCTTTATCTCATCATCTTTTTTCATGTTTTGCCATAATTCAAAGCCGCCAAAACCAGCACATCCAATAGCTAAAATCACAAGGATAACAATAATTGTCGTGTGATTGCATTTTTTCACTTCTGGTTGCACTATCTGCGCAATCGGTTCAGAAACATTTTTTTCTTGTAGAGCCATTCTTTATAAATTCCTTATATTACTTACGCTTATTATACCATAAAAATTGAGTAAAAATATGTTATAATTATACCAATAATAACAGATTTCACAGGTTGGTTATGAATTTAAAAATCGGAATCGTCGGCCTCCCAAACGTCGGCAAATCTACACTATTTAATGCACTCACAAACGCTGGCGCTCTCGCCGCCAATTATCCTTTTGCTACCATCGAACCGAATGTCGGCATCGTTCCAGTACCAGACGAACGGCTAGACGTCTTAGCTAAAATGTACGAAACGGATAAAGTCGTCCCAGCCACCGTCGAATTCGTCGATATCGCCGGCCTCGTTGCAGGTGCATCGAAAGGCGAAGGTCTCGGCAATAAATTCCTCGCCCACATCCGCGAATGCCAAGCCATCTGTCACGTTGTCCGCGCCTTCAAAAATGACGACATCGTCCGCGCTGACAACAAACCTGAAGATGACATCATCAAACAAGCCAAAGATGACATCGACATCATTAACCTCGAGCTACAACTCGCCGACGAAGAAACCAAAGCCAAAATCACCGCCAAACGCAAAAAGGACCCCGCCGACGAGAACATTCCCTATCTCACCGACAAACCAGTCATCTATATGTTCAATGTCGACGAACAAGGCCTTACTGACACTGAACTTCAATCCAATTTAAAAGAGCTCGTAAAACCCGCCGCAGCAATCTTTGTCAACGCCAAGCTCGAAGAAGAAATGTCCGGCATGAACCGTAACGAACGCAAGGAATTTCTAGAAAGCTACGGAGTTAAAGATGACGCATTAGGCGAGCTCATCAAAGCCGCCTACGAGACCTTAGGCCTCCAATCCTTCCTCACTGCCGGCAAGAAAGAATGCCGCGCTTGGACCATCAGAAAAGGCTCCACTGCCCCTGAAGCCGCCGGCACCATTCATACCGACTTCGAACGCGGTTTCATCGCCGCCTCTATTTGCAACTACGACGACCTCAAATCCCTTGGCTCCGAACAAGCCGTGAGAGCCGCCGGCAAACTTCGTACCGAAGGAAAAACTTATATCATGCAGGATGGAGATGTGGTAGAGTTTAAATTTAATGTATAGCGTGATGAGCGTTATTGCATGATTCATTAATATCGAAGGACATTAAGGCAAAATCTATGATTTTGTCGCCGAAGGGGCGAAGCGATGTGATAAAATTTATTATCACATCGCGAAGCTCCTGAGATGTAATGAATCATGCAATAACACCCCTTGCAAGTATATTAAAAGTATGATAAAATAACAGATAATTGTTTAATATAAAGGTATAATATGAGTTTTTCAGTTTTAAAGGAAATTGGCGACGCTCAGAAAAAGAAGGCTGTCGTAGATGTCAGGTCTGGTGATACCGTCAAAGTCACCCAGAAGATTAAAGAAGGTAACAAATTCCGCCTCCGAACTTTCGAAGGCGTCGTAATTCGTGTCGATCGCAAGGAATCTCACACTGCTCGCATCGTAGTCCGCAAGGTTACTTCCGGTGTCGGCGTCGAGAAATCCTATCTTATTCATTCCCCGCTTGTCGAGAAAATCGAAATTGTGCGCCGCGCCAAAGTTCGCCGTAACAATCTTACCTACCTTCGCAATCGTTCTGGTAAATCCGCTCGTCTTCAAGGTAAAGACTTTGATCGTAACGCCGTCAATGATGTTACTATACCAGAAGAACCAGCCGAAGAGATAAAGGAAGCTGAAGAAACCGTCGAGACTACCGAAACCCCAGAAGTCGAAGTTGTCGAAACTCCAGCAGAACCAAAAGAAGAAACCAAATCAGAAGAAAAAGCAGCCTAATGGCTATTCTTGGTATCGATGAAGTTGGACGTGGACCCCTCGCGGGTCCACTTGTCGTTGGAGCAGTTATTCTACCAGAAGACGAACGCGAATGGTTCCATGAACTCAAAGACTCCAAAAAACTTACCGCCAAAAAACGCGTAGAACTAAGCGAGATTATTTTACAAGAATGCGCCACCGGACTCGGTTGGGTGTCCGCCAAAGACCTTGACCAAATCGGTATTTCTGAAGCCCTAAAGCTCGCCACTCGTCGCGCCGTGAAGTCAATTCAGAGTCTTCACGCCCCCTTTTCTCAGATTATTATTGATGGCAAGGTCAATTTTCTTGCCGACACTCCTCTCGCAAAATACACCTCTACCTGCATCAAAGGCGATGATAAAATCCGCGCCATCTCAGCAGCCTCCATCATCGCCAAAGTCGCTCGTGACCACTACATGATAGAGCTCGCAAAACAATACCCAGAATATCAATTTAACCAGCACGTCGGCTACGGCACCAAAGCTCACGTCGCAGCTATTTATGAGTATGGTCTCACCGACGAACACCGCAAATCTTTCGAACCCATTAAATCCCTTTCCGGCTTCACCAAAACCCCAAAACCTCACAAAGATACCACTAGCACCGGCAAACAAGCCGAACAAACCGTCGCCGATTATCTAGAATCTCAAGGCCACACCATCATCGCCAAAAATCACAAAACCTACTTCTACGAAATCGACATTATTTCCACCAAAGACGACCATATTTATTTCACCGAAGTCAAATACCGCAAATCTACCCTACATGGTAATGGTCTAGACGTTATCACTAAAACCAAACAAGACCAAATGCGCTTCGCCGCTTTAAGCTATCTCAAATACACCGCCACAGACCGCACTATCCGCCATCTCAACCCCATCCTCGCCGCCGCCTCCGTCTCCGGCGACCTAAACAGCAACCAAACCAGCGGCCTCACCAACGCGCCTCAAATCACCTGGCTCCCCCTCACTTAGTAACCTTAAAGGTTATTATTCAATTAATCACGCATCATCCTTAGATCTCATCGTCATCACCATAGCATTTCGAAACAGCTCATCGGCACTTTTGCCAGCGTTTTTCTGAATGCATTTTTTTGTACGTTCACTTTTCATACTATCCAATTCAACAAAAAACTCTTCATCTGTAAGCTCTTTTTTGATTCTTTCTTTAATTTCGCGCTTATGCATAACCTCATTGTAACCTATTACTTTAAATTAGCCAATACATCCACTTTAAATTAGCCAGACTTCAACTTTAAATTAGTCAACTATATCAGAATCCGCGGAGCCAGGGATAGTTTCCACTCCTTCTCCGGCTAACATACATAACCACGGGGAATAAGCGTAAATTACCCTGACTATACCATTCCTGCGGGGACAACGGGGCAGTGAGACTAACTTCCTATCAAGCAACGTACGCTAAAACCACCATACCTATCGTTGTCGTTGGATGGGTACAAGCTGGAAGCTCTGAGATTCAGGGTGTAAGTGTGGTCGTTGCCGTTCGCCGACCTACTCCAGTAGAGGCCGCGCAAGCCACGACCATTCGCGGACGAGCCGCTGATGTAGCCGGAGTAGAGGAAATTATTCGGGAAAGCACGCCATTCCTTAGAGCCTTGCGCATTGGTATCCTTACTCATTTGTTGATTCAAATAATAGAATGAACCGGATGTATTTCGGTTAGCTCCTAATGGTAAACTCCAGTTGGTAGGACAGATGGAAGTACCGGCAGCATCAGAGCCACTTGTGCCACTATATGAACTATAATAAGTAGTGTTTGCCATAGCAGCAGCCCAGGTGTAGTAATTACCATAGCTATACCAGGTATAATATGTGCTGTTACCTGTACCATCATAACTAGCGGTAAGAGCAGTATTAGTATTATTGTTGTTGTAGCGGGGGAATCTGTAGCTTGGATAGCTTCCAGTGATATTGGTACTGGTATACATGTTGTTTGGAGTAGCATTGGTGGTGTTACCGAAATTGGAGTTTTCTGTACGATCTAGCCCAGTGAATACTCCACCATAGCCTTGAGATAGAGATTCGTTAGTAATAGATGAATCAAATTGGTTATTTCCTACGGTATTTGCAGCTTCTAGTCTTAGATTCTCCGTCATCCAGCAGTTGCCATCGGCGAGGCGGGCTACGGTATAGACATTATTATCACGCTGATCTTTTAAGGCAATGATACTATTTGTTGGGACGGTAATCTTGCCGGTGGTGGAATTGTAGGTGGTTTGGGATAGGTTCTGACAATCCGTAGCAGTGAAGGTTTGCATTGTCTTATTAGTGTCTGCTTCTAACCAGATGGCGTATAAGGTAATAGTCTTGGTACCGCTGATTTCCTGACCATAAGTATCGTAGCTGGGGGCCGAGATAGATTCATTGGGGCCGTAAATCGGATCAGTACCACCTACTGTAGCAGTAGAGCTAGGTGACCAACCAACAAAGCCGTAGTTGGTTTTATAATAGTTCGGTGCGTAGAGATATGCATTTGCGCCTTCATTGATATTAGTATGCTTAAGTTCGGTATCACTACTTATCATGCTGCCACCAGTAGCATTGTTACCATTATAGACAATGGTATACTTAGGACCCCATTTAGCATAGAGGGTGATGGAGTCACCTGGAATAATGGTAGTAGGAGCAGTATAAGTAGCGCCATCGGTATAGACTACGGTATTAGTAGCTCTACTCTCTTCCGTCATCCAGCCGATGAAGTAATTGTCAGATGGAGCAGTGAAACTATTACTCTTTAAAGCTTTGGAAGTGTTTTCTGAGACGAGTTGTGATGTCATGGTGCCAGTACCACCATTACTATTAAAGTTAATAGTAAGGACTGGAGACCACTGGGCATAGAGAGTGATGGTGTCGCCCGGTTTGATGTTCAAGGTGGCAAGTGAAGCTCCTGCGGCGATTGATGTACCGGTGCCATCTGGGGCGGTGTTCCAGTTGTTGAAGGTCCAGCCAGTCCTGGTGAAGCCGTTTGCCTGAGTATTGGCGGAGTTTATTTCTACGTTTTCTTGGTAAGCGGTGGTACCGGTGACTGGGTACTCGGTGGTTCCATTGCCGTCGTAGTTGATGGTGGCGGTACCGCTGCTAGCGATACATCTTACTGAGCGACCATAATACTTATAATATGCTGAGCCGCTACCTGCGGTAGTGAACGCACTTGAAGTAATATAATTTGTATAGGCATAATTACCGCTATAAGCTGTTGAAGTCCAAAGGTCGCCTCGTGAGGTTTGACTAGTAAAACTTGAACCATTTCTATAACCACCATAAGTGAAGTTATATGGTGCCGCACTAGCATTGCTATAGTTAGATAATGAGCCTTTCGTCTTTAGGTTTGCGTATTGTGATTGAGTCGGCAGATCCCAGTTCTTTGGACAAATAGAAGTGGTTGCATTGCCACTAGACAACGCTGTAATACGCGCTATGGCTGCTGCCCAGGAATAATAACCGCCATAATATGTGCCACTGTAGTTCCCATCATTATTGTCGCCATTGTATAGCTGAACTATGGTTACTCCAGTCGTGAAGGCCGACTGGGAGGCGGGGAGGGTGAAAGTAGTGTTTGCTGCAAGATCGGTGTCGTCACTGGTTAAGGTGATAGTACCATCGCCATTAGGTCCATCAGTGCCAGCACGTCCGAGATTTAGGTTCTTCGTCATCCAACAGTTATTATCAGCGAGCTTAGAGACAGTGTACTCTTCTGGTTGCTCGGTGGTAGTTGGATCGTCTGTAATAACTTTGCCACGATAATCTTTGAGGGTGGCGGCAGGAGCGTTAGCAGCGGTGGTAATGGGTGAATTATAACAGGCGGCGGGAGACATGTCCTGCATTTCGTTGTGATCTATAGTCTTTTCAGTACCTACTGGAGTGCTAGTGGTAAGGTTGGCTAGAGTAGGTTGCGCCCATTGGGCATAGAGAGTAATGGAGCTTCCGACGGTAGTCAGGTCAGTAACGGCTTCGCGATCTTTGTACCAATCACCTGTACCATCCACTTCAGTATTCCAACCCCAGAAGGTCCAGAGCTTGTCAGCGTCTCCGGTGATAGTATTATTGTCTGCATCGGTATAGCTGCTACCCGTTGGAGCAGTAAGAGTATCTGCCGAAGTAAGTTTGGTAGCCACACCTTCCTGAATACCTTGATTAGCTACTATGCCTGCACCACCGTTAGCATTAAAAGAAACTATATATTCAGTACAAGTTGTATCCATGGTGAGATAATAAACTATTGCTCCACTATCTGCCATTTGGTAGGAACCAGGAGTTACCGAATCTGCTACTTTGGTACCATAGTAGATGCTAAACGTATCATCAATATCGGTCTGGCTAGCAGTTTGGGATGGAGTCTTAAGTACACTAGCTGTAGTAGATAGTGGAGAAAAAACCGTAGAAGAGGAAGCATTTGAAGTTAAAGTGTATCCCCATTTGTTAGTAGAATTAGCTAGTGTAGAAGTACCATCTACGGCTGTAAAAGCAGCAGTACTGGTGCCATCACCATTAAGATATAGATTTGGACTAGTAGATGTAGCTACAGATAGATTATATCCAGCATGACAAGTAGTAGTGACATTAATAGATTCCTCGTCTATAGAAATACCGCTACCCGAAGGAACGGCGTTGAGGCTAATAGAACTAGCAGTTGTAAGTGTAGCAGTATGCGCAAAGACAGAATCAGAATAAAGACTAGAAACCAAAATACTAGCTACAAAAGCCATAAAACCTACAAACAATAATTTGTCTTTGTTATTCTTCACTTTTAACACACCTTTTGTTTTTAATAATGCATGACCTAATGCTAATACCATTCTATAATGCTTATATCAAAAGCACAAGAACAATTTCAAAAGGTTGTGGAAAACTTGTGGAAAAGTCCTACACACCACCCCTGTTCATCAACAAAAATCATACCCCTCTGCCGACAAATCCTTCATAGCAAAATCCCCCTACCCCTTCAGCGCCAATCTCACCCGCTCTTCCACTGGCAACCTAGAATCAACTTTTTCCAAAGCCGCCGTCGCTTCTTTTAGCGGGAATCCAAGCGCAATCAACGCATCCAAAGCCTCATCCGGCTCATCATTTTTACCACTACCAAACTTCACCTCCGTAGCTCCATATCTCGAAGGAATTCCTACTTTATCACGAAGGTCCACTATTACTCTTTCTGCCGACTTTTTCCCCACTCCAGATGCTTTACCCACAAATGCCACATCTCCATTTGCTATCGCATTCCTTACTTCCTCCGCTTCCGCGAGCGACATTATCGCAATTCCAGCTTTTGGACCCACTCCTTGTACCGAAATCAATAATTCAAAAATCTTCTTCGCCGCAAGCGACGAAAACCCATACAATTCCTCCGAATTCTCTTTCACGGCATGATAAGTATAAAATTTTCGCTCTTCACCTAGTGTTGCACTTTCAAAATCCGGTACTGGCACCAACATCTCATACCCCACCCCAGACACATCAATGATTAATCCATTTGTACCAAATTTTTCCTCTACCATCCCCTTAATATGTGCTATCATTCCCTCTCCTTTCTACTATTAGAAAACTTATATTTCTCCACATCTTTTGTCTGATACAAAAAACTACACGTAATCGCCACCGCCAGCGCATCCGCCGCATCATCCGGCTTTGGCTTTTTATCTAGTCCAAGATGCACTCGCACCATCTCCTCAATCTGCGTCTTAGTTGCCGCCCCATATCCAGTCAAAGCCATTTTAATCTCATTTGGCGTAAACTCATACACCGGCAATCCCCTCTGCTCCGCCACGAGAAGCACTATCCCTCTCGCTTCCGCCACCACAATCCCAGTCGTGATATTCTTCGCAAAAAACAACTTTTCCACCGCCACCATCTCCGGCTTACATTCATCAAACACCTGCGTCAATGAATCATACAACTCCTTCAAACGCGAAGGTATCGGCGCATCCACCTCTGTCGTCACCGCACCAAAATCCAGCGCCTTCGCCGAACCACCAGAAGCAGCTTCAATCAATCCAAATCCACAAATTCCAATTCCCGGATCAATCCCAAGTATACGCATATAAAGTATATTATAACAAATATCTTAAATCTTTGAGCATATGACAAGCCCAGTTATTTTTTACAACCTTTCCTCATCCGAGGCGAATAAAGTTACAGATTCGCGAAGCGAGTCTGATAACTTGATTGAGACGAGGATTGAGCGAAATGTTGTAAAAAATAACATGGCGTGAAGTCATCGCGAAAAGATTTAAGATATTTGTTATTTAACATACTTGATAAGCGTAGTTCTGATATCTTTCGCCGGAATCACAAACTTATCATGTATAGTCGATGGCCCAATCGCATGTTTAAATCCTAGCTTCTTCGCCTCCGCAACCCTCTGATCCGCCCGAAACGCCGACCGAATTTCACCACCTAATCCCACTTCACCAAACACCACATATTCATCACCTAGTTTTCTTCCTGCTACCGCAGAAGCAATCGCCATACAAACAGCTAAATCCGCTGCAGAATCATTAAGTTTCATTCCACCCACCACATTCACAAAAACGTCATATTCTGACAACCTCAGTTTTGTCCTCCTCTCAAGCACCGCAATCAACAAATTCAACCGATTTAGGTCAAATCCAGAAGCCGTCCTTTTTGGATAACCATAATTAGATTTTGTACAAAGTGCTTGTATCTCAACCAAAATCGGTCGATTCCCTTCTAGAGTTGCGAGGATAATCGACCCATCTGTATTAGTTCGCTCAGCCAGTAACGCCTCCGACGGATTCGCCACCTCCCTAAGACCAGACGCTGCCATCTCAAAAATCGCTACTTCATTTGTCGAACCAAACCGGTTTTTCACTGCGCGCACCGTCTTGAACCCACCATACCTATCGCCTTCAAAATTCAACACCACATCCACCAAGTGTTCCAAAACTTTCGGCCCAGCGAGAGTTCCATCCTTTGTTACATGTCCCACAATTACCACTGCCGTATCAGTTGCCTTCGCCGCCCGAATAATCAGATTCCCACAATTTGTCACTTGCGACACAGTCCCCGGTGCCGACGAAATCTCATCCATTGCCAGCGTCTGTATCGAATCCACAATCACGAGGTCAAATTCGCCAGTCTCAATCGTCTTCGCGATGTCGTTCGCCGATGTCGACGCCGCAAAACTCAATTTATCCGACTCTGCGCCTAGTCTCACCGCACGTAATTTCACCTGACCTGCCGACTCTTCACCAGACACATACAAAACATTGTGCTTCTTTGCAACTTCTGCGCAAATCTGCATTAGAAGCGTAGATTTACCAATTCCCGGTTGCCCGGCCAAAAGACACACGGACCCCATCAAAATCCCCCCACCTAGCACTACATTCAAATCCTTAAACTCCGTCAGAAGCCTAGCTTTTGCATCCGAAGGCGTAATCGTGGCAATCTTTACAAAATCCAATTTCTTCCCAGACGCTCTACCCTTTTCAATTGCGGCTTTGCGTTCTTTCTCAGACTCCACTATTTGCTCTACCAAAGAATTCCACGCTCTACAATTTGCGCACTGCCCCACCCATTTTGCATATGTCGCCCCACACTGCTGGCAAACAAACTGGCTTCTATTTTTCATATACCAATTATTATAGCATGTTTTAGTATCGCGGCGACAGCTCTTGAATATACGTCATATCCATATCCGCACTATTATCACCAGAATCTACGTCCGAACTACCCCACAGATAAAGTGTCGGGTCAAAGTTAATAATCTCGGCTGGAATAATTGAATTCGCTCCAGTCGCCGCACCATAAGTACGATTTGCAATCATATTCTTTGCAATAATAGCACCATTCACTACTAGCTGATTAGAATTCTTTTCGGCATTTATGTCATTAGAATCGCTACAAGTTGTCACTTCACCATCAGATATCAGTAATGCATCAATCCTACTTACATTACAATTAATATTGATGCCTTCTTTTCCATAAATCACAATCTTTGGTACACCATATAGAGTAGAATAGCTCCCTCCATATTCAATATTATCCGTAATAGTAATAATTCCTTCACTATGGATAGCCTTCACTCCGCTATCGATTGCACCTCCACTTATAGTTAAGTTATCAGCCCCGGAATACGAATAATCGCTTGAACTATTATTAATAACTAATGATCCATTCAAAATAGTCTTCTCTCCGCCAATCATTAGTCTATTTATCACTGCAAGTTTATCTTGCTTATTGCTCTCAACATTTGTACCATCTCCAATTCCGGCATTCCTATAGTCGCCACCATCGCCACTCTTTCCGCAATTAGCGTTCGAAAAGCTTAGTCGTACTCTATTGCAATAATTCACCATATTTTCAAAACTGCCACCCGGATTGCCTGAAGGGCGAGCACCAGCATTATTACCATTAGACCCATTTGGATGCGTTCCAGGCCATAAACCTCTAGCATCACCAGCAGCATTAAAGTCATTAGTTCTAAACCCAGTTCCTGCAGCACTAGCGAATCCCTCTACATTACCTCTAGAGATTACGGCAAGCTCACCAAACGAACCAAACACATATGTTCCTGCCCCATTCTTCTGGCTAATACTATAACCCGTATAGCCTTCCAAATTGTTCTTGCTGGCTACACTCGTCTGAATGCCAATGGCAGAATACGTATTTCCGCCCCATACTTCAATACTCGGCTTCTTCGCAATGTGATAGCATATCGATTTAGAGATACTCCACGCGTGGCTACCTTCAATATCACTCCAGTTCTTATAACCCCCGCTATTCGACGGATACGTCGCTGCCGCCACACACACACTAGAACCTGCCTTCAAATCTCTTGCATAAAACTTCGCCAATACCGGTTTGGTTGCACCTTTCATATCACCACCACCATTCAATCTCCCATTACCCTTATGTTCCGTAGTAATATATCCACACTTCACGTCGTTATTACTATAGCCATAATATCCGCACAAATTAGCATCCTTATTATTACCATACCCATTTGTCCCATCTATCCCTTGAGCATTAGGCGCGTCAGGGTAATATACGATTAGTCTACTGATAGCTTCTTCCACCACTGTAGCATACGAATCCGCATTCGGATTGTCGGACGTCTCCGGATTCGGACGCGGGTTCACGTGGATGTCATAGCTAATCGACATTTCCTCGCCCGCCGGAATTGGTGTATTATCCGGAGTTTTTATCTCCGACGTAATATTAAAGTTATAAGGGACTCTTACATATGCCTCACTCTGCATCTGCGTCGTAGAAACACCACCCACCATCGTTTTATTACTAGTATTATCCCAACTAAAGCTAACTTGACTCGGAGTAGTCCGAACATTAGTCCTATTATTCGTTCTTGCCTGTTCAGTTAAATTCACACTATTAATGCCGACATCATTAACTCTGACCGCAAGTTCATTGGTTGGAGATTTCAATTCGACATTTCCTACCGCATACTTATATTCATTTAAGAAACGCCCGTCATTACTTTGCACCGCGAAAGCATTATTCCACGACTTATTACTGATATAACTATACTGGCTTTTCTTTACCTCATTATTAAATAGCGTCCCCAAACTCTTGCTACTGCTCTCAGCTACACTCTTGTTATCAATTTTCACCTTTGTCAATTTCAAATAATACGTATACTGCAAAACAGGATTATAAACCGCCCGATATTGCACATTCTGCAAAGGCTTCGCATAAACCTCGCGTTGATATTGATTATATTTACTATAATTTTTATTGCGAACTTTAATATTGAGAAACGCCGCTTTATCAGGATTCAAATCATCATCATCTGTTTTGTCCGGATCACTTGGTCTATCCAAATTCGATGGATCATCTGGTTGGCCATTTCCTTCCACTGTCACACATATCTGCGAATAAACATCATTAGGCACACTTACCTGATTATTATTAGGCTTAAACGTCAATTTTTCGCACACCTCCATACCTGGATACATTGTCAAAGTCTCCGAATGCAATTGTTTTTCGGCCCCGCTAAATGTTGCTCCTTTCACAAGCGCATCATTACCAGTCTGTTGTGTTATTCTCTGTTTTAGATCGCTTTGTGTCAAATTGGACGTTCTTTCAATTGTATAAGTTGTAGAGCCGCCATTATCTGGATCTGTTTTTAGTTTATGAGTGAAAGTTATATCGCAACCAGTCCTCGCATCACATTCCTTATTAATAGTTCTTACTTTTGTTGTCGTGTTAGAGTTAACCCAACCAGTCGAAGTAGTCGTACTGGGGTTTAATATCGACCCAGGCGACACACTAGACATACCCTTAAAATAAGTTACTTTGGCCGTAGCGCAAGCCTTCACGGTTCTTTCGGCATCATTCGATAGAGACCCATACGGGCGAAAAGTCAGCTGATAGCAAACAGTCTCTCCAGGAACCAACGTCTCGACATAATAAGAATTGCCATTAATTTTTAGAGTAGTTCCATTATCACCATTAGATGGTGCGGATGGGCTTGTAGGGGTCGTTGTTTTAGTAGAAGTGCTGCTACCTTTAGTACGTACAACACTGTATTGTGTATTGCCGCTCCCTGCTATCGTCTTAAGCGCCAAATCAAACGAAACCTTACATCCACTATTAGCGCAATTAACCTCTATGCTTTTAGTCTGACTAGAATCAACAAAGGTAGTATCAGCGCTCGGGCTCCCACTCGTACCTTCTCCACTAAACACTCTCGCTCTCGCTTTAAAATGATTTCTTTCGTAAACCGCATATATTGTTGTATTGGCAGTCAATGAGTCAACGCTATATATCGTATCGCCACTAGGAGTACCAGAAGCCTTACTCGACCTCCACCCCTTAAACGTGTACCCAGTATAAACCGCCCTAGTAACCGAGGCCTTAGAACCATAATCCACCGTAACAGAACCAATCGCTTTTCCGCCATTCAAATCACCACCACTAGTCGTCACGGCATACGCAGTCAGAGTACGTCTATTAATGCGATAAACCGCATAACGCGTCATATTACTTGTCAATGAAGTAGCAGTATAGGTCGTATTCGAACTAGCGTACGAACTAGCCGATGCAGTTTCTTTCCACCCCAAAAAAGTATAGGCCGGACTCGTTCCCCTCGTAATACTAGCTTTACTACCATAATCCACCGTAGTGCTGACATCACTTATCTTACCACTTATCGAAGTACCATTTTCGATTACCGCCGTCCCTTTAAGTGTTACCCGAATTCGTTCATATACTGCATAAATCGTCTGGTCACTCGTCAAAGAGCTTATGGTGTACGAACCACCGCCCGAAGGATTACCAGACGACTTATTCGTCCTCCATCCCTTGAAAGTGTAACCAGTAATACCTATACTATTCACTGTTGCCGACGCACCGTTATTTACTCTTGCGCTACCTATGGGATTTCCACCATTAAGATCTGCCCCGGAAGTAGTCACCGCGTAAGCAGTCAAAGTATGTCCAGCCATATCTTCCCAATAACAAAACCACGAAACGTCACCACCAACAGACTGACAATTCTGCGGCGCATTGCCAGCATAAATACATGCCTTCTTATAGTCCTCCAGCACCTGACCACCATAACGAGGATCACCGCCATATTTCGTTGCCTTATATATCACATTGCCGCCGCTTTTTAATTCGTGTTTTAGGCTGCCATCGCTAAAAGTCCTATAGCGATCCCTATAATGCCCACTGCCATATGTCGCCCCCCAATTGTATGAATCCTGGTGACCTCTCTTACCACCACCAGTATTGTAATCGTTAAGATTATTAAAATCACCAAAATAATTAATACCATTCCAACTAAGTCCATATGAATTTCTTCCAAAATGCCAAAAACCACCTCCCTGATCCGAATGCTCTGAACATTCTTTTGGAATCGAGGCAGCGGAATCAATATGTGGTTGAACGCTCAATCCAGCAACATTACCGGTACTTTTATAAAAAATCCAAGATGTCCCTAAACAATCCACCGTAGGCGTAGTATCGTCGCAACCGCCACCGCCACCCGTTGAATAGCCACTACCACCACCTCCACTGCCCCCACCGCCAATCAACCCACCATTCGCATATGCATTACCACTAATACAACCAAAACAAGCAATAAACGCTATAGATGAAACAATCATTCCTATAGAACACAACTTAAACTTTTTCATTCTAGCCTTCCTCACTATTACCCTCCACATATCCATCTGGTTTTATAGTAAGCCTTTCCAGGCACTCATTAATTTCTTCTTCTTTTCCTATAGCTCTATAGTATTCTATCGCCAAACCGCAATACGAAACAAATTCATCATCGTTACTAATCAACGGCTTAATCGACTCCAATATTTCTATTGCGCCATAAACGTCCAGCAGATAATTATTCTTATAAAAAGCATAATCTAAATTCACCAAAAACTTCCTATTATCGTCACCTTTCTGCCTCTCCTCCTCAAACAACGCAATAGCGTCGTCTGTGTCAAAGTCAGGCTCTTCTAATGTCCTTCTTTCAATTTCTGGAAGTATTTCTATTGCTTCCATTAACTCTTCACTTTCATCATTCCCAGCCCCATTATTAGCATTTATCACATTCACCCCCACAATCACGCCCGCCAAAACCACAATTAAGACTAATAGACCAACAAAAATCCCCATCAATGCCTTATTTTCGTGTCGTACATCGCCACTCATACTATATATATTAGCATAAGCTTCAAAATCACACAACCATCAAATCAAGCTTAAAAACTACACAACCATCAAACCAAACTTCTATCTAGCAAAACTTTTCCCTCAACCACCCATCCGCCGGACCTGCTGTCATCAAAAGCACCAAAAACCCATCATCAATATAGTAACGCAACTTCTCTTCCAATTTATCATCAAGCTCCGCAGCCTCCGCTTTTTCCTTATTCGCCAACTCCTTTATAAACTCTTCTGGCTTTATCACCGCCAAATCCGCATTTTCTCTCGTCAAATACGTCGGCAGCCAAAAAATCTTCTCCGCACCAAGAAACGCATTTTTATATCCATCCTTTACTTCGTGCTGTCTTGTATTTTGATGTGGCTGATATACTATCACCACACCCTTTTTTCCAGCTCTTTCGCATTCCTCAAGCGCAACATTCATCGTCGCAGCAATCTCTTCCGGATGATGCGCATAATCCGTATAGACCCCATCATTAATTCTCTCAAATCTCCTCCCCACCCCAGGAAATTCATTCATTATCTCCACAATCGGAAACGGCGTATACATTACGTCAATCATCTCTTCTCGAATCCTATCAAAATCCATCCGCATAACCGCCTCTCCAGCTAGCGCCGCATCAATCCTTCTCGCCTCCCCCGCCAATTTAAACATATCCGGAGTCATCATCAAATTTTCGCCCCGACTATCTTTCAACCCATCCGCCGTGTTTTCAATCACCGACTCGCTCTGATTCCTAAACTGCTCAAACGCTTTCTCGTAATCCTCTTTTGTCGGATAAATATCCGGATGATCATAACTCACCGACGGAATCACCGCCAGCCACGGATGATACTTCAAAAAATTCTTATCGTATTCATCCGCCTCGTACACGAAAAACTTATCACCCTTATGGTACGCCCCCGACGACGCAAATCCTAGCGTCGTCCCGACGATATATGCAACCTTCATATGCATCTTCAACGCCGCCCAAACAATCATCGCCGTCGTCGTCGTTTTGCCATGCGTGCCCGCCACCGCCACCATCTTTAATCCAAGCTTTTCCACCAAAAACGCCGTAAAATCGTCTCGCTTTGTACATTTAATTCCAGCATCTCTCGCCAATACCAACTCCGGGTGGTCCTCTGGCAAAGCCGAAGTATGCACAAACCAATCAATCCCATCTTTCATTTTCTCTCGCAAGAATTCACCATCCTGTTCACCCATAAAAACCTCTATTCCTGCATCAATTAGTTCATCATAAATCGCCCCTTGACTAAGATCAGACCCACACACTTCAAATCCAGCCTGTTTCGCCATCAACGCCAACGGCCCCATCCCCGTCCCTGATATTCCAGATATATAGATATTCATGCTATAATTATACAATGATTATTCATTCCGAACAAGAAATGCTCGACTTTGGCAAAAACTTCGCCAAAAAAAGGCTTCATATCATTGAACTCATCGGCGACGTCGGCACCGGCAAAACCACTTTCACGCGCGGCCTCGCCGCAGGTCTAGGTATCACAGAGCCCATCACCAGCCCCAGCTTCACCATTTCTAAATCCTATGCTCTTCCTAGTGGCAAAGGTCGTCTCATCCATTACGATTTCTACCGCCTCTCCGACCCCGGTCTCATGCAAGACGACCTCACGGAAAACCTTGAAAATCCTGATAATATCATAGTTATCGAATGGGGCGAATCAATCGCTAATCTCCTCCCAAATAATCACATCCAGATCACTATTGATTATAACGATGATAACACAAGAAGTGTAAAACCTACTTTTTCTTGAGCATATGACAAACCCAGTTATTTTTCACAACTTTTCCTCATCCGAGGCGAATAAAGTTACAGATTCGCGAAGCGAGTCTGATAACTTGATTGAGACGAGGATTGAGTGAAATGTTGTAAAAAATAACGTGGCGTGAAGTCATCGCGAAAGAAAAAGGAGGTTTTATACTTCTATGATATAATACTCCTATGAAATTATATCTAGATACTAGCACACCAGAAACAATCCTAACATTAGATAACAAAGAGTACAAATACTATTTCGACAAAGACCTTGCCGAAAAACTCCTAGGTTTTATCCATGAAAAATTACAAGAAAACGGCAAAACCTGGCAAGACATTTCGGAGATTCATTTCATGTCCGGCCCCGGTTCTTTTACTGGTCTTCGCATCGGCGCCGCCATCATCAACACTCTCGCCCACGAATTAAATATTCCTCTGTACGACCATCGCGGCCAAAAACATCCCATCATCATCCCAGACTATGGTCGTCCAGCCAACATCAGCCAACCCAAAAAATAATTATTTATTCGCTTTTCTTTTTACGACTGCTTTTATCGCAATCACCATAAACACCGCAAACGCAATCACCATAATACCCTCTATGGTTGCCATGATGATATAACCCCTCGTACCATCCGCCTTCACCACTACACTCTCACCCAGCGGTGCCACATATGTCGGATCTGTCGGATCATACGCAATCTGTATTTCGCTGCTTTTTTTCTTATCCGCAACTTTAGTCTCTACCACACCCAAGTTCATTTCACTAAACATCACCCCAAACACCGATTCACTTGAATTTCTATCTGCGTGGAAAATACGTATTATCGAGCCTTCATCCTTTTTCACTTTCACGCCAGAAAAAGCCAACTCTTCGTCCCCCACCCCAGAATAAACTTCACCTTCTTCATTAATCATCAACCTACCCGCCATCGCCTCGTGGATCCCGCCCAAATCAATCGCTAGTTCATCCCCTACAAATACAAATGTGTCATCATCCGCCACAATTTCAAAACTCTCTTCTCCGCTCGCCAGCACTGTAAACGGCACCGCAAGATTCATCGTGAATAGATGATTATGCCCATCCACATTCACGCTATCCCCGTCGCTAAACGTCGCCTCATCCAGCGGATAAAAATCCTCACTATAAAAAGAAAACTCAGCGTTATTCTTGCTGTAGCTCATTTCTAGATTTCCATAATAGCTTTTATTCTTACCATCCACCGCCGTAAACCAATAAGACATGTCCTTCAATCCGCGATTTGGCGTCAACTGCCCGCCTACCCCCACCGGCAGCAAATCATCGTTCAAATCATAACTCACTAACCCCTGCTCAAAACCATTATTATAGTATTCACAACTCACCCATTCAAACTCTCTATTATACAACTCATTCTTCAAATCCAAATTATACATATCCACACATGGCTCCTGCCTTTGATCAAAATATCCTACCGGTAGTAGAACATTCTTACCATCAGTTACGCCAGCACTAGCTAGTATTGCGTCTGGAGTTCTCGAAATTGCCGTTTCGGCGATTTCGTCAATCGTACTTCTCATCGCTACGACCGACAACACCATCGCCGTAGTAAAAACCGCGAAAGCCAGGATGCCAAACACTATCGCTTCGTGTTTCTTATTCATCTTCTTTTGCTTTCTTTTCATACCCATCCGCTTTTAGTATAAATCTTTTTTAAAAAAAATCAAGGATTAAACATTTTTTATTCTGCCCCCGTTTCCACTGGTATACCCAAATTCTCGTCCGACAAAACTTCCGCCGAAAACGGATTCTTATACGAATCAACTTCTTCAATTTCTTTATTAATATTCTCTAGGTATTCTTTCATTGTTTCGGCATTCAATTTGTCAACTTTCGAAAAATCAAAATCGATATCTTCCTTTTTCTCGTCATCGTCAATCTCTTCTTCGTCCGGCAAAAACCCTGGTCTCGACCTATCCAAATAAATATCACCCGAATTATGATAAATCGCCATGCTCACACTAGTAGTAGCCATCGCAATAATAATCGCAATAATCCCCATCAAAACAAGATTAAATCCACCTCTCTCTTTTTTCGCATTGTTCTGCTCATTGTTTTCTTCACTCATCACATTTTTTCCTTCAAACCATTTACTAGTTTCACATGCTCCGAAATCAGATTCCGCATTTTCAAAACATCCTGCTCCATTGTTGCACGTTTTTGCCTCACTTTTTCCAATTTTTCATAAAACTTATCCGGCTCATTTTTGCAATCAATCGCAATTAATTCCTCCAAATGTTTCTGATAACTAATAAAATCGTTCGCAAAAATCGTCTTAGTATCTGCTACTTTGTTCTGATTTTCCACAAGACCAGTAGCCGACATACTATTCTCCACCAATTTAATATTCAGCGGCGTGATATACTTTGAAAGAATCGTCTCATAGTGAGCCCCCAAAAAAACCCGCGCTCTCGAATCATTCTTTTGCACAGTTTTCAAACTCTCGCGAATTGTCTCACAATGATCCTTTATTCCCGCCTTCTGCTCCTCCGAAATCGCCTTCACTGGTAAAGTCATACCTACTAGACAAAATACTAAAAATATGGTATAATATAGATATAATCTATTTTTCTTCATGTCTTTATTGTATCATAAACCAAAATAGAATTAGTATTATTGTTCTCTTTTTCATATATTCTTTATATTGGCATAAGTTGTTTTTGTTTTCGATTTGTTACTCGAACGGATTACATCAATCTTTTTTTCAATAGATGCTATCGATTCTTCATTAGTTTCATTTGACATATAATCCTTTTTCAAAAATTAGCATTTTTTCATTGATTCATCTGTTCTAACTAACCTGCCATTACCGAAATCCGTTTGACATAATCCCGCATTTTTCCTTGGATTTTGAAAAGGCTGGAGGAGCAGAACTTAGAACTAGTGATTACCCATACTAGCGGAGTAGACAACGGATAGAATAGCCGAAGTACCGGTCGTTGCCATCTTGGAACGGATGGATTTTTTCAAATTCATAGTGAAAAGCTAGCAAATCGTGCAAGTCCAAGACCTTGCGGGCACGGTACTTTTTTAACAACTTCCGCATTTCGTTTGCGACTTTGTCCGGCGCCGTAGTTTCTTGTCCGCCTACCTCGTTAGGCAACTTCTTGTACTCGCCAACTGCAAACCAATCCTCTAACGAGTCTGATGTACCATTCTTTCAAATTTTTTCCGCGCCTGCCTGTTCCTCATTTCGCTTTCAGCTCATAAGGAACGGTAGCGCATTATTCAGTGGCATCGGGAACAGCAAACGCAGACTCACACAGCAACCAAACTACTCTAATCAGCCATCAAGCATCTCATAGATTTACCGCCGACGCGACTATTGATGAGGCTCGGGTTCATGCTGGTCGGAGTCACGAGCATGTAGTGCATGTTGTAGTTAGTGCCGAAGGTAGAGGACCACCAGCTGCCGTCGCTACCCTGACTATTCGCAGAACTACTGTCATAGACGCCAGACAGAGGCGTAGATAGGTTATACTGGAGGCTGTTAGTGTTAGTTGCATCACTTCCGTACTTTTGGGCCAAAGAATAGTATTCGCCAGACTTACCACCTGTCGGCATTCGCCAGTTAGCTGGACAGATATCTTGTGGAGCGTCTATGAGAGTATCTAGTACATCTATACCACTACCACTTGCGTAACAGTAAGTACTAACGGATGCAGCACAATAGTTATAGTAGATACCTACTTTAGCTTGGCCGTTAGTTGAAGCTGGGCCATATGATGTTATAAGGGTATCTTTACTAGCATTATTAATGCGTGGTTCTGTACACGACTCGAAATTCGTATCCACATCGACTACTACTACATTACTCCAGCCGGTAGTGCTACTACCACCATTTAGAAGGTTGTCAATGGCTTCCTGAGTAGCATTAGTGTTTGATGCATTCATATTTGCTGCAGTAGTGGAATTTGTTGGATCAAGTGCGAGATTATCTAACATCCAGCATTTACCGTCTTTTAGTCTCCCTGCCATGTAAGTAGTGTTGTCTCTAGTATCTATGAGGGTTTCCGTAGCACCGACGTAGATTTCTTTACATAGTTCTTCTGTACCATCTTGCATTTTATAGTGACCGGATAGTTGGGATTTATTAGCATCAGCATAGGCTGCATTAAAGGTTTTACCCCAGACTGCATACATAGTAACCGTATTGTCTATATTTGTGTATGGTGCATTAGCGATAAAGTCTGCTTCGTTAGTATAGAGTGGCTCTTCGGCATCAGCATTAGCATTTGGATTAGTACTCCAACCTAGGAAGACGTCTTGGTTAGTTCTAGTAGTTGGAGTTTGATAAGTACCAGAAGTAGCGGTCTTTTCATAAGATGTGATGATGCCTTGGCCGGTAATTACAGCATAGTAACCCATGGAGGCAGTATTATTAGTATTTGCACTATAATCATAGAACGTCACCGAATCACCAGCGATATCACATTCCATCGTAACTTGCGTACCGCCATTGCCAGTAGAAGAGAATGCACCATTAACTGAATTAGTTGAACCGCAACTCGCTAACCCATCTGCACTATTAGAGTTCGTATAGTCAGGATGATTCCCGGTAAAGATATATAAATCACTTGGTGGACCACCATAGTTTTGTGGAGCACCATAGGTTACTGCGATATGGATACTTTCAGCTCCATCAATAGTTACAACCTTATTGCCAGCTGGCACTCCATAATTATAAAAGGCACCTTCTTCGTTATATGAA